>CAJOMF010000011.1:5000-49658 GCA_905235605.1 uncultured bacterium
CCCGTGCGCCGCTCGCTACCGAAGTAGCTCGCTCGACTTGCATGTATTAAGCACGCCGCCAGCGTTCGTCCTGAGCCAGGATCAAACTCTCCAGTTAAATCCTTTTCTCATTTCTCAAAGGTCTTTTAAAGACCCTAATTATTCGCTGTGTGTCTCATTTCTGCTGCTCAGTTTTCAATGACCTCTCAAAAAAGCGGGGCGTATCTTAGCGATTGAAAATCAAATGTCAAATTATTTTTTTCACTTTTTTCATCTTTTTGCACAACAGCCCGATTTTACTGGGAGATTTTTTTGCTCTTCACCACAAAAAATCTTGGCGCCGCCAGAAATGCCGGAATTACGGGATCCCAAAATCCCGGGATAACGATCTAGGCGCCGCATTGCCGCAACACTCGCTTTTTTTTAAAATCTGAATATAATGCCGTCGGTTTTTTTGGGGTTTGCCATGTATCTTCTTATATACCGCGGTTCCAAGCATCTTTTTTCCTTTTATATAAACAGCGCCAGAAAAAAAATCGTGATCGGCGGCAGCGAAGGCGACATCCTTTTCCCGCAGGAGCTGCACGACTGTGAACTCGTGATGCGCAAAGAGTTCAACTTCGAGAAAAAGGACTACTCATGGTGTCTCTATCCGACATCCGGCGAGTTCAAGCTCAACGGCAAAAAAGTTTCGGGCGGCGAAGTTTTCGAGGATTCCGATGTCTTTTCACTTCAGGAGTTCAGCTTTTCGTTCTCGCCGACATCGAACCTCTCTGTTCTTTCCGCAGCTGCGGACGAAGCACCGGCAAAAGCGGGCAACACGCTGATAATCGAGGACGAACCGACCGAGTTCAAAAACATCGAAACGACTTACGGCGGCGTTCACAAAACTTTTGTTTTCAGGCCGGGGCGCAAAATCGTGATCGGCAGGAAAAATACCGACATCGCCATCTCTTTCAGCGAGGTTTCAAGCGAGCACGTCATCCTCGAAATGCAGGAAAAAGGGGTAAACTTCATAAATAAAGGTAAAAACGGCACGTGGGTAAACGGCGTGAGGATCAACAGCGGCATTCTCGAAGAGGGCAAATATCACCTTTCGATCGCCGGCAGACACGATGTCACGATAAAAATCAACAAGGAAAAAACCAGTGAGACCTTCCTCGCAGGGACACTTTCGCCATATTTCGAGCAAATAGAGAACTGGCTCAACCAGCCGATTCTTTTCCGCAATCATCCGATAATCCTTCTTTCGGGAGAAAGCGGCGTCGGAAAAGAGGTTTTTGCAGAATTCATCCACAAAACAAGCGGCAGAAAGGGCGCTTTCATCACTTACAATGCGGCAAGCATTCCTGAAACACTGGCCGAGAGCGAGCTTTTCGGCACTGCGAAGGGCGGTTTTACCGGCGCGGAAGAGCGTGACGGCGCATTCATGCTGGCTGACGGCGGTACTCTTTTCCTTGATGAAATCGCCGAGATTCCTATCAACCTTCAATCGAAACTTCTCAGAGTTCTCGAAGACTGGAAAATCCGCAAAGTGGGCGAAAGCGGCATCGGCAGGACAGTTGACGTCAATCTCGTTCTTGCTACGAACAAAAATCTTGAAGCTGCAGTAGAAGCGCAGACTTTCCGGAAAGACCTTTTCTACAGAGTTTCGACACTCCACATCCAGATCCCGCCTCTGCGCGAACACAAAGACGACATAATCCCTCTTGCAAAGCACCTTTACCGCGCTCTGAGCGGCCGCGAACTCGTTATCGAAGACGCCGCTGCGGAAAAACTCGTCTCCTACTCCTGGCCCGGCAACGTGCGTGAACTTAAAAGCGTGATAACGCGCTTTACTTACTCCGGCAAAAGCGTTCTCGGCAGCGCCGATCTTCAGTTCTGACAGGTGCTGCATGACAAGATGCGATACGCTTTCCGGCGATTTCAAGATTTTTCAGCCTGAAAACGGGCAGCGCTACAGCACAGACGACCTTCTGACCGCGTGGCTTGCGATAAAATGCGTTTTGGATGATCCGCCGGCGCGTTTTTTAGACCTCGGGAGCGGTCTTGCAAGCGTTCCGATGATAGTTTTGTGGAAATTCCCGGATTTGAGCGGCATCGGCATCGAAATCAGACCCAACCGCTACGAACTCGCCGAAAAATCGCTTGAAATCAACGGCCTCATAGAAAGATTTTCGATACTTCACGGAGACTTGCGCGAACTTAATTTGGATGAAAAATTTGATCTCGTAACTTCCACTCCGCCCTACTACCAAAGCACGGAAGGACCTTTGAGCGAAAACGATGACAAAGCCGCGGCGCGCTTCGAACTGAACGGAAGCATCGACGACTATTTCAAAACCGCGGCAAAACATCTGAGCCCAAACGGCGTTTTCATCACCGTTTATCCCTATACATATAGTAAAAGAGTATATGACGCCGCTCAAAACTGCGGAATGTTCATAAATTCCAGAGTCGATTTCATTCCGAAAGCGGGCAAACCGGCTCTCATTTCGATATTTTCAGCATCGTTTTCAGAAAAAGAAACCGTCGCGGAAACCCTGACAATGCGCGATGATACGGGAAACCACACGGCAGAATACAACGACGCACGGATTTTGTGCGGATTTAAACCGAAAAAGTGAAATTCGATCCGAAACGAGACAGTCTGTCGGAGCGCAGGCAGCCCGCCTGCAGATTCGCGTCATGTTGGTAGCAACGCGAAACATCTCACAAAAACTTGCCTTTCCGTTTCAATTCCATATTCTATCGCGCATTCGATTTTTTTGAGGAGTCAATTTTGTTAACAGACGCCATTCGTTATATCGGATTCTGGTTTTCGCCGGGATTGAATATCACTGCTGTTTTTTATGACGATGACGGAGATATCGAAAAGGCGTTTGCATGGGAACTCGGCTTTGACATGATATTCCGCAGCAGATTCACGGTAAATCTGGGATTCGGCGGAAATGCCGGAAATTATCGGGATTCATCACATTTCTTTTTTAACATAGGAAATATTTTTTAACTTTTTAAGGAGGAAAAAATGAAGAAGTTTTTTATTTCTTTTGCGCTTTTTGCGGCTTTGGTTTTTGTTGTCAGCTGCGGAGGCGGCAGTTCTAAAACCGGTGACAACACAGATACCGGCGACACCGTGACTGACGAAGACACAGTTGACACTGATCCTGCGGCAGACACTGAGCCTTCTGATGAACCCGATTCAGACAATCCGGACAGTGCTCCTGACAGCAGCGATTCACAGCCGGACGACGATGCGGATACAGATCCTGATGATGTTGACACCGATCCGACAAATCCGGATTCCGGCGAAAAAAGAAAGGCGGGTATCTATTTGGGCATTATCGGGTTTAACAATAAGTTGTATTCACAACCAATAAAACTTCTGGACACAGAGAGTAAGGCAGAGTTCATCTCTTTTATCGACACAAAGCTTCAGCCGTTAAATCTGACGACGCTTTACTATGCCGATGACACAGCATTGAAGATGCTGGACACTTATAAACCGCTTCCTGACAAGCTGACGAATGTGGCGTTGGTAACATTCACCGACGGTCTCGATAACCAGTCAACAGCCGATGAGTTCAGACCGGAATTTTCCCCTACTGAATATCTCAATTATCTTCACGATAAAATAGTTGAAGAGGAAGGAATACACGGGCTCACCCTGGATGCCTACACAATTGGTCTGAACAGCGGTGATATACCTGATGTTCTGATGGAAGAATTCCGTGATATGCTGAAACTGCTGGCAAGTGAAGGAAATGCTTTTGAAGGGTCGGACATGGAAGAGGTCAAGGCTCGTTTCAATGAGATTGCAGAAAGTCTCTACAAGGTTTCGACATCCATAAATATGGGTGTTTATATTCCCGGAGGATACGATGACGGTCAGGTTATCCGCTACACATTTGATAATGCCGAAACAGCTGAAAGTTCTAATCTTTACATTCAGGCGACATATCACAAGACAAGCGGTGTGAAAACACTCGAAAACATAACTTACGAAGGTTTTCAAGCAGGTGAAGAAACGATCACATCTACCAAAAAAGGTCCGAACGGCGAACTTTACTTCCAGTTTAATGATTTGAAATATTCTGACGGCAGCACAGTTCCGAAAGAGGTTTTCCAGAACAGCAGCCGTCTTTGGAAGCAGACAAGCTCAGGTAGCGGTTGGTACGGCGATATCGAAATTGATATGGCAGAGTTGCCGCCTCAAGTTGAGGAAGAGCAAAGCAGTGCACTTATCATGCTAGTTCTTGACTGCACAACCTCGCTGGGGGAAAATTTTGAACCAATGAAAGAGGCAGCTAAAGAGTTTGTCGAAACACTTGTAAACGGCGGAAGCGGCATGTCAGCCGATACAACCCTGGAGGAGTGCAACGATGCCGGAGGATCATGGAACAATTCCCAGAATCAGTGCACGAGACCTGCGGAATGTTCGTCCAAACCGTTGAACTCAGTTTGGAACGATGGCGGCCGAAACGGCACATACTCACAGAGTTACAGCAGTTCAACAGGGTGGAGCTCCCCGATTTCTTCAAGTTACAGCGAGATAGCGGGAGAGTGCAAATATGTCTGCGAGGAACACTACAATTGGAATTCATCGGGCAAAACCTGCAATGTTGAAACCCAGCAGGGGAATTGCTCTTCGAAACCGGAGAACACGGTTTGGAATGACAACGGCGCGAACGGCAAATTTACCCAGACATGGAGCGGCTCAAGCTGGAGTCCTTCAAGTTACACTTCAACTTACAGCGAAACTGCCGGAGTTTGCAGGTTCAAATGCGCATCGGCAGAATACACATGGAACGGCAGCACATGCGCAAGCAACGGCTCATCAACACCTGAATGCAGCTCAACTTCATCGACCCCGTGCAAGGATTCATCTACCGGCTATATCTGGTCTGCAAAGGCATCAACGACCTACACATGGCAGAATGCGGTTGACTATTGCAGCAGCTATTCAGAAGGCGGCTTAAGCGGCTGGCATCTGCCGACAATAACCGAGCTCAGGACACTTATTCTTAATTGTCCGAGCACAATGCCGACAGGCTCCTGTGCTGTTAAAGATCCTGGTTGTTTGTCGATGTCATGCTGGACTTCTGCGACATGTGCTTCCTGCTCACAGGATTCAAGCGGCGGACACAGCAAATTCGGGGAAACCGAATATTTTTGGTCTTCCTCTACTGGATCAGATCCTACAGATCACGCATGGCTCGTGGATTTCGACGACGGCTACGTGGGCGGCAACAATAAGACTAACTACGCCAGTGTCCGTTGTGTGAGGTAGGTCGTGACCGCATTTTACGAGCGTAGCGAGTTATTTTTGCCCGCCCTTTTGAAGGGGGCGGGCTCTCCCTCTCGCCGTCAGGCGAGTCGACTTTTGTCGGAGCGCACGCGGCTCGCGTGCAGACTCGTCATTCTGAGCGAAGCGAAGAATCTCAGAGATCTTTCACATTCGTTCAAGATGACGGGAGATGTTTCGGCAAGCCTCAACATGACGAGAGATGTTTCACATTCGTTCGAAATGATTGCGGGCGAGCCGCCCGCACTCCCAGAAGGTTTCACAAATTCTTCAAGATCTCTTTGATCCACGCTGAATCCAGCACTTCGAACGCAAAACATTTTTTGCCGAGATCTTTCAAAGATGCGCCGATGTGATAAAGCGTATTATCATCAATTATCAGAAAACGATCGTGGACTTTTGTTGTGTGTTTTATCACAAGTTGTGGATATTGTTCGTTGAATTTTCGGATATCCTGCTCACTTAATTTAGTTTTTGGGTCTGTATAAATCGTGACTTTTACATCTTTTCGCTTCTTTGAAAAGCGTTCCAAAACCGAAAGATCAATGTAGTTGTCAATGAGAACGATTTCATGCTCCGCACTTTGAATGAAGGATTCAAACTTAGCGTAGGCATCAAAAATCTGGCCTTGAAAGAAAATGCCCTGCCTGTCTTCGATTTTGTATCTGTCCATTTTGTAAAAAAGTTCGTCAATGCGCTTGTCGGATTCGAGTTGATGTCGCTTTATTGAGTCTATTTCAGCAAAAACTTGGAAATTGCTTTGCAAAAAACGCCGCAGAGCAACAAAAGCATCCATAATCATTATACTTGTTTGAATTGCCGCATCACTTTTTAACACGGATGCGAGCATGGCTACACCTTGTTCCGTAAAAACATACGGCAAATACTTAATATTACTTCCCCGCCCCCTTTTCTCGTTCAAGGTCACAATTTGTGACCTTGAACATGATTCCAGTAAAA
Source organism: uncultured bacterium (assembly GCA_905235605.1). GTDB lineage: Bacteria > UBP6 > UBA1177 > UBA1177 > UBA1177 > UBA1177. The sequence continues at coordinate 11,245 of CAJOMF010000011.1, forward strand.
GCATTTCATCTTTTGTGAGTTGAAACATAAATCTTTCTGGAAATCTTTCGATATTTCTTTTTACTGCTTGATTCAGGACTTTTGTTTCGACACCGTAAAGTTCAGCCAGATCACGGTCAATCATTACCTGTTGACCGCGTATTACCAAGATTTTGTCTTCAATTTTTATTTCAGGCAACAAAATTTCATTTTCCATTTCCAGCCTCAAAGAAAAGTTTTCAGATAAATAAAATAAAAATTTAGATAATAAATCCAGATTTATTTTTATGATTTACAAAATTTTTAGGATAAATTTAAAAAACGCCAAATCATTGAATAAAAACCGTATGTGTCCGCAACGCCTATTAGCGCACAGTTTCACAAAATAAGGGATTGAGGTTTCAATTTTCTTTCTTCTCCGTCAGCAGTCGCCGTTCGACGGCATTTTCAAGTATCAAAATGGAACAAGACAAATTTCAGAATTTAATAAAAATTTAAACTTAATTAAAAAATTTAATATTTTTCTCTTGACATTTTTATTTTCATTCATATAATTCGCAAATGTAAGGTCTCCATTAACCTGCGGGTTACCGCAAAGAGATGAACTTTAAGAAAGGCCGTTCACGAAAGTGGGCGGCCTTAGTTTTTTAGGTGTATCGTGTTTTCACTAAAAGATAAACTCACTTTCGTCAATATTGATCAGGATTACTTGAAATATTTGCACGAAAACTGCTCTGAAGTCTTCTACAAACCGATTGGCTACGACAACAAACCTTATATCGGAATTTTGATAAACGAAGATGAAAACAAATATGTTATTCCCCTTTCGTCCGCAAAGGAAAAACACAAATTCTGGAACAATATCGAGTCTGACAGATTTCTGATATATGAAAGCAGCAATAAAAAACCGCTTTCAAAGAACGCTGTATTCAAGGAAAATCCCGACGGAACCGTCAAACAGATTTTTTCAGTCATCGACTTGAAGAAAATGCTCCCGATAAAAGAAGGCTTATACACCAGAGTTGATTTGACAACCAATCCTCAAGATTCTGTCGAAACACGGAATTATAAAAACCTGATGAACAAAGAATTTGCTTTCTGTCTTAAAATTCTGCCTCTCATAATCCAAAAAGCGAACGAACTTTACGACAAACAGATATCGACAGGGAAAATCGTGAATTTCTGCTGCGATTTCAGACTTCTTGAAGAAAAAAGCAGAGAGTATTCCGCAAAATAAATAAAGTCCGATGCATCCGTTCGGAGTGAGACCTTTTGCCCTCTCCGTCACTGTGTGACACTTCTCCCTGAGTGAGAGGCAAGAGCAAGCGCACGGTTTCATAAAACAATGGGTTGGGATTCCTTCTAAAACAGTTGCTCCGCTTTCCCTTGACTATCATCTTTTTTGCATTTACATTAAAGAATCCTTGTTTTCAAATTTATTTTTTCTTAATCTATCGTATGCTAAAAAAACTGTTTTTCTTTGCTTTCTTGGTTGCAATGAAAGATGAGGCGCTGAAAAAAAATGCCATAAATGGCAAAAATTTTCAATAGAGGCGGCATGAAAGAGATAAAAAGAGACATTTATTTGGAAAAATTGATAAGCAGACGTGAAAACGGGCTGATAAAGGTTATAACCGGAATCAGATCTTATCGAAAAAAAGCGATTCGGACAAATCGGAATATCTTAAAGCTCTTTTTGAGGAAACATATTTCAGGGATATAGTGGAGCGGAATCTTGTAAAAAGAACAGATGTGCTTGACAGCCTTGTCAATGTGCTGGCGTCTTCTGTCGGGTCGTTGACTAATCCGTTGAAAATATACGACACTTTCAAGAGTAAAGGTGAAAAAGATATTTCTTTAAACACGCTTACTTCTTATCTCTCGCATCTGGAAAACGCTTTTATTGTCGAGAAGGCTTTGCGTTACGATGTCAAAGGGAGAAAATACATTCATACGCCCTGTAAATATTATTTTTCCGATCTCGGTCTCCGCAACGCGCGGCTGAATTTCAGGCAGCAGGAAGAAACTCATCTTATGGAAAATGCGATATTCAACGAACTTCATGTGCGGGGTTTCAATGTTGATGTCGGAGTCGTCGAGATACGCAGTGACGGAAAACGCATTCAGACCGAAGTCGATTTTGTATGCAATAAAGGAAATGACAGGTGTTATATTCAGTCGGCTCTAAATCTTGACACGCATGAGAAAACAGTGCAGGAAAGCAGACCTTTGAACAATATCCCGGACAGTTTTAAAAAGATAATCGTTGTCAAAGAGCACATCAGGCCATGGCAGACAGATGACGGAATTCTGGTGATCGGGATTCTGGATTTTCTGTTGGAGAAGCAAAACTCTTATATCGGATTCTGATTATAGTGCCGCAGGAAAATCTGATGGAAGTAATATCCTCTGTATCCGCCACGCCGATCAGCGCACGTTTTCACAAAACAATGGCTTCAATCTCAGTGGCTTTTTCACTCCAATTGACGGCAGCTTTTGATAAAAATCGTAAAAATGCGTGGATTTTCTTAAAACATCTGTGTATAGTTTCAGCGTTTTTTTGCGTGAAATTTTAAAAAGTGAGGTAAACATGGCAAAAAACACGATAATTTCAGAAAAACAGGTCGCAGACATGCGCGTTTTCACGGTCTCTGAAGTCGAGCTCGACAAGTCGGGGCGTCGCGTAAAACATTCGATCATCAGGTTCTGCGGAACAGCATCGATTTTAGCGATCACGAAAGAGGGTAAAATCCTTCTCGAAAAGCAGTACAGAACGCCGATAGACCGCTGGATCTACGAGATCCCGGCTGGAAAAATCGACAAAGGTGAAGATCCGACGCACTGCATAATCAGGGAACTCGAAGAAGAGACCGGTTACCGCCCGATAAAAATTGCAAAAACCTTCGAAGCCTACACCTCATGCGGCTGTAGCGACGAATACATGCACTATTTCACAGCTCTAGTCGAAAAAATTCCCGAAGGCGAGCGCAGACTTTTCCCGGAAATCGATGAAGACCTCGAAATACTCGAAGTAACGCTTGAAGAAGCTTGGAAAATGATTGAAGAAAAACAGATCGTCGATGCGAAATCGATCATGCTGATAACCGCTTTCAAAGCTGGTCTGGCGGGGTTTGAGGGATGACGGAAGTCAAAATCGCGAAAATTATTTCAAACGGCTGCGGGATAGGCTGGACTGAGGGAAAAACTTTTTTTGTTCCCTACACTCTGCCTGGCGAAACGGTAAAAATCAAAAGCGCGGTGAAGGAGAAAAGTTTTTTTTACACAGACGATTTCGAGCTTCTTGAAGCCTCACCCGAAAGAAGAAAACCGCTCTGCAGATATTACGGGATCTGCGGAGGCTGCTCGCTCCAGCACATCTCCTACCCTGCACAGCTCAGAATAAAAAAGCTAATATTTTCAGAACTTTTGAAGCAGAATCAAATAACTCTCGACATTGATCCGATTGTCATAACGCCGGGAGAAACAGGGCTCAGGACACGTGCAAAACTCTTTTCGTTCAAGGGAAAACCGGCATACCGCAAAAAAAGGAGCAGCGATTTCGTTCAGATCGAAAGTTGTCCGCTTCTTGACCCTGTTTTTTTTGAAAAAATTCTTGCAGACATTCCGAAAAGACGCAGAGACACACAGTTTGAATATTCAAAATTCACGGGTGATTTCATGCCCGGAGCCGAAACTTTGAGAAAATCGGTCTTGGGAAAAATAATGAAAATCCGCCGCGACAGTTTTTTCCAGTCTTCGGAAGAAGGCGCAGGAATAATGTGCTCGCTCGTCATGCGCGAAGCGGAAGAAACAGGAGCCAGAAATGCAGTCGATCTCTTCTGCGGAAGCGGACTTTTCTCGCTTTTTCTCGCTGACAAAGGGATAAAAACGACAGGCTTTGAAATCGAAGATGCGGCATGCATTAGTTACGCCGAAAACCTTAGGGATAAGGCAAAAATCATAAAAATGAACGCCTACGACCTGAAACACCTCGAAAAAACCGATCTCGTCGTGGCAGACCCGCCGCGCGCCGGACTCGGAGCGAAACTTTCCGAAATTATAAGCGACAGCACCGGAAATCTGGTCTACATCGCATGCGAACCGCCCAATCTGGTACGGGATCTGAAGACATTTTTCGCAAAAAGGTTTCACGTGAAACATTTGTATATTATCGACCTTTTTCCCGACACTCCGCACTTTGAAACAGTGTGCGTTCTGAGCCGAGCAAACACTCCGGTCGGAGGTTAGAATGGCGCCTTTTGTTGTGATCGAAGTACTGATTTTTATCGTGACGATTCCGGCGATCACTTATTTTCTGATTTCAAAGCGGATGTTTCTGCCGGTTGCCGCATCTGCGCTCACTTCGATCATTCTGGAAATTGTCAACGAATGTGTTTTCGCAGGTCAGGGGACTTACTACCCCGCATCGCTACTGCTCTTTCCCGGTTTCGCATTTCCGGTCGCGATTGTTTTTCTGAGTGTTTTTTACTGCTGCTTTCTTAATTTTACCGCTTTCAAAATATCGGATTTGTCCGCAAAAAAACCTGTTTCGCTGCTTATTTTCAGCGTTTCGGTTTTTGTTCTCAACTTACTTTCGCTCGCAATAGAAAAGGCGGGGCTTGCATCAGGATACTGGCTGCCAAGGTACAATGCAGGCATGGCGGCAATTTACGGCCCGGTTTATCTTTTTTATCTTGCCGTTCTACTTTCGGGATCATTTTTTTTCATCCGCAGAATCATTTCCCGCACTCCTGAATTTTGAAAAGTGTGCTCCCTTCGCTGTTTGTCCCGATTTTTCTCAGGCACGAAGAACTTTCGAGAGAACTTAACAACAGCTTGTCAGCCTTTATCTTCATGAACTCGTGCCAGACTACGAAATGGACGCCCGCCTTCCGGAAAAACATCAGAGATTCCGCATCGGGCAGACGGTTTATGTGATACTGAAAAATCATGCGCGGCGTCGGAAAATAGCCGTTCACGCCGTTTACCGAGTCTATTTTGTGCCGGTTCTGCCAGTTGGTATAGATGATTTCGCGGTTATACTGAAAAATGTCATCCCATGAATCGACGAACATTCCGATATTATTAACTTCAAGCTGCTGATTTTTCTCATTTTTTGTTACAAAATCGCGCGGATTGCCGAAATTTCTCATTTTTTCTTCCGGAAATTCGATATTCATTGCTGCCGGAAGTTCTAAAATCAGCGGGCGTTTTATGTTCTGCTGTTTCACAGTTTCGTAAATTTCGGGCACTTTTTCGGTGATTGCTGCATCAAAACCCTTCAGCGGTATCGGCGTATTTTCAAAGAAGCTGAGCACAAAAAACGCGGCAGCTGCAAGATGAGGTTTCTTTACTCTGCCGCATATCCTTTCAAAAGAGAGCGCCGCCGAAACAGAAACGGCGAATAAAAATATGAAATAGGCTCTGACGGCAACACGGAGAAACTTCAAAACCGGAAGCGGCTTGTAGAAAATGTAGAGCGGCGAATAAAAAACCTCTTTGAAATTGAACATAAAGACCGGTCCGCAGGCAAAAAAGACGCCGACTGCGGCAAGAATTATGAACAAAAGTCTCTTTTCAGAGTTCCACTTGAAAAGCGAATAAACGAAAAGCGCCAGAGTAAGCAGCCCGATAAAGTCGCAGTGTCTCACAAAACCCCAGTTCATCGGAATGCCTAAACGGGAGGCAAGATCGGGATAAATCACATTGTCCGGAAGAACAAGGAGCATATCGATAAGGTTGAAACTCGCCATCTTCGCCGTATAAAAAGATTCAAAAACCGAAACAAAATCAAGATGATACAGCGTGTTGAGGTAGTAAATGAAATTGGGAAGCGCAATAACGAAAGCGGCTGCCGAATAAAAAAACAGATTTTTCACAGCACTTTGAATTTTCACGCCCGATTTATGTGCAAGAAAATAGTAAAGAACAAAAACCATCAGAAACTGATAGAAAAAAACGTAAAAGGAAAAATATATTTCCAAACCGGTTAAAACACTTGAAATTATTAGATATTTATTTTTATTTTCTTCGAAGTAGCGGTATATAAGATGAAGTGCCAGAGCCGGAATGAAAAAGAAAATTATCACAGAATCATCAATGTGCGCAAAAACCATGTTGCTGCACGCGAAACAGAATCCGGCAAAAAGCTGCGCCGGAAAAAACCTGGTGAAACTGCCGGTGAAGACAAAGATCCCGAACGCCGTCAAAGCAAGAAGAAGAGTGATAAAAAAATAGTTGGTCCAGGAATCGCTCAAGCCAAAAGCCTTGAAAAACATTATCAGAATCTGCATTCCCGGGGCAGATTCGCCGTAAGCGAGCGGATTTTCAGCCGGAAACATCGCGCGCCCGGTCTCTTCGCCCGTAAAAACGGATTTCAGAGCTTCCAAAGTGCGGGCAGAATAAGTCAGCGCGAGCCATGAATCGCAGTTTCCGGAAATTTCGTGCCGCAGCGGAAGCTGGATAAAAAGAAGGGCAAAAAACAGAAAATAGAAAATAAACGCCGCAATATTGCGATGTTTCGTCAGCATATCCACCTCCGAAAAAAGCACGGCATTATAACTTCATTCCTGATAATTTCCACAATTCAGCAAAGCCTGAATCACGGCAAAAGCGCAGACGGCAACACGGCGGAATCAGATTTACCTTGACATTTCAACTTTTCGGAGTATATTCCCGCAGTTATTTTTTTGGTGGTTGAAATGCTGCTTTATCTTAGTGAAATCACCGAGTCGAAGATCACACGCGATGTTGAATATCACATCGCCGGAGACGAGCTCGGAGAAAGTGCCGAAATAAAAAATGTCTCGCTCAAAGTCGAGTTTTACCGCGCATCAGAAACGATCTCTCTCAGATTTTTCGGAAATGCGACCGTAAAAACCGCATGCGACAGATGTCTGGCAGATCTTGAACTGGAAATGGATATTGATGAAAATTACTACCTTTTTCCTGAAAACACGCCCGATGTCGACTATTTTTATTCAGGTGACGAGATAGAGCTTGACGATTTCGTAAGAGAAACACTTGTTATGAACATGCCGGGTAAAGTGCTTTGCAGCGAGGACTGCAAAGGTCTCTGCTCGAAGTGCGGCGCAGACCTCAATCTCGGCGACTGCGGCTGCGATAGATCCGGCGAATAAACAATAAAATAGGAGGATTCAATGGTTCCAAAGAGAAAACACTGTTCAGCCCGCTCGAAAAAAAGAAGAGGCGGACACCTTAAATCAAACCCGATGGCTACTATTGCATGCCCGAAATGCGGCGAACCGATGCTTCCGCACCGTATTTGCCCGAGCTGCGGCAACTACAAAGGCAAAGAGATAATCTCTGTTTCCGAACAATAGGTTTAAATGACATCAACTGTCATTGTTGATGCTATGGGCGGGGACAACGCTCCTGTTGTTCCCGTTTTTTCATCCTTAGAAGTTTGCAACGAAAATCCTGACATCAAAGTTCTGCTCGTCGGTTCCGAAAAAGTGATCCGCGCTTGTCTCGGCGACGCGAAAATTCCGGAAAACCTTGAGATAATCGACGCCGGCGAAAGCATCGAGATGGGCGAAACCCCGTCTCTGGCTTTCCGCAGCAAAGGAAATTCTTCGATACATATCGGCATGGATCTTCTGGTCGAAGGGAAGGGAAACGCCTTTTTTTCAGCCGGGAACACCGGTGCGATCGTGACGGCTGCATACTTCAAAAGCGGCGTTATCCCGAACATCACGCGTCCTGCGCTGGCGACAAGCTATCCTTCGGTCGACAAACACAAGCTCATAATCCTCGATCTCGGGGCGACTCTCGACCCCAAGTCGGAAAACCTCTTTGATTTCGGAGTCTTGGGTGAGGCTTACCGCTTTTTTATGACGGGCCTTGAAGATTCGAAGATTTCGATCCTCAATGTCGGCACGGAGGAAGGCAAGGGAAACAAAAAAATCGCCGAAGCCGCTGAGATGATTAAAAATTCACCGCTCAACTACAACGGTTTCATCGAGAGCAACATCCTTTTTTCACACCCTGAGACTGACGTAGTCGTGACTGACGCCTTCACCGGGAATGTCGCTCTGAAAACGGTCGAAGGGCTTACCGAAACGATCTCACAGCTCATCAAGGCCAGGATCGCTCCGCTGCAGCTTGCCAAAGTCCAGACTTTTGTCTTCAACAAAGTTTTCGGCGAAGTTTTCAGAATGTTCCAGTACAATCTTTACGGCACAGCCTTTCTGCTCGGGGTGAACCACTTTATCGGGATCGGACACGGAAGAAGCGACAAAAAGGCATTCAAAAACGCGATTTTGAGATTAAAACGCTATTCCGAGCGCAATTTCACGAAAAAGATCGCCGACAGAGTTCAGGCAGTCAAAAGTTAAATTCTTGTTTTTCTGTTTAAAATCAAGTAGTATAAAGAGCTTTTTTTGAAAAGTTGTTGTTTTTAACAGCAGAGCAGAGACTGGAGGGAAAAATGAAGAAATTGTTGGCTCTTCTGGCAATGTTGAGTTTGGTTTTCATGCTGGCCTGCGGCGGCGGTAAAAAGGAAACTCCGAAAACCGACAACGATCAGACTGAAATTTCAGATGACGATGCCGACATAGCGGATATCGAGATATCAGACGAGGATTCCGACGATCCTCAAGAGCCCGATGAAGACACCGGCGAACCGGATGAAGATTCCGATGATTCAGATGATATCGATATATCAGATATCGAGATATCGGATCAAGACAACGATACCGACTCCGAAGAACCCGAGGCAACCGAAAACCACAAAATAACAGGAACCTACCAAATTGGTAACACTGTTTCAGGAGTTCACGCAGCACTTATCGAATGCGGCGGAACTGTTGAACTGGCTTCAGCCAATACCGATTCAGACGGAAAGTTCAGTTTTAATGCAGACATTTCGGCTTCTAAAACATACTGCGTTAAAGCAGGTGATTTCGCAAGCTGCTTCAAGGGGATGAGCGACCATGTCGCAAATATTTCAGAAATCACGAATGCGGCATATCTCCTTGACAAAAACTGCACAGACATCCGCAAAAGCGAAACGGCCGTCAGGGCATACGCTAAACTCGGAACCGGAGCATGGCTGGGTGAGCTTGATTATTCGCAGCTTTCGGGCATCAAGGAAGGCCTCAAACTTCTCTCTTCCTTCCTCGATACGACCGATTCAAAAACTCTCTCCGAAAAAATCGCGGCTGACATTCAGAAAACCGACGGACGCGAGTTTTACAAGTTTTTCAACGGCTTCAAAGTGCTTTCCGACAGAAAGGAAGTCGTAATAGATGAAGCAGACACTTCAAACAATGAAATAAAATTCAATATCGAAGGCGGCAGCAACGATATCTCGGAAGGTTTCAAGATCCTCTGGATCGACATGAAACAGTCGGCTGAAGCGGCGACCCACAAGTTCAAAAGCACGGAAGCCGGCGAATACGTGATCCGCGCAAAACTCGTTTACGCAGGCGGCGGCGATCCCATCATGGGCGGAGACCCGATAATGATTTCCGAAGATTCGCTGAGCGTACTCTATCTTCTCGAGAAACTTTCAGGAACGATCGATGTCAGTGACATGAGCAAAGATGTTTCGCACTATATCACGAACGGGATTTATGCGGTCATTCCGAAAAACACCACGATCAAGAAAGGAAATTCCAAAGTAAATACGCTGAGTTACAAAATTTTATCAACAGGTGACGGTTCTCAGGTCTCAAAAATCGACTTTGGTCCTGACGGAACTGCTTTCACAGGCGACTCGCTCTATTTTGTTTATGAATTGGGCACAGTTTTCGGCGGCGATCCCATCATGCTTTCGGCAAAAAGAGCAAATGCCGACGGCTCAAGCGAAGTCCTTCAGTCTGCCGGAGGAGACCCGATAATGCTTGAAGCGGGCGGAGATCCGATAATGTTCTCGGCAGGCGGTGACCCCATCATGCAGATTGCACGCAGTGCAGGCGGTGACCCCATCATGATCTCGGCCGGCGGTGATCCGATAATGATGGATGCGGGCGGTGACCCGATAATGCAGGCTGCCGGCGGAGATCCCATCATGACTAACGCGGCAGGAGACCCGATAATGTCAACTGCAGCAGGTGATCCTATCATGCTCGGAACGAGTTCAAGCGTCATGATCGCAAAGACCGGTCACTTCTCAGGATTCCTGCTAAACTCGGATTCACTTCCGGTTTCAGTTGAAACGCTCGTCAGCAGATGGTGCGACGGTTCATACTATCAGGGTTATTCACCGATAGAATTCATCAAAAAAGGTGTTCAGGAATACAAAACGGCAGGTACTGACAAAGATGAGCTTCTTTCATATCTCACCTGTCAGAACAGGAAATTCAGTGAACTCGGAAACGACCTTTACGAGCTCATAAACAAGCAGATCGGCTTCCAGCGCAACCTCAATCTGATCGAAAACATCTACTACGTTTCGGAATTCTACAACCGCATGCTTGCAAGAAAGAATAACGGCGAAGTCGCTGCGGTGAAAAACGGGCTCGAACTCAGGTCTGCGCTCGCCTCTCTTTTCACTGCGACAACTTCCTACAACAGAAGTGCGACTCTGGCTGATCTTTTCGATTCGTCGAAGATCCCGCTTACCTACAGCGGTGCGACTCCGGCGGACTATTCGGCTGACGCGCTGGCGGCTGTGACCGGTCTTTCCGAAGTAAACAGCAAATATGTTGCGACCAAAAAAGAAGTTATGATTTTTGCAAACTACGTCACGACTTCTCCGAAAGGACCCGATTTCAGCGGCGTCACATCAGCTCTGACTCCCGACAAGTTCGTCTGCGCATGGTTCAACCCCGACACTGCGCCGCAGAGCTGCAGCAAGGTCTACAAGCTGAACGGCGAAGGTCACGTTGCGCTCGGCAGCACCGAAGTAAGCGTCACCGATGCAGAGAAAATTTTCGCAAAATTCTTCATGCCGATGAACAGCCGCTTGAGCAATGAAGAAAAACTCGGTCTGTTCAGAACTTACTACCTTGTTCTGAAGTATATCGGAACGGTTTTCTACGGCGGAGACAAAGTTGACAGCCTCAACAAAAAGCTGCTTGAAACGGCATATCTCGTTTTCGACGGGATCAACCGCAACGCGAACGCAGTTTCCATCGTCGATACTTTCGACGCATCGGCAGACACGGTTCAGGTTTTTGAAAACGGCGGAATTGGAACAAAGCCTTATTTGAGCAGACTTTCAAGCCTTACAGACCTTATTTCGCTTGATGTCGCAACAGCGGCAAATGTTGAAAAAGTCCTTATAAATACAATCGGTTACGCTTACGACAAAATCACAGAGAACACTAGGACTTACTACAGTCCGGTCGGTGATCCGCTTGAAAATTCGATAATCCTCACTCCCGGCGAACTTCCGGCTGGGCTCAAGCCTCTCAAGGATCTCATCGGTCCGAACAATGTCGATGCTCTCGGAAACATCGTCGGAAAGATGACGGTCGTCGTCAACTCGAAGATTTCAGGCAAAACATATTCGACGCAGAAGACCTACGAATTTCTTATCAACGACAAGAGCGAAGGCGTTGAAACGAAACCGCTTCCGTCGAACCTTTTGATCCTTCTCGAAGACGCTTCGGGTCATGCGATCCCGCTTGAAAACAATCCCGGGATCATCCTCAATCCCGGTAACAAAACCTACTATCCGAATGAAGACGGTGAGATAAGAATCGAAAATCTCGCTCCGGCTTCCTACACGATTTCCGCCTTTGCAGACGGCTACTACGCGAAAAATGTCGGCGTGAACCTTCCGGGAAATGCTACTTTAGGCGTTGAGATCAGGCTCGATGAAGAGATCACTTCTTCCCATGAGGACGCAGATCTCACGATCAAAGTAAACATAAATACGGTTAAACATCCGGCAAAAGTCTACATCCAGATCTATGACGAAGATATGGAGCTCGTCGGGAACGAATCAGCGAAATTCAACGAAGCTTCACACGCTTACGACGATGCAACCTTTAGCATCGATTTCGGCAGATACACTCTTCTTGCCGTCGGCGAAGAGATGTACAACTACCTCGAAGCGATAACCGTAAACAGCGAAAATACGGTAAAAGAAATTACGGTTATTGCGAAAAACGCATGCGGAAACGGCATAATCGATGCTGGTGAAGAGTGCGAAACGGGTGATCTGGATTCGACAGAAATACGCTGCGGAGACGTTTTCCCGGCTTCGACGAATCCCGATAACAAAGCGGTATGCAACAGGACGACATGCGTTTACGACAAGGCTGCATGCGGCGCACCGACCTACTCCAACTGCGGCGACGGAATAATCGATCCCGGCGAAGGCTGCGACGGCGGAAGCAAGGCATGCTCCGAAATTCTGGGTGCAAATGTAAAAGGCACAGCTCCCTGCAAAACGGACTGCTCCGACTGGGTCATTGCGGGCAACTGCACGAAAACCACGGCTGACTGCGCCACTCTTCCCGAACACGCGATCTGGAATGACGGGATCGGCAGATTCACGCAGACTTACAACGGCTCCGACTGGCTTCCGGCAGCAAAAAATGCGGCTTACGGTACAACACGTGAAGAATGCGTTTTCTCCTGCGACAAAGGCTACAAATGGAACGGCGCGACTCAGCAGTGCCTTGCTGATCCGCTTTCTCTCGGCAGCATCTGTACCGGAGAGACCTCATGCTTCGACAACGGTTCGGAGGCCGAATGTCCCGCTTACGGAAAACTTTTCTTCGGCCAGGATGCTCAGTATGCTTTAGCCGGTTACTGCACGGCAAAGAGCTTCTCGCAGAAAGGAACTAACCCGCAGATGATCGTCGTTGACGACTTCACTCACTCCGAGTGGCACAAAGTCTCCGGCGGCGCGCAGAACTGGGCTGCAGCTGAGGAATACTGCCGCACTTCGACTTACGGCGCAACGCAGCTTTACTGGAGACTGCCGAGCCCTGAAGAGCTTCTGACTATCGTTGACGCCGGCCGCGCAGACTCTCCGCTTACCTCGATTTTCAGCGCATCCGGCAGCACTTTCTGGGCAAATGAAGACAGCTGGAACTCCGAAAACGCTTGGATGCTCGCTGCAAACGGCGCACTGGAAAGCGTTGCCAAATCGATGGGAAACGATGTTCTCTGCATCCACGTCAACGACTATGACGCACCGGCGGAACGCTTCAGCGCAGCAGATGAAACAGTCACCGACAATGTGAGCGGTCTCATCTGGCAGAAGCAGTACTCTTCATCGAAATCTTGGGCAGAAGCACTCTCCTACTGCGAAGACCTGACGACATCAGGGCATTACGACTGGAGACTTCCCAACAGAAACGAGCTTGCTTCCTTAATTGATTTTGCAAAAACTGACGAAGCTATGAGCAGTTTCCCCGGGATCGCAGCCAAAAAATTCTGGACATCGACAAGCTCGGTCACCGCAGCAACCGCAGCCTGGGCAGTCGGTTTTGCAGACGGAAGCATTTCAGCCGAAACAAAATCGGAAACGAACTACGTCCTCTGCGTAAGGAGCGAAAACGAGTGCATCGGAAACGACTGCGTTGACGCATGCAGCTTCGAGCCCTGCAGAAACATCAAAAATTCGACAGGCGTCTGCACTGCAACTGCAGGAACTTTCATCTGCGGCTGCAAATCAAGATTCCACTGGAACAATTCAAGGTGCGAACTTGATACAGTCCTTCACTCGAACTGCGATCTCAACAGTCTGCCGAAGCACGGCCACTGGAACATCTACTCTTCGATCGACCAGACCTGCGACGACGAAGACGACTGCGACTGGTATCCGAGTCTGACCGGCCAGTACAACGAAACTCCGAACCCGAACGAATGCCGCTTTGTCTGCAACACTGACAAAGGTTATGTCTGGAACGGCGATGACTGTGTCGGAAAGACACAAATCGTCAACTGCGGTTCAGCAAATACGCTTCCTGACAACGCGCAGTGGCACGATTCGGGCATGATAGTTCAGCAGTGGGTCTGCAACGACACCGAAACTTCATGCAGCTGGGATATCACGACTGATGCGGCATTCAGCGAAGATCCTGTTGAGAACAGATGCCGCTTCAAATGCAGCGAACACTACACCTGGCACGGAGAGAGCTGCGATGCAGATGAGCAGCCGGCTACCTGTGAAGGACTTGCAGACAACGCTTGGTGGTGGAATACTTCGATCACCCAGACCTGGAACGGAAGCGGCTGGGAACCGTCAAAAACCGGAAGCTACAGCAAGACCGCAGTTGACAACGAATGCGTCTTCAGATGCAACGACGGATTCTTCTGGGATGGCGAAAAGTGCGTAAGTCCGTGTTCCGGCGCAGCCGATCCCTGCAGCACCGACGCACATTCGACCGGCACCTGCACTGCAACAAGCATAGTTGACTACAAATGCGAATGCAGCGACGGCTACTACTGGTGGGATGGTCAGGGCTGCACCGACAAAAAGCCGCTCGCTCTGGGCAATATCTGCACTATCACCGAAGGTTGTTCCGACAACGAACGGAATATCCCCTGCCCGGAAGAGGGTGAAAATTTCTACGGTCAGCCTTCACAGTACGCGGCAAAAGGAATATGTGCCGCAAGAAACCTTTCTGTCAATGATTCAGTCGAAAATGAACCTACTGTTTTCGATAACAATACCGGTCTTGAGTGGCAGAAGAATTTCTCTTCATCTTTCAATTCGCTGGAAACAGCTCTTGAATACTGCGAAAATCTTGAATACGGCGGTCACCGTGACTGGCGTCTGCCGACTCACTATGAAATGATGGCAGTTTTTGATTACTCTAAACAAAACCTGGCAGACGGATTTTATTATTACGACTACTACTATTGGACTTCCAGCTTCGTATCGGATAAAAACGAAGATCCTATTTGGTCTACAAGTGAAGACGGTGCTTTGGTATGGTCATCAGGATACCATAAATGGCTGCCTTCAAACTATACTCATTATATCGAGTATGCTATACCTGAATACAAGTTTGCATTCTGCGTCCGCGGAAACGAGCTGCCTGCAGCAGAATTTATTGTTTCTGAAATAAACGGCGATGAAGTCGTCAAAGATAGTGCAACAGGACTTATGTGGCAGAAAACATATACTATTGTTTCCTGGCAGAATGCGCTTTCATACTGCGAAAATCTGGATTATGCAGGTTTAACCGACTGGCGTCTGCCGAATACGAACGAACTTGCCTCCAACGACGATGTCTACAATCCGACTCCGATCTTTGAGTGGGGTGAAAACTTGTGGTCTGCCGACTCTATAGGGTCGCAGGCTTATTATTGGAATCTTTCTACACTTATTCCGACATTTGACTCGACTTACAAGGTTAATGGAGGATATCAATATACTGCAGTTGTCCGCTGTGTCCGTTCAGGTGTCTGCGGTGACGACAAGTTCTGGAACGGCTCCGAGTGCGTAAATCCGTGCAGTGCCGATTCATGCGGAGGTCCGGCTTATGAAGATGCAGTCTGCGTTCCCACGTCTTATCAGGATCATGTCTGCAAATGCGCTGACAGCGGATTTTTCTGGGACGGTTCAGCCTGCCTTGATCCGTGTGATGCCGATCCGTGCGCCGATATTCCGCACTCGACTCATGTCTGCACATCGACAGACTGGAACAAATATTCATGCGGCTGCGACGAAGGATATTTCTGGGACAGCACTCAGTGCGTGCCGATAACTTTGGGAAGAGTCTGCACTGGAAAGAACTTGTGTTCCGACAATTCAGGCGTAATAGCTTGTCCGTCACAAGGTGAAGATTTCTTCGGTCAGGACTGGCAGTATGCAAAAAAAGGCTTCTGCGCTCCGAGAGATTTCAGAGCAGAGACTGTCGAAGGTGACTCGGTTATCATTGACGGCACTTTAGAGCTTGAATGGCAGCAACTGTATTCGACGGAAGCGGATCAGCTTGACTGGTATGATGCTGTCGATTACTGCAATGATTTGGTTTATGCAGGGCATGACGACTGGAGACTTCCGTCCGTAAAGGAGTTCTTCAGCCTGAAGTATAATCCGATCGACTGGGAGTTGGGACATGGCCGTTATTTGTGGACATCGCAGGAAAGAAGTGAAGATACTGCACTGATCGTATTTGACAGCTACTACGACAGTTACTATTATATAAATGATACAAGCAAAGATCTTTTCTACGCAGTCCGATGTGTCCGCGGGAACACAATACCTGATGCAGATCTGCATTCTTCTACAGTTTCCTCAGGCGGCAGTAACTTTGAAATCGTCACCGATTCGACGACGCGCCTTATCTGGCAGAAGGATCCCGAGGACAGCAAAAAGAACTGGAAAAATGCTCTTGCATACTGCGAAAATCTGGAACACGCAGGCTTGAGCAACTGGCGGCTTCCCAACAATAACGAACTTGCATCACTGATCGACAACGACGGCAGTTCAAATTTCCCTGAAATATCGGATGCAACAGCAAGTGATTCGCGTGAGTTCTGGACATCATCTTCGCTTTATGAGGTCAGCGGCAGCGCTTTTACACTACATTCTTTCGGTACTTGGACTATTGAAAGCAAAACCGGAAAAAATAATGTTCTCTGCGTCCACAATGACCCCTGCATGGAAGGAGAATGGTGGAACGGAAGTGAATGCTTAACGAATCCGTGCAATGCAAATCCTTGCGGCACTGACTAATCGACATGCACCCCGAAAACTTCCGTAAACTACGAATGCGGATGCAAGAATGAAGGATATTTCTGGGACGATCATGAATCTCACTGCATAAATCCTTGTTACCGCTGCGGTCAGCATTCGACCGGCGAATGCACCGCAACAGCATTGGATAAATATGTGTGCAGCTGCGAAGAAGGATACGCCGGGATAAATTCTCCATGCGTTGCATCCTCATACAGTTTTGAAGATGTAAACTCTTCAACTTATTCGTCAAATTTCATCTATATACAATTTAATGAAGGCGGTTCTTCGAATCAATGGGCACAAAGGTCAGCATTTGGAGGATACTCGGGAGCTTACGCATTATGTTCCAACAGCATGTTTTACAACTCAAATTCAACCATGATTATACACATAAATATGCCGGCTGACGGAACAGTTTCCTTTTATCTGAAAGGAACATGCGAAGAACACGACGAGTTGAATGTTTACTATGACGGCGAGAACTGGATAAGCAGCAGAGATTTCTATACAGGCAGCAAAATAACAGGATGGTCGAGCTGGACCAGTCAAAGTGTTGATTTGTCTGCCGGAAATCATACTTTGACTTTCAATTACAGAAAAGACAATGAAACAAACGGCGGCGATGACAGATTCTGCATCGACGACCTTAGCCTGAGTTTTGATTAGGATCCAGGGTGTGACTATAAGAGCTTAAGGAACGCGTCCCTTCCTGCAATTCCTGCTAAGCCAGAAGTTTCATCAGAAAAGGCAGCGCCGCAAAAGTTCCGATCGAACTCCCGATTGATGAAAACAGCGATACGAGCAGAGCACGCGAAAGTTTGTTTTTCCACCATCCTTTGAGTTTTGTAGTATCCTGCGAAACAGTTTCAAGGTCGATCACACGCGGTTTCACGAGATAAAGCTGTACCAGACCTGTGACTATCCCGGCACCGATCGTCGGGTTGAGACTCGTTATCGGAGCAGCGATAAATCCAGCCAGAATAGTGAGCGGATGTCCCAGAGCAAGCGCGCAGCCGAGTGCCGAAAGCGTGCCGTTTATCACAATCCACCAGATCGCCGCTTCCAGCGTGTCGGGAGCATTGCCGTTGAAAAATCCGTAAATGAACATTCCGATAATGAGAACAGGGATTATCCACGGAATCATTTTCGTGATTTTCGAGCCTTTTGGAACGAAATTGATGTCGTCAAGGTTATCTTTTTCCGGTTTTTCCTCCTGCAGTCTGCGCAGAATGCCGGGAACGTGCGCCGCGCCGACGACAGCGACCGTTTTTTCACCTAAATTCTGTGCGATATTCGCCGCAAGATAGCGGTCTCTTTCATCAAGAATCGTCCTTTTGAGCGAAGGAAATTCATCCTGCATCTCACCGATTATCTGCATCAGCATATCCCCTTTTTTCAGCTCTTCGATCGCCTTTTCATCAACGTCCTTGTCGTCTCCGAAAAGCATTCCGGTAAAAAATTTCACCTTTTCCTTGAAGGTCATCGCGTTGATTGTCCGTTTCAACGTAACGGAAATATCGCGGTCTGCATTTACGAGCTTGAGATCCTTCTCTTCCGCGAGTTCGATCGCCTTTTTAAACTCGGAACCTGGAGCGGAACCTGTTTTTTCGGCAATTTTCTTCTGATAGCCCGACATGATGAGCTGAACCGTGAAAAAAAGCACTTTTTTCTTCTTGAAAATATCGATGATGTCGGTTTCTTCGTATTTTTTGCGGTTTTTAAGGACATCCATCCTGTTTTTGTCGAGTTCGACCGCGACGGTATCGGGTTCGAATTCGTTTATGCACTCTTCGACAAATTTCACGGAATCGCCTGAAACGTGCGCCGTACCTATGAGATAAAGCACTTTTCCGTCATCAAAAGTTATCTTGTTAAGGTTGGTTTTCGGGGTTTCGATTGAAGAAACTGCAGACATCTTATCCTCTCAAAATGACAAAAAACGGCGCTTTATAGCACAAAAAACATGCCGCCGCAATCTTATCGTTATCACGGAATCCCGTAATTCCGGGATCCCGGCGGCGCCAAAAATTAAATTCCCCCTTCTTCTTTGGAAATTTCTTCGCTTGTGAGAGTTTCCAGATAAAAGTCTTTAAGTTTCATGCCGGCCTCGCGCTCCATTTTGTGAAGAAGTTCTGCCGGAGTAAGTTCAAGCTCGGGTGCCACGAGCGGATAAAATCTGATTTTTCCGCCGGTACATATTCCGAGGAAGTTCTTGTCCCTTGCAAAAATCAGGCATCCCGGCTCTTTTTCGGTCGAAATAGTGAGGAAGAGCCTGTGTTCAGGCACATTCCAGATCCTCACGCCGTTATGAGCAGCGACGGTTGCCGCAAAAGTCCCGTCGAAAGAGACTGCGATCTTATCCGACGGATCAAATTTCCCGCTGAAATCCATGATCGAATTGTCATAAGTGTCGATGTGGCTGAGGATCCCTTTGTCAAAACCCGCCAAAAGAGTCGAATCCGGCATAAATCCAAGGGAAACCGCCTTTCTTCCTTCGATTTTCACTTCATTCAAAACTGAAAAACCGGGTACTGCAAAAATCGTTATCGTGCTGCCGCAGAGTGCCGCCAGTTTTTTGCCGCCGGGCGAAAATACTGGTCTCACAGCGCCGTTCCGCACACATCTGCTGCTTTTGACTTCGTCTTTATCTAGAGAAACAAGATGGATCCCGCTGTCTCCCATGACTGCTGCGTGGTCGCTGTCAGGCGAGATATCAACCGACCGGATCTCTTCTTTAAGCTCAATATCCTTCTCTCCCGCATTTTCCCTGTCGTAAAGCCTGAGTACCGCTCCTTTTCCCGCAACCGCGGCATATCTTCCGTCTGAAGATACAGCAGCGTCTGTCACTTGAAATTTTTCTTCATGCTCGAACAGGATCCCGTCATTTTTTGATACAATCGAAATTTTGCTGCCGCTTAAAGCAAAAATCGATCCCAAACCTTTTAAGAATGCGGCTTTTCTGACATCATCCGACGCTATATCGAAGAGCTGCGTCACTTGCCTGCCATGCCTTTTCCAGACACGAAGAAGTCCGTCCTCTCCCGCCGAAACGATTTTGTCATCACCCGCAAAAAATGCCGCGCGGACTGCAGCGCCGTGACCGTCTATAACAAAAAGCGGGGCAAGTTTTCTGGTTTCCCAGACAACGATCTTCCCCTCTTTTGAAGCGGTCGCGAAATAGGCCGAATCTTTTTGGAAGTTTATATCCAGAAGTGGAGAAGTCCTGAACGAAAGTGTGTTTACGAGCTCTTTCGTTTCCATTGAAAAAACGGCTGTCCTGCCGCTTTCAGTTCCTGCGAGAAGAATTTTTCCGTCAGGTGAAAGGGCAAAAGACGAAATTTTGTCGTTTTCTTTTTGATACCATTTTGAAAACAGGTCTGCAAATTCGGCATGACTGCCGCCAAACGTCCTTCCAACAGAGGTTTCAGCGGTTTTTGCCTGAATATCTATAACGAAATTTCTGTCTTCCGAAAGAGAAACGGAGAGTTTTTTGTCGTCATCGGAAAAACCGAATCTCACGACTCTGCCTTCGAGATCGAATTTGTATATTTCGGTAAGTGCCGGAAAGTTGAAAAGAGTCACCGTTCCGTTGTCACAGCCTGTCGCAACGGTTTTCTCGTCGTGTGAAACTGCGGCGGATGTCACTTTGCAGCCTATCGGAATGTCGCGCTCGAAAGTCGCTCCGCGGTGAAAACTCTTTATGTAGAACTTTGAAGCGGCGCTGGAAAGCATATCTTCGGGATCTCCCGAATGAGCCGAAAATCCGGCACTGTACTCCGGACTTTTTTTGTTGAGCGGATTGTAATACATCGCAGCAGCCGCATAAATCCTGGATGCAATGTAGCTTTTTTCGCTGTCGAGTTTGTTCGATTTTTCACTGAAAGCCTGCGCCGTGCGGTAGTTTGCCGTTATTTTCCCGTGTTCTGCTTCCCGCCTTGCAATATTCATTCTGTGGAAAGAAACCGCGATTTGCAGTACCGCGATGAAAGTTATCACAAAAATGACGACTCCTGCGGTGAAAGCCGCTTTATGCCGGGCTGCAATGAATTTCAGACTTTCAAAAACCGAATAGCGGTAAACCCTGACTTTTCTGCCCGACATATACGCTGAAAGGTCGTCGATCATCTCCCCGACCGAAGCGTAACGGTCTTCTTTATTCTTTGAGAGTGCCTTTTCAGCGACTGCCGCAAGTTCCGGCGGGATCTCTTTATCCCTTTCGACAGCGCTTTCGATATCCTCGTTGAGGACTTTCTGGAGTATTTCGTCTGTCGTCCTCCCTGTAAACGGCGTCCTGCCTGTCAGGATCTGGTAAAGTATCGCTCCCAGCGAGTAGATATCGGAAATTTCGTCTATCTCGCCGATATTGCCCTCGGCCTGTTCCGGAGGCATGTAGGAAGGTGTCCCTATCGCCTGTCCGACAACGGTTTTTCCGACATCCTCATCCTCGTGGCGCACAAATACCGTTTCAGCAGAACCTTTGATTTTTGCAAGCCCCCAGTCAAGCACGACTGTTTCGCCGAACTCACCGATCATCACGTTTGAAGGTTTGAGGTCACGGTTTATGACTCCTTTGCTGTGGGCATAAGCGACAGCGTTGCAGACATTGTAAAAATGAGGAAGAAGCTCAAGCCTTTCCTGCACACTGCGGCATTTCCTTATCGCAGTCAGCAGAGTTGTTCCTTTGACCAGGCGCATTGTGTAGTAGAACGAGCCGTTTGAATGACAGCCGATTTCGTAAACGGGCACGATCGACGGATGTTCCAGCCTTCCCGTTACCCTCGCTTCGCGCAGAAAGCGGTTCCTTATTGCCGTAGTTTGCGGATCATCATCTCTGGAAGGAGCTTTCGAGATATCCGAAAGGAGCTCTTTCATGGCGATTTTTCTGCCGACATGTCTGTCCTCAACGACAAGGATCCTTCCTGAACCGCCGCGGGCGAGCTCCTCGACGATTTCGTATCTGCCCGGCGTTTCTTCAGTCACCGTTTTAAGTTTTTCCGGCTCTGCTTCGCCGCTTTCCACAAGAAAATCAACGGTTTTATCGCTCATATACCGTTTTTGCCCCTCTTTGATGAATAAAATTTACTCCAAAGTCTGCCTGTTTCCAAAACTTCCTCAACAGGAAATTCTTTCAGGAAATGTTCTTTCCGCTGCAGAAACTGCTCTGCTGCGACAAGAAATTCCTGCGACAGAAACATACGTTCTTCATTTCTTTTAAGCCATTTTTCCTCAAAAAAAGAGGTGACCGCCGCCGGAACATCTTCAGGTGCCATGCCGGCAGTTTTTGCAATCAGTTCCGGATCAAAAAGCGGCAAATGTCTTTTTCCGAATTTCCAGAGTTTCAAGAATACGGCGAGATCTCTCTTCGCATCGTTTTCACCCGGTTTTGCCAAAGTGAAGGTCTTGTCGATAAAACAGAGTAAGGTGCAGGCATTCAGCCCGGCGGCATTTGCAGCAAGATGGCGGGTAACAGCTTCGATCTGGTATTTCTCCCTGCATTTCACAGGATAGACAAGGATCATGCAGTCAGGCCGCTCTATATTTTTTATCCTCCCGTACAATTTCAGAGACAGATCTTCAAAATCGAGCGCGATATCCTCAAAATCAAGCCTCTTTCCGGTTATGTTCCCGGCAAGAGCGGAGAGGTTCGAATCTTCCGCGAATCCTTTCAATTCCGCATCACCGAAGGCCCCGAAAGGGATTTTCCCTTCATTTTTCATACGCCGGATAAAAGCGGCGTCCAATTCATCAGGCTCCGGATCCTTCATACTCTGCGCCATATTGATATATGTCCTGCGGATATTGTAGGCAAGCAGATTGTCGCCGGAATAATCAAAAAGTTCTTCGTCCCCGCTTTCAGAGGAATCATCCGGCAAGGTGATTTTAAGAGTTTTTGTGAGATAGAATTTTATCGGATCCTTGAAGAATGAAGCCAGTTTTTCAAGGTCGGTCTCTGTTTCCGTTTTCTGATCCGGGACCTGCTCTGAAACCCGCTCCACATCTGGACCCGGCGCATTTTGTTCCACGTGAAACACTGCCTGTGCCAGCTTGAAATCCCTCTTCGAAAAAGTTTTGAAAACGCCGTCTTCCCTGAAATACTCCGAAGAAAAAGGCTGCACCGGATACTTCGTCTCCAAATCTTCCGCCTTCACGCCCGTTTTCGCCTCGATATATTTTTCCAGGATCTGAACCGGCATCGCCGCGCGGCGGTGTTTCTTGGAATCTTCGGAAAAATCTCTGGCTTCATAGCTTATGAAAAGTTTTTCACGCGCCGAAACGACCGCTTCCGCAAAAAGGTATTTGTCGTTGTCCCTCACGGAACGCGGCAAAGATGCTCCCTGCTCCTTTTTCTGCGTCAGATCGAACGCATACCGGTTTTCGCTGCGCGGGAATTCGCCGTCGCCCATGCCGACGAGGTAAATCACCCTGAAAGGAAGTGCCCGCAGAGGTTTGAGCGAGCAGAAGTTCACTTTTGCCGACAAAAATCCCCTGCCCGGCCGCTCTCTGCCTAGTTCATCTTCAAGATACTGAAGAAGCGCGTCAAAAGAGAGGGTGTCCGTGAATTTCCCCGCAGTTTCGGCGAAATCGTCTGTCACGCTTCTGATGTAACGGATCTCTTCTTTGGCGCAGATATCGTTCCGGCCGCATGCAAAGAAGAAATCAAGCATTTCTTCAAGCAGATTTTTAAATTCGGACGGTGTTTTCTCTGCTGCAGAAAGGATTTTTGAATAACGGAAAAGCTCCTTTGCGAACGTAATAAAACCGGAAATATTCTCAAAATCCTCTTTTGAAACGGACTCCATCGGAAGAATGCCGTCAAAACCGTCCCCGTTTTCCGCAAACGGCATAAGCTGGCTCATCATTATCCTGGAAAGACCGAAATCCCAGGTGTTCTGCCCGGTGCCCCCGCAGATTTCACCTCTAGAACCGGCATCAAGTCCCCAGCGGACGCCGCTTTCGCCAAGAAATTTTTCTATCTCTCCGAGAGCTTTTTCAGCGACACCGAATTTTGCACAGACACTGGGCGTTCTGAAAATGGAAAGGACTTTCGATTTTTCGAAATTTGAGCTGCCGAGCTTCAATATTTCAAGAAAAGCCGCTGCGATCCTGCTTTCGCTTGAAAAAGTCCTGTCGGAAATCACCCACGGAATGAATGTTTTGTCATTCGGATCGGTCCCCCCGAAAACTGCCGTGATATAAGGAACATAATCATTGATTTTCGGAGCCATGACCGCAATGTCCTCAGGTCTCAAAGTCTCGTCCATGCTGAACAGTTCAAGAAGTTTGTCCTTCAGGACTTCGATTTCGCGCATTTTGTCACGGCAGGATATGATTTGAACCGAGTCATCGTTTTCAGCCTTTTCCGGAACTTCCAGATCGCCGAGAATATCGCGCTGGATCGATGCGAGAAGCGTTTCTGCGGCCGGTGTTTCAAAATCGTCCTCATCGGGCAAACCGCTTGTAAAATTCAGGAAGTCGAGTCCTGCGGCACAGAATCTCCCGAAAAAAGTGTCAGGCAGATCTTCTGCTGAAAGTTCAGGCTTCCCGACGCTGTTAAAGCCGCCTTTTTTCTTCGACACCGAAAAGAATTCCCGACTCGGAGACATTGAAAAAAGACGGATCGGAAAAAGGCGCGAAATGTGTTGGAACATATCGAGCTGATACTTGTTCATAATCGAAATACCGAACAGCATCAGAGTATCCGGATAATCGGCGTTTTCCAAAGGCGCATCTTTGCATTTTTCTTTGAAAAGCTGTGCAAAACTCTGCAGCCCGGCATTCCCGTTTTCCGCAAGTCTGCGGAATATATCGAACTGCCACGCCTCACTGCTGTCTGATGCCGTTTTTTTTCCGTCCTGCCAGGACTTCATCATATTAGGACGATAGACGAAATACTGCTCAAAAAGATCGGCGGCTACCCTGCTGAATCTGAAGGCGCGCGCATCGTTTCCACCGATATATTTTCCCGTTCTCCCCGATTTTTCGTTCCTGAGCAGTGAATAGAGCAGCCATTCGGCATTTTTTTTGTTGTAAACCGAATCTGCCGTTATTCCGAAATATTTTTCGGCGAAATTTCTCAAAAAAACGTCAGGCGAAACAAATTCGAAATTTGCAAAAACACCTGTGTCCGTTGCAGCTTTCAGCGTAAGCCAGCGCGCCATTCCTTCACTCTGAACTATGATGCTTTTCTTTTTCAGCGGAGCCTTTTCTGCAAGTTCCCTTATTATCGCAAGAGCTTTTCGGAGAAATTTTTCATTCTCCAGTTTATTGCTTTTATAAATTTTGAAATTGAAATTTCCGGACATAAAACACCCTAAACCGAGAGATTTTCAAAAACGGAAAAAATCTCCCGGATCTGCTTTTTCGCCTTGCCGAGTTCCTGCGTCACCTGCTCTCTGATGTCGCCTCTGCCCTGGTCGGAAACAAGCCTGACCGAGAAAAAATGCTTTTTGAATTCAAGGGTTATATTGCGGAAGCGCAAAGTTTCCATCGTGTAGAGAAGCGGCATTTCAAGAAGATCCGCCCAATCGTATTCTCCGCCAGTGTAAAGCCTGTCGTCACCCGTTACAGCCGCAGTAGGAAGACCGGTGAAGCTCTGCGCCGAAGCGATTATCCCGCCGTTGAAATCGCAGAAAGTGGTGCATTCGTAAATATGTCCGACAACACCTTTCGAGACCGAAGCCGCCGTGCCGAATTCGCACACGGTCTTTATTTCCGGGTATTCGGCAAGTGCCCTGCCTAAAGCAAGAACGCCGGTACTGCCCATTCCTGAGCACAAAAGCATCAGATTATCGTGGATTTTCGTTACTGTTCCCGTCGGGACCTTGTTCGGAAAAGGGTTTTCGTGTTTAAGAGGAAAGACGATGAGGTTCAATTCAATTCTCCATATTTTTCAAAAGCGCCGCCCTTTTCGCCCGATACAGTTCGCGGACTTCGAGCAGAAACGAACGCGCAGGTTCGTAAAGATAGTCGCGGTAACTCCACGGAAGCTCCTTTATGACGTTTTTTTTGCCGAACATGAGCGTAACTTCGGCGAAAACGCCGCTTCCCAGATAAATTCTGTGGCTGTAGTTTTTGCCTGTCGCAAGAATGAAATTTTCGAGCGTGACCAAGCCCGGATCAAGGTTTACGAGCCTGTTCCCGTTCCCGGAATATCTTTTTTCAAGCTCCACGCAGAAAAGTTTGACATCCTTGAGGGTATCACGCGGAACCGGTTCTTTGAAGCTGAAAACGATCTTTTTTATGCCGCTGCCCATTTCCGGATCGTAGTACGGTGATATCGAAGAAAAATCATAAACCTCTGAAATCGCATCGATTTCTCCGTATTTTCTTTCGAGGATACCTCTTGTCTCTTCAAGCAGTGACTCGTCTCTGAACATAACTGAAATCGTGAGATTCGCCTTTACCGGCTCATTAAGTTCGCTCATAACGCTCCGTTTAAAAAACTCAAAAAGCGGGACATTTTACCATTTTTTACGCAAATTTCGACATTTTTAAGAACAAAAACACTTGTTTTGAAATAAAAAAAACCCCGCCGGAGCGGGGTCACACAACAACAATAAGGAGCAAAATCTTTATTCTTCGTCTTTACCGGACGGGATGTCGTCAGTTTCACTGAAGCCTTCCTCGCCGCCTTCCATACCGTCGGAGATATTGCTGAAATCAAAAGCACCTTCCATGTCTATATCAGCCAGTCTTCTGCTTGCACGGAACGAAGTCCTTGCAGTTTTCGTTGCGATATCTTCATCTTCCAGTGCAATTTCGGCATTTTCCATTCCCGGAATTTTGATTTCGTAATTTGCTTCGCTGTATTTTGGGAACCCTGTTCCGGCCGGAATGATCTTTCCGATGATAATATTCTCCTTGATACCGCGGAGAATATCTTTTTTCCTCTCGACACTTGCATTCGTAAGAACTTTTGTCGTCTCCTGGAAGCTGGCTGCCGAGAAGAAACTTTCTGTATTGAGAGCTGCCTTCGTGATACCGAGAAGAACGACATCCCATGTTGCCGGTTTGAGTCCTTTTTCTTCAGTGATGCGGTTTATCTTCTCAAGTTTTTCCTTCTCGACGAGCTCGTCTTTCATAAGCATCGTATCACCCGGATCAATAACTTTTCTCTTCTTGAGCATCTGCTTGACGATGATTTCGATGTGCTTGTCGTTGATCGGAACACCCTGAAGTTTGTAAACCCTCTGGACTTCCTGAACAAGGAATTTTGCAACAGCGACTTCACCGCTGATACGCAGGATGTCGTGCGGATCGATCGTTCCTTCGATAAGAGCTTCACCCGCTTCGACCGTATCGCCGTCGTGGACGTTGATGTGCTTTTCCTTCGGGATCTGGACAGGTTCCATTGCTTCACCGCCGTCAACCGGAGTGACCGTGATCATACGTTTGCTCTTTGTATTTTTACCTTCGCTGGTAATCGAAACGATACCCGAAATTTCCGATACTTTTGCAGGATTTTTGGTCTTTCTTGCTTCGAAAAGGTCGCTGATCCTCGGAAGACCGCCTGTGATATCCTTCGTCTTTCTTGCCGCTCTCGGAACTTTTGCAAGAACATCGCCGGGGTTGACCAGAGCACCGTTCGGAACTTCAATGTATGCGTTGACCGGAAGGTGGTAGACCGCTTCGCCTCTTTCGAGTTTTTTCGCGGTCTTTCTTCCTTTTTTACCTTCTTCAGTAATGAGGAGCTGAGGTGACATCTTCGCATCACGGGTAGGAATTACGACCGTTTTGGTAAGACCGGTGTTGAAATCCTGTTCTTCCCTCATCGTGATACCGTTTTCAAGGTCTTCATAAGCGATGACACCGTTGGTTTCGGCGATGATCGGATCGTTGTATGGATCCCAGTCTGCAAGGATCGTTCCTTCTGCGACATCGGAACCGTCTGCAACTTTGAGGTTCGTTCCGTAGGTTACAGGATATTTTTCCCTGTCTCTTCCCTTGTCGTCCTGAATGACGATTTTTCCGTTCCTGTTCATTACGACGTAGGTCCCGTCAGGTTTCTGGAGAAGTTTTATATCTCTGTAAACGACCTTGCCGGCTCTTTTCGATTCATGGCTTGACTTTTCACTTTTACCGGAAGCAACACCGCCGACGTGGAAAGTTCTCATCGTAAGCTGGGTCCCGGGCTCACCGATCGACTGTGCCGCAATGAATCCGACAGCTTCACCGACATTTACGATGTGACCGCGTGCCAGGTCTCTGCCGTAACACTTCGCACAGACGCCGAAAGGACTTCTGCATGTAAGGACTGATCTGATCCTGACGCTGTCGATACCGAGATTGACTATCTTGTCGGCCGCAGCTTCGTCTATCATCGTGTTGGCTTCAAGAATGATTTCGCCGGTATCCGGATCTTCGATATCGTCAAGAGCGACTCTGCCGAGGATCCTCTCTTTGAGGGGCGCAATGATCTCGCCCGATTCATTGAGCATTGCCTCGACATCGATACCGCTGTTCGTACCGCAGTCTTCTTCAACTACGACAACATCCTGAGCGACATCGACGAGTCTTCTCGTGAGGTAACCTGAGTTTGCAGTCTTAAGAGCCGTATCGGCAGAACCTTTTCTTGCACCGTGCGTCGACGTGAAGTAATCAAGGGAGTCAAGACCTTCCTTGAAGTTTGCAAGAATAGGCGTTTCGATGATGTCGCCGTTCGGTTTCGACATAAGTCCGCGCATACCGCCGAGCTGTCTGATCTGATCCTGAGAACCTCTGGCCTTGGAGTCCGCCATGACGTAGACCGAGTTTTCGGAAGGCATGATGATCTCGCCCCAGAGCGGGTGTTCGATCTTCTTTTCCTTCAGACCTTCCATCATCTTTTTGGTGACTCTTTCGTTGGCTACGCCCCAAAGGTCGACGATCTTGTTGTATCTTTCAGACTTCGTGATGTTACCGTTTGCATACTGGTTTTCGACTTCGCGGACCGATTTTTCGGTCTCTGCGATAATATCCGCCTTTTCAGCAGGGATCTTGATATCATCTATCGAAATCGAATATGCAGCCTTTGTCGAGTACTGGTAACCGAGGTTTTTGATCTTATCGGCAAAAACGACTGTAGCCTTTCCGCCTGCGACTCTGAAACTTTTATCAAGAATTGCAGTCCAGTCGCCTTTTTTGAGCTGCCTGTTGATCGTGTCGAAACCGAGCTGTTTCGGTGTGACAGCCCAGATAAGCAAACGCCCCGCAGTCGTTGTGTATATCCTGCCGTCGATCCTGACTTTGATTATCGACTGCCAGTCGATGATACCCGAATCGCGCGCCATCAATGCTTCAGTATCGGAATAGAAGACCTTGCCTTCGCCCTTCGAATAGGGTTTTGCAGTGGTCAGGTAGTAAAGACCGAGGACCATATCCTGCGCCGGAGAGATTACCGGAGTACCCGATGCCGGAGAAAGTATGTTGTTCGTCGACATCATAAGAACGCGGCTCTCAAGCTGAGCTTCAATGCTGAGCGGAAGGTGAACCGCCATCTGGTCGCCGTCGAAGTCTGCGTTGAACGCAACACAGACGAGCGGATGGAGCCTGATCGCCTTTGAGTCGATGAGGACCGGTTCAAAAGCCTGGATACCGAGTCTGTGAAGCGTAGGAGCACGGTTGAGAAGGACCGGATGCTCTTTTACGACATCCTCAAGGATCTCCCATACGACATCTTCGCCCGCCTCGACCATATTTTTAGCGGCCTTAACGGTACTTACGAGATTTCTTTCGTAAAGTTTGTTGTAGATGAACGGCTTGAAAAGTTCGAGAGCCATGACCTTCGGAAGACCGCACTCGTGCAGTTTGAGTTCCGGACCGACCGTGATAACCGAACGGCCTGAGTAGTCGACACGTTTTCCGAGAAGGTTCTGACGGAAACGGCCGCTCTTACCTTTGAGCATCTCACTGAGTGATTTCAACGCCCTGCCGTTTGCACCCTGGACAGGTCTGTGCACTTTCGTGTTGTCAAAAAGCGCGTCGACTGCTTCCTGAAGCATTCTCGTTTCGTTTTTGATGATAACGTCGGGAGCACCCAAATCCATAAGTTTTTTCAAACGGATATTTCTGTTGAGGACTCTTCTGTAGAGGTCATTGAGGTCGCTTGTCGCAAATCTGCTGCCGCCTTCAAGCGGAACGAGCGGTCTCAGGTCGGGCGGAAGAACGGGGAGAACGGTGAGGATCATGTTTTCAGGTCTTTCGCCCGAACGGATGAACTTATTGAAAACATTGATCCTTTTCTGCAGCTTAGCCTGCTGGTTCTTGTCACCGCAGTTTGCAAGTTCTTCTTCGACTTCCTTCTTTACGGCAACGAGATCCATCTCTTCGAGGAGCTGTCTCAGCGGAGCCGCACCCGTTTCGGCGTAGATCTGGTCGGGACCGTATTTTTCGAGAAGTTCGTTATACTGCTCCTCCTCAAGATACTGCCCTTTGACAACGCCTTTGATTTCTGATCTGAGAACGACATAGCCCTCGCAGTAGATGACGCTGCTGAGGTTCGTGTTGCTCATTCCCAAAAGCGTATTGATATAGAAAGGAGAGGTTTTGACATACCAGATGTGTGCAACCGGAGTCGCCAGCGTGATGTGTCCCATCCTCTCTCTTCTTACCTTGGATTCGATAACTTCGACACCGCATTTTTCGCAGACGATGCCTTTGTATTTCATCCTTCTGTATTTGCCGCAGAGACACTCATAATCGTTGATCGGACCGAAAATTTTAGCGCAGAAAAGACCGTCCTTTTCAGGCTTGTAGGTCCTGTGATTGAGTGTTTCGGGCTTTTTTACCTCACCGTAAGACCATTCGAGGATCTTTTCAGGCGAAGCAAGAGATACCTCAATAGCCTTAAAATCAAAACTGCTTTTCGACTTGTCGAAAACTTTGTAAATGTCTTTCAAGGTATCCTCCTATCTATCTTCAATCAAATTTACGTTAAGGCAGAGGCTCTGCATCTCTTTTACAAGGACGGAGAACGACGCCGGGATCCCCATTTCGTATTTGGTCTTGCCGCGGACGATGGCTTCGTAAAGTTTCTTTCTTCCTTCGACATCATCCGATTTTACGGTAAGGAATTCCTGCAGACAGTAAGCCGCGCCGTAAGCACCGAGCGCCCAAACCTCCATTTCACCGAGTCTCTGACCGCCGAACTGAGCCTTACCGCCGAGAGGCTGCTGCGTAACGAGCGAGTAAGGACCGGTGCTTCTTGCATGGACTTTCTCGTCGACCAGGTGGTGGAGTTTGAGGAAGTACATGACACCGACCGTTACATCCGATTCGAAAGGCTCGCCTGTTCTGCCGTCGAAAAGTATCATCTTGCCGTTTTCACGCTCGCCCGTCTTCTTGAGAATGTCTCTGATCTCCGATTCCTGAGCACCGTCGAAAACCGGTGTTGCCGTGTAGATACCGCCTTTCATCGATTTGATGAAACTGCGGACATCGTCTTCCGAAGCCTCGTCGATCATTTTTGCAACTTCTTCACTCGGATCAAGTACTTCTTTGAGTTTTGCTCTGAGTTTGTCAACGCCGTAGTTTTCTTCCAGATAACGGTTGATCTGCTCACCGAGCTTTCTCGCACCGAGACCGAGATGGACTTCGAAGATCTGACCGATGTTCATACGGCTGGGAACGCCGAGCGGGTTGAGGACGATATCGACCGTTCTGCCGTCTTCCATGTAGGGAACATCCTCTTCAGGAAGAAGCATCGAAACGACACCTTTGTTACCGTGACGACCCGACATTTTGTCGCCGACCGAAAGTTTTCTCTTGACCGCGACGAAGACCTTTACCGATTTTACAACGCCCGGTGTGAGATCATCGTCTCTCGTGATCTGCTTCAGCTTGTTGTCGTAGATCTTTTTGACCATATCGACTTTACGGTTCATATTGAGGAAAAGCTCTTTCGCAGTTTTGAGAAGCTCTCTGTCTTTTACGCTGAGAGCTCCGAGAACGCCTTCAGGAATAGTTGCAAGAATTTCCGGAGTAAGTTCCGTACCTTTCTTGACGATAACGGCATCTTTTTCGTTCTTCAGATCTGCATCAGTCTTTTTGCCTACAAACATCTTTCTGATAAGTTCGTAGGTATGTTTTTCGATAATGCGGACTTCGTCGTCGCGGTTTCTCTTGACGGCATCCATCTGCTCCTGCTGCTGCTCTTTCATACGGTTGTCTTTCTTGACACCCTTTCTAGAGAAGATCCTCGTATCGATGACAACACCTTCCGTGCCGGGATGGACATAAAGCGAATTGTCTTTTACATCGCCCGCCTTTTCGCCGAAGATAGCTCTAAGAAGTTTTTCTTCAGGAGTGAGGACCGTTTCACCCTTCGGTGTTACCTTACCGACAAGGATGTCGCCGGGTTTTATCTTCTGACCGATCCTGATGATACCGCTTTCGTCGAGCTTTCTAAGAATCTCGTCGGAAGCGTTCGGAATATCGGCCGTGATTTCTTCCGGACCTCTCTTGGTGTCTCTTGCCTCGCAGATGAACTCTTCGATATGAACTGACGTATAGTAGTCGTCCTTGAGGAGTCTGCGGTTTATGAGAACGGAGTCCTCGTAGTTGTAGCCGTTCCAGGGCATGAACGCGATGAGAACGTTTTTGCCGAGTGCAAGTTCGCCGCGGTTTATAGCGGGACCGTCAGCGATGACGTCACCCTTTCTGACGAAGTCGCCGACCGAAACGACCGGACGCTGGTTTATCGCCGTATTCTGGTTGGAACGTTTGAACTTTATAAGGTTGTAAATATCGACGTCAACGTTGTTGTCTTCTTCGACTTTGACAACGATCCTGCTCGAATCGACCTTTACGACAGTGCCGTCACGCTGTGCAAAAAGAGTGTAGCCCGAGTCTCTGGCAACATACTTTTCCATACCGGTTCCTACAAGCGGAGCATCCGTTCTGATAAGCGGAACAGCCTGACGCTGCATGTTCGATCCCATCAGGGCTCTGTTTGCGTCATCGTGCTCAAGGAACGGGATGAGAGCAGCAGATACCGAAACGAGCTGTACCGGAACAAGGTCGACAAGCGTAACTTCTTCACGCGGGACCCTGACAGGTTCACCGTCTTTTCTTGCGATAACTATTTCGTCAATGATCTTACCGTTTTTATCAAGTTTTACAGAAGAAGGCATAATAACTTCTGTCTCTTCCTTTATGGCATCGAGATAGACTACTTCATCCGTAACCTGACAGTTTTTGACGACTCTGTAAGGAGTTTCGATATATCCGAACTTGTCTATCCTGGCAAAAGTCGTAAGTGAAACGATAAGACCTACGTTCGGACCTTCAGGTGTTTCAACAGGACAGATCCTCCCGTAGTGCGTTCTGTGAACGTCTCGGACTTCGAAGCCTGCATGCTCGCGTGTCAAACCGCCGGGACCGAGTGCCGAAAGTCTTCTTTTGTGGGTCATTTCCGAAAGAACGTTCGTATGATCCATAAACTGACTGAGCTGACCAGTCGCAAAGAAGTCTTTCATAACTGCTGAAACCTGTTTATAGCTGATGACTTCATAAGGAGACTGGTTGTTTTCAGGAGATCCGCCGGCAAGCTTCTCTTTTATGCTGTGCGACATCTTGAGAAGACCGGTCTTGAAGACATCTTCGAGAAGTTCTCCGACAAGGCGGACTCTTCTGTTCCCGAGATGGTCGATATCATCGATCTTGCCTCTGCCGTCGGTAAGTTCAAGAAGACAGATGACAGAATTCATCACGTCTTCCCTCTTAAGCTGTCTTTCAGACAAAGGATTGTTTTCCTTGAACTTGTAGTTCATTCTCAGACGGCCGACTTCGCTGAGGTCATAGCTTTCGGGATTAAGGAAAATGCCGCTGAAATAAGATATGGCGACCTCGGGTTTAACCGGATTCGAAGGCACCATTATCCTGTAAATTTCAAGCAGAGCTTCTTTCTGTGCCTCGGTAAGACGCCAGTTGTTCTCCTTTCTGCCGATATTGGAATCCGAAATATCATAAAACTTGGAATCCTTTTCGGCCGGGATTTTATCAGCCTTGAGAGTATTTGAAAGATACGGCGAATAATTCATATTTTCGAAGTAGATTATCGAAAATTCCTGAACACCTTTTTTGATTATGTTGTCAAGAAGAGTAGCGTTTATCTCATCGTTTACGTTAGCAAAGACTTCTCCGGTTTTAGGATCACAGAGCGGCGCATAAAGACGCTTGCCGAGAATATATTCCGCCGGAAGCGCGATCTCGCTTATGCCGGCCGCCTCGAGTCTTTTCAGGATACCGGATGAGAATTTTTTACCCTCTTTGGCAATTTCTTTGTCTTCAGGTCCCATAACATCAACAGGAACCTTTTGTTTGGAAAGATTTTCGTCATCGCGGGAGACGACTTTCGCAAGAATACCGTCGTGGACCGATATCTTTTCAGGTATATAAAAAGCTGAAACTATTTCCTGAGTAGTATAACCCCACGCTTTCAGAAAAATAGTCGCCAGAATTTTCTTTTTTCTGTCTATTTTGACATAAAGCAGTCTTTTCGAATCAAACTCGAAATCGAGCCATGAGCCGTGATACGGAATAAGCCTCGAAGCATAAACCTCGTTTCCGCTTGTAGTCTTGTTTTTGTCGCAGTCAAAAAAAGTTCCGGGAGAACGGTGAAGCTGATTGACGATAACTCTCTCTGTTCCGTTGATGATAAATGTACCCCAATCGGTCATACATGGAATGGAACCGAAATGAACCTCCTGCTCGGTAATGGAGTTAAGTTTGCTCCTGTTCCCGTTTTCGTCAATATCGTAAGAAGCCAGAGCAGCCTTTATTTTCAAAGGAAGCTCGTAAGTCGTGCCTCTGAGCTTGCATTCATCGACATCGTACTGCGGTTCGCCGATTGAATAATACAAGTAAGAAAGCTCAATAGCATTGTTGAAACTTGTTATCGGAAAAATCGACAGAAACGCGTTATGCAAGCCGATTTTTTTCCTGTCCGCAGGAGCAACATCTTTCTGGAGCAGCTCCTGGAAAGAAGCCTTCTGCACTTCAAGAAGATCCGGAACGTCAGTAACGTTTTTTGCCACCTTTCCGAACCATTTTCTCGTTCTGTAATTCTGCTGTCCTAAGATCCCCATCATTACCTCTCTTTTGTTTGGTATCTGATATCTTCCGGCACTCCGAATAATTCGAATAAGCTAAAAATAAAAAAGCAGGTAAGACAGCACAAAACTGCCTTACCCCCAAAAAAGTCATAAGTTCTGCAACAAAATGCAGAATGTTTTCAGCAACTTACTTGATCTCTATTTCAGCGCCGGCTGCAACGAGTTTCTCTTTGATTGCTTCCGCATCAGCTTTTGAGATACCTTCTTTTACAACGCCGTGGCCTTCAACAAGGTCTTTTGCTTCTTTAAGACCAAGACCGGTGATCGTTCTTATTTCTTTGATGACGTTAAGTTTGTTTGCGCCTTCAGACTTAAGAATAACATCGAACTCTGTTTTTTCTTCTGCCGGAGCTGCTGCCGCTGCTGCCGGACCAGCTGCTACTGCTACAGGAGCTGCTGCGCTTACGCCGAGTTCTTCTTCAAGTTCTTTAATAAGTTCCGAAAGTTCGAGAACGGTCATTCCTTTGATAAATTCTTTTACTTCTTCTTTTGTCATTGTTTTCTCCATAAAACAAAAAATTAATAAAACTAAGCCTGTTCAAGTTTGTCTTTGTATGCAGCAAGCAAGCGTACGAAAGTCTGCGGAACAGCGTTAAGCAGCCGCACGAAATTCTGAGGTACAGCAAGCATTGTTGCAAGCAGCTTCGCCTGAAGCTCTTCTTTGCTCGGAAGGTCTGCGAGCATTTCCACTTCTTTCGCCGAAAGGATCTTTCCGTCCAGTGCGCCGGCTTTTACAACGATGCGTTCGTCTTTCTTTGCAATTTTCTTAACAACTTTCGCACCGCTGACCTGATCTCCCATCGTAAGAACAAGAGCCGTCATCCCGCTGAGGAACTGAGCAATGCCCTCGTAAGGAGTTCCTTCTACCGCATGTTTCGCAAGAGTGTTTTTAACAACCAGCAGTCTGACCTGCTCTTTTGCACACTCTTTACGGAAAGGAGTGAAGGTCTCCATGTTTACGCCGTTGAAATCAATTACGACACATGACGAAGCCTTGGAAAGTGCATCTTTGATCTCCTCGATGATCTGCTGTTTTTTGCTTTTTTCCATTAAGCAACTCCATCAATTTACTTCTGGTCATCGAAGAACAATGACAGGTCTCAGACAGGAAATTAAGCCATTCGGCACCCGACTTCTACGACCAGAAACGATTATTAAAAAACTACTTAGCCTCGTTAGCGAGAGCTGATTCATCAAGTTTGAGTCCCGGTCCCATCGTGCAGGAAATCGTAACTTTCTTGATGAATGCGCCTTTTGCCGTTGCCGGTTTCAACTTCTGAAGGTCTTTGATAAACTCTACGACGTTGTCATAGATTTTGTCTGGACCGAAGCTGAGTTTGCCGACCATGCAGCAAAGGACACCGGCTTTGTTGACTTTAAATTCAACACGACCGGCCTTTACAAGTTTGATCGCCGCGGTGATGTCGTTGTTGACAGTACCGAGTTTCGGGTTCGGCATCAAACCTTTTCTTCCGAGAACCTTACCGAGTTTACCGATCTTACCCATCATTGCCGGAATCGTGACCAGTTTGTCAAAATCAGTCCATTCTTCCTGCATGATCTTGTCGATAAGCTCTTCGCTGCCGTAAAAATCA
This sequence comes from uncultured bacterium, assembly GCA_905235605.1. Lineage (GTDB taxonomy): Bacteria > UBP6 > UBA1177 > UBA1177 > UBA1177 > UBA1177. Next base: position 47,529 of record CAJOMF010000011.1, read on the forward strand.
GCACCTGCGTTCTTAGCCTGCTCGACCATGTCTGCAGGAACGATAGCACAGACTTTTACAACTTTACCGACACCGTGAGGGAATACGGTAGCACCACGAACCATCTGATCCGATTTCTTTGCGTTGATACCGAGGTTAACTGCAAGTTCAACCGTCTCGTCGAATTTTTTGGATGCACTTTTCTGAAGAATCGTTACAGCTTCCTGAACGGAATACTTAACGTTTCTGTCAAAATTTTTTGCTGCATCTGTAAGTCTTTTTCCACAAGCTGCCATTTTCCCCTCCTTACTCTACGGTGATGCCCATACTGCGGGCAGTTCCGATGATAATTTGTTTTGCAGCTTCAAGATCTGTCGTGTTGAGGTCGACAAGTTTCATCTTTGCGATCTCAGCGATCTGATCCATCTTCAAAGAACCGATTTTCTTTTTGTTGGGCTCCCCGGATCCTTTACTCTTGTCTAATGCTTTCATAAGCAACTGGGATGCAGGCGGAGTTTTTGTAATAAACGTGAATGATCTGTCGCTGTAAATCGTAATGACTACAGGAATTACATAACCTTTCTGTTCCTGTGTCTTTGCGTTGAAAGCTTTACAGAACTCCATGATGTTTACGCCGTGCTGTCCGAGTGCAGGACCAACGGGAGGAGCCGGATTCGCTGCGGCTGCAGGAATCTGCAACTTTACGTTTGCGACTACTTTCTTAGCCATTGTTTTACTCCTCTAAAATTGTTAATCCTCAACCTTCTCAACCTGCGAGAAGTTAAGCTCGACGGGTGTAGAACGCCCAAAAATATTAACCAATACTTCTAACTTTTCTTTTCCTTCCTTTACATCGTCGATAACTGCTTTGAAACCAGCGAAAGGACCGTCTTTGATGAGGATCATCTCGCCTTTCTCGTACATCGTAGAGGAAGAACCGGAAACCTCGCCCTCTTCCAGCATTCTCTTGATCTTCTGGATCTCGGCTTCCGTAATAACCATAGGCATAGCGAAACTCTGTTTCTGTTTCGCCGTTTGGAATCTCTTTTTTTCTCCTATGAAAAGCGGTTTCCTTGAAAAAGGAACTTCTTTGACAAGAAGAAGCGCGTCTTCAGAAAACTCCATCTGAATAAAAACATAACCGGGATAGAGATTCTTTTTTACTATCTTCGTTTTGCCGTCCTTTTTCTCTTCTATTTCGACTTCGGGAACGATGATTTCACCGAAAGAATCCTGCATTTCCTTTTCCGCAATCAGTCTTTCGATCGCATTTTTCAGTTTGCTTTCTTCACCTGACTGTGTATGAATTGCATACCATTTCATGGATGACCGCCCGATTCTAATAAATCAATCTGGAAAGATTTGACCAGATAAGATCGAAAACAACAAAAACTACCAGCATGATACCGACAAATACGAAAACAGAGATCGTCGTGACTTTAGTCTCTTCTTTTGTCGGAGTTACGACCTTTTTGAGTTCGTCTATCGCTTTATTAAGCTCGTCAAGGTAAAAACCTTTTTTTCCTTTCCAAAAGTAAAAAGTGATTCCTGCAGCAAGGATGAAACCGACAAGGTTTTTCACCGGCAGCACCGAAAGCAGTTTGACATCGGCGATATCAATCGCTCTGATTCCGAGCAGAGCATCTGATGCCTGTGTCATGAAATACATCAGAACAAGGAAAAAAACCGTATAAAGCCCAAGGACTATCTTTCCGTTTTTCATAAGACCCTCAATCAAAAATGGCAGGCCAGGCAGGAATCGAACCCGCAACCCCCGGTTTTGGAGACCGATGCTCTACCAATTGAACTACTGACCTGCCTCGAGACCAAACTAAATCTTTACCTCTTTATGAACAGTGTGTTTTCTGTCATAGGGGCAGTACTTTTTGATTTCCATTTTATCAGCGGTGTTCTTTTTGTTCTTCATGGTCGTATAATTTTTTCTCTTGCACTCAGAACAGCAGAGAGCGATTTTGACTCTCGCACCGACTTTTTTCTTAGAACCCATTTTTTACTCCAAACTATTCAATTATCTTGGAAACGACGCCTGCGCCGACCGTTCTTCCGCCTTCTCTGATTGCGAAACGGAGACCTTCGTCCATTGCGATCGGAACTATAAGATTTGCCGTGATTTTTACATGGTCACCCGGC
>CAJOMF010000012.1 GCA_905235605.1 uncultured bacterium
ACATGCCCCGGGCGCAGGTGGTTGCCAGCGAATATGCCGCCTATGTGTTCACGCGACCAGGTGCCTATAAAACCATGCGTGAGCTCAATACGTGTCGTGCGCAGGAAAAAGGTGAAGGCGACCATTACGTGGATGTCTATGACAATATTCCTGTGCACGTGGTGGTAAAAGACGGCGACACCTTCATGGTGGGCAATATGGAATTCCAGGCTATTTCGGCGGTGGGGCATACGAAGTGCTGCATGGCTTATTGGTGCGCACACGAAGGCTTGCTTGTGTCCACAGAAACGGCAGGGGTGCCCTGCGTAAGCATCCCTCAAAGCGTTGCCGTGCCTGACGACGTGCACTACATGATTGACCTTATCGAACTCATTAGCTTCCGCAGTGCGCTCGAGCATATTGAACGTCTGCGCGAACTTCCCACGCGCGTGTATGTTTCACCGCATTATGGCGTGCTTGTAGGTGCCGAAATTGACGACATGTGGGTTTCGGAGGGTTTCTGGGCGGATTTCATTCGCGACTTTGTGGTGGGTAGGTACGAACAAGGTCAATCGGTTGAGGAAATTATTGCTGCCTACAAGGATATTTTTTACTGGGGTGGTACGTCACCCTATCAACCCGAAGCGGCCTTCGACATTAATGTGTCCTATGCCATTCCTACCATCATCCGCGACTACTGTGGTGAAGAAAAAAGCAGCTCGTAGTGGTTGTAAGAATATATGGGGTCTTTTTCTGACAAAGTATTTGATGCGGTGAAGCAGATTCCCCGTGGCTACGTGACCACTTATGGTGACATCGCGCGCGTTATTGGCAGCCCACGTTCAGCGCGCTATGTGGGTTGGGCCCTGCGCAACAATCCCAGCCCTTCTACAACAGCAACGCCCGAAGATGCCATTCCGTGCCACCGCGTAGTGTTTAAGGACGGGCAGATTTGCGACAATTTTGCCTTTGGTGGGGTAGAGGTGCAGCGCCGTATGCTGCAGGACGAAGGCGTGATTTTTACGGACAACATGCATGTGGATATGAACCGCTGCCACTTTGCCTTCGTCACAGATACCCTTGGTCGTCCGACCGACATCGATTGGATCGTCGAATTTGGCGAAGACTAGCTTTTAAATAGCTGGCTTCAGTAAGATTGGGCTGTTAACCGAGTGCGAGTGGTGAATTCCCTGCAAGCATCATCGGGACAATGTTGAAGACGATGCTAAAGACGATGCCAACAACGGCGCCAATAATGGCAAAGCGTGCACGTTGGGGATTCTTTTTCCACCAGATAAGATAAAAGATTAAGCCGATAATGGGAATGAGAAAACTAATAACGCCGATGATAATAGAACTCATTTGGATGGCCGCATGAGTGCCAGCAACATTCCCAGCTTGGAAGGTCTGACCTTCTTCTGCCACCTCGTTATTCAGCGCTGCACCGCAGGAGGGGCAGGCTGCTAAACCTTCAGGAATGGGTTCTCCGCATGCTGCGCATTGTGTCATGGAGCTTCCTTTCTCGTATTTATGAACGCGCAAATTGTATCACGACAGGTTTACGCAAACAGCTTTTCAGTCAATAGCTTACTCTTAATGAGCTGACGACAAAGGCTCCTCGGCAGGGGCACGCGGCAATTCAAGGTGCATCTTCCCCGCTTCAAGCACCCGTCTGAACTGCGGTTTTCCGTTCTCCCTCTTATATGCTCGCTTACCTAATAAATAACGTGCATTAATTGAAAGTGTGTGTATAATGCAATAGGATTATGGCTTTTCATAATCTGAGCAGTGTTTCAACAAAGTGGTTTGTTGACGGTGAATACAACGGGACTAGGTTCAAAAGGAGGATACCTATGTATGCACTGATCGCTTTTATCCCGCTTGTTGTAGTTGTCGTGTTGATGATTGCATTCAACTGGCCAGCTACGCGAGCACTACCCTTGGCGTGGGCGCTGTCGCTCATTATCGCCGGGATTTTTTGGCAGCTGGGTCCTGTCGATATGACGGGTCTCACGCTGAGAGGCTTCTTGGACGCCTTCACAACCTTGTTTATCATTTTTGGCGCTATCTTAATTATGAACACGCTTTCCGCGTCTGGCGCCATGAGTGCTATCAACGGTTTGTTTAAGGGCGTGTCCAAGGACGCTCGTATCTTGGCAGTCTTGATCGGCTTCCTGTTTGGTGCCTTTATTGAAGGTGCTGCAGGTTTTGGTACGCCGGCCGCCCTGGCTGCACCGTTGCTGATTAGCGTTGGCTTCCCGCCGCTAGCTGCTGCGGTTGTCGCACTCATCTGCAATTCAACGCCAGTTTGCTTTGGTGCTGTGGGTACTCCGACCAACACGGCATTTGCCACAGTTAAGGATGCGGTTGTCGACGGTGGCGCGAGCCCCGATCAGTGGCTGATGGCCCTGACCCAGTGGTCCGCTTTTAACCTGACCGTTGGTTCGTTCTTTATGCTTATCATTTGCGTTGGTTTGATGTGCAAGGTGTTCGGTCCGAACAAGCGCTTCGGCGACGTTGTTCCTGTAATTCCGTTTATCATCTTTGTACTCATCGTATTCAATATTATCTATCTGCTTATTGCTACTTTCATTGGTCCCGAACTCGTATCCCTGGTTGCTGGTGTTATCACCCTGTTTGTTGGTTTGGCTGTAGCTCGTGCTGGATTCCTTCAGCCGAAGGAAATCTGGACCTTTGCAGAGAAGAGCCAGTGGGAAGAAGCCTGGCTGGCCAAGTCTGAAGTTTCGGAACCTAAGGTTTCCGACATGAACATCATCATGGCCTTCATGCCTTACTTCATCATTATTCTCGTGCTGGTTGGTACGCGTGTATGCCAGAATGTTGGTATGGAATGGGCAAACGCCATGAGGGCCTTCACCATTGGTACTGGTGAAAGCGGTATCATCCTTGGCCAAAACTGGAACTGGGCAGTTCTGTGGAGCCCTGGTCTGATCTTCGTCCTTACTGCCCTGCTTGTCATTCCAATGCATGGCATGAACGGTGGCGAAGTTAAGCAGGCCTGGATTAACTCCCTCAAGCAGGTTAAGGGCGCCGCTATCGCTCTGTTCTTTGGCGTTGCCATGGTTAACATCTTCCGTTACACCGGCATGACCAATCCCGACCTCGTTCTTGTTGACGGTCTGGGCGCGGGCGCTTCCATGCTTACGGTTATGGCTAAGGGTCTGGCCGACCTGTTCCAGGGTGCGTACGTTATCGTTGCTCCGCTCATCGGCGCTGCACTTGCAGCATGCATCTGGAACTTCCTTTCGAAAGAGAACTAAATTCTTATAAGCAGAATCACTATTTAAATTTTTTCCTTTACGCTTGACATAGATTTTCATTATGATATTTTCCAGCGCCGTTGACTGTGTCCGGCCGCCGTTGACCTTGTCCGGCCATATTTTTAATAACTTAACATTTGGAGGATTCAAATGACAAAGAAGAAAGTTCTCATCATGGGTGCTGCCGGTAGAGATTTCCACAACTTCAACACCTATTTCAGACACAATCCTGAGTACGAAGTAGTTGCTTTCACGGCTACGCAGATTCCCGACATTACAGGAAGAAAGTATCCGAAAGAGCTCGCAGGCGAAGACCTTTACCCGAACGGTATTCCGATTTATGACGAGACCGAACTTCCGAGACTTGTAAAGGAACTCGGCGTTGAAATCTGTGTATTCGCATACAGCGACATCCACTACCCGATAGTTATGAACAAGAGCGCGCTCGTCAACTCACTCGGCGCAGACTTTGTTCTTATGGGCTATGACAAGACGAAGATCAAATCATGCAAACCGATCATCTCGATCTGCGCTGTCAGAACGGGCTGCGGCAAAAGCCAGACCACAAGATTCATCTATGATATTTTCAAGAAAATGGGCAAAAAGGTCGTTGCTGTTCGTCACCCGATGCCTTACGATCCAGACCTCAACAAACAGGCTGTTCAGCGCTTCGCGAAGATCGAAGACCTCAAAGCCAACAACTGCACCATCGAAGAAATGGAAGAGTACGAGCCGCACATTGCTGCAGGCAACGTAATCTATGCAGGCGTTGACTACGAAGCTATCCTTCGTCAGGCTGAAAAAGATATCGACGGCGAACCCGATGTCATCCTCTGGGACGGCGGAAACAACGATTTCCCGTTCTATGATTCAGACCTCAAGATCGTTGTCGTAGATCCTCTCCGTCCGGGTCACGAATGCTCATACTATCCCGGTGAAGTCAATGTCCTTATGGCTGACGTTATCGTCATCAACAAGATGGACAGCGCAACTCCGGAAGATATCGAAACAGTTAAGGCAAACTGCAAGAGACTTGCTCCGAACGCAGTCATTATCGAAGCTGACTCCGAACTTACCGTTGACGGCGACATCAAAGGAAAGAGAGTCCTCGTTGTTGAAGACGGCCCGACACTCACCCACGGCGGCATGAAGATCGGTGCTGCAAGCGTAGCAGCTAAGAGATTCGGCGTTAAAGAAATGGTCGACCCGAAACCGGCAGCTGTAGGAAAAATCGCTTTCACCTACAGAAAGTATCCGAACATCGGCGAAGGTATCCTTCCGGCTATGGGATACGGCGAAGAGCAGATGAAAGACCTTGAGACCACGATCAACGCTATCGATGCTGACCTCGTTCTCAGCGGTACCCCGATCGATCTCGGCAGAGTCGTAAAAGTCAACAAACCGATCGTACGCGTCGGCTACGAACTTGCTCCGAGAGGAAACGGTGCAGAAATGCTCAAAGAAGCTGTTGAAAAACTTTTCAAATGCAAAGGCTGCTGCAAATAGTTTTTTGTAACTGATTTTTTTAAAGAGGGGGCGCTTGTCCCCTCTTTCTTTTTTTGATGGAGTTTTTATGAAAATAGTGATCGCGCTCGGCGGCAATGCCTTGATAAAACCGGGAGACAAAGGAACTGTCGAAGATCAGGAAAGGAACATCCGCGCTTCAATGGACGGCATCGTGAAACTTATAAAGGACGGACATCAGGTCGTAATCACCCACGGAAACGGCCCTCAGGCGGGAGCGAGACTCATCCGCAACGAGATGGCCGAGACCGAAGTTTATCCCGATCCGCTCGTAGTATGCGTCGCAGACACACAGGGCAGCATGGGATATATGATCGAGCAGGGGCTTATGAACTGCCTCAGCAAAGCGGGATCCCGCGCAAAGGTCGCGACTTTGGTCACTCAGATCGAAGTCAACCCGCTAGATCCGGCATTCAAAAAACCGACAAAACCGGTCGGTCCTTTCTACAATCAGCAGAAAGCCCTGATGAAGATGAAAAACGGCTGGAAAATGGTCGAAGACAGCGGCCGCGGCTACCGCAGGGTCGTTCCATCGCCCATGCCTCTCAGAGTCCTCAATCCGGAAGCCATGAACACCCTTATCGACGCAGGTTTCACCGTCATTACAGGCGGCGGCGGCGGAATTCCGGTATATCGCAGCAGGGACAAATCGGGTTATCAAGGGATCGACGCTGTTATCGACAAAGACTTGGCAAGCGTAATGATCGCGCAGACGATCGATGCCGACATGGTCGTGATCCTCACCGGCGTTGAAAAAGTCGCGGTAAACTTCAAGTCCGACAAACCGACATGGCTGGATACTATGACTTCCGCAGAAGCCGAAAAGTATCTGGCACAGGGCGAATTTCCGGCAGGAAGCATGGGACCGAAGATAAAAGCGGCGATAGATTTCGTTAAAAACGACCGTGATAAAGTCGTTATCATCACTTCCGAAGACAAACTTACCGACGCAATGGAAGGCAAAACCGGAACAAGAATAGTCCATTAACAGATTTTGGTATTGGTATGAAAAAAATTGTCATTATTTCAATAATTATCGCAGCCGCAGTGGCGATTTTTGCGGTCGTTGCCGGGAAGAATGATGCTTTTAATCCGGTAGAAGCTGAAAATCCGGCTGTTGAAAAGAAAAATGAATCCGAAAATCTGAAAAAGGATATCAAAGTGCCGGTCAGAGCGATAAAAATGCAGAAAATCAAGCTCATTGACAAAGAAAAATTCAAGGAAAACCTTAAAAAAATGAAAGAAAAACAGGGCAAAAATCCAGATAATGCCCCGGATTTTCAAAAAAAAGGTGAAAGCTGCGGCGAATAGCTGCCTCACATTCCGCTAACCATCAGAATTGCCTGTGATTTCAAAAATCTCACAGCCTCGTCGGAAATGTCGGCGATGCTTACCCAAAGTTCCCTTTTTCCGCCGTTTCTGATCATTTTCTTATGTGAAATGAACTCGGAGTAACCGATGTGGTTCTTGAGGAAAATATTTATGTCCGGCCATGCGTAATTGTTTCTGTTTTCCGATCTGAAGCGGGATACGAATATCGAAGTCGAAGCCGAAAGATACGACGGAGCTTCTTCGGAATCGCTGTATGCCAGAGGGTGGAGCAGGATCTCCAGTTTCGGAAAGATTTTTTCGAGAACATCTTTCATTACGGGGTCTGAAACGACGATGCCCTTTAATTTTTCAACAGAGGCGATGTCATCGAAATCCTTTTCCACCAGATTCCCCGCAATGTAAATATAGTCGGAAAAACCTCTGGGAATATTGCGGTTGTAGATGAAAACGCACCGTTCGACGTTCTTGCTTTTGAAAGCGGCAAATTTTTTGATGTCGTCTGAAATCAGGGTGATTTTTGCCCTTTCCGAGTATTTTCTGAAAGTTTTCTTCTTTTCCGGAGCATTCTCTTCTTTTGCCGGAGCCGGAAGCACTTCCTGAAGCGGCAGAGTGTAGATATGATGACGTGCTTTTTTGAGAAAGTCCTTTTCCTCTTCAGTATATCTGCAGATCATCAGAACTGATTTGTAACCGCCTGAAATTTCAGCACAAAGCTTGGTGTTGTCGACTTTTCTCACATTTTTGGCATCGATCCATTTTCCTTTGTAGAAAGCGCCCGAATAGCCATAAAACCCGAGAAGGTCTTTGTCGAACATGACCGAAGAATTTTTGTCGAGAAGGAAAGAGTATGTCCTGCAGTCCTTTGTTTTCCCCGGTTTAAGTATCTCCACTCCGACCGGATAGCGGTAATTCCATGATCTCTCAAGGATTTTGTCTCTGGCACATGCTGTTTTTACTTCCGGGAAAAAGGTCTTTTCCGAAAAAAGGAGAAACGGTGCATCGTTCGGCGCCTGGAGGTCGGGCTTCATTGAGACCGGGAATTCGAGTCCGGGTTTCGCCGTACTTTTCTCGCGGCAGCGGTTGTCGCAGTTGAAGCAGTGCTGCGGAACGCTTTTTCTCGAAAGGCAGAGCCCGAATTCTGCGATGCACGCCTTGTCTGAAACAAAATAAACCGGTTCCAGACCGTTCTCTTTCGCGAGTTTGAAATCAGCTTTTCCGCTGACAACGGGTATGACCGCTGAATCTTTGAAAAAATCAGGAAACGAGATCATCCTGAAATTTGAAAAAAGTGCGATCTTCCCGGTAAATCCGGCTTCACGCAGAGGTTTTACGATCGATGAATCAGTTAGAAAGACATAATCGAAAACGGCGCAATGCTGTAAAAAAAGATCAATGGGATAAGAATTTTTCTCGTAAAATACGGCTGTTACCGATTTTTTGCGCTTCAGCGAGGCAATAATGCGGTTAAATGTCTCAAACTCGTCAAAAAACGGAATTACAGGAATACCGTCGGGAATATTCTGCCGAAGATTGAATATCTGTTCGGGAAACCGGATAAAGTAGAAGTGTTCCAAAATTCAGAAACTTATTTCTTTTTGCCGGCTGCTCTTTTCGAAGCCTTAAGAGGATTGAGCTTCTTCGTAACAACTTTGACTTCTCTCTTTACATGGGAAGCGAAAGAGCAAACCTGATCATTTTCCCAATGAAATGAAGGATCTGCATATTTTTTGCAGAAGCTGCCTGCCTCTGTAGCTTCAACTTTGTCGCAGCCTTCGCAACGTTCGTCAACCGGAAGTTTTACTATTTTGTCGAAATCTTTGTTAGCCATTTTTATACCCTCCAAAATGGTTAGAACCAAAAAACCGCGACAGCATATTCAAAAACTCGGAAATGTCAATATAATTTGGTTGTTTTAGATGAAAAACGCTGTATAATGTCCCGTTTTTTGTAATTTGTTAAGGTGAAAAACATGAGAAAGATTTTTATTTTGCTTGCATGTGCAATGATTTCACTGCTGCTTTCAGCGGAAGATGTGAAGAAAAGCGAACGGTTTTATTTTTTCTATTCAGATTCCTGTCCTCACTGCCACGAGGCGATGCCGTTTGTGGACGAGTTGGAAAAAGAGTTCCCGAATATTGAATTTAAAAGGCTTGAACTTTCCAAAGCGCCTGAAAATATGGCGATTTTCAATAAAAAAGTTGAAAAACTGGGAATCAAGGGCGGCGGAGTTCCGACTTTTGTTTTCAGAGACCAGTATATTGTCGGTTTCAAAAAGGGTGTTTACGAGGAAAAAATCCGCGCGATGATCGGAAAAACGGCCCGAAAGCCGGTCAAGGAATAAATTCCGCTCTTTTTTTGTTAAAAAAATGTTTTTGGCTATGATTGCCGGATTTTTTGTTCCATAACTTTGGGGGTTTTTATGAAAAAATTTTTCCTGCTCGCTCTTCTGGCACTTTTTTCATTCGCTGTTTCGGCTCAGGAAGTGCAGAAAGACAATGTTTTTTACTTCTTTTATTCGTATAAGTGTCCGCACTGCCACGAGGCGCAGCCTTTTATCGAGGCGATCGAGCATGAGTACACCGATATAACTTTCAAAAAACTTGAAGTGTTGAAAGTGCCTGAAAACATGTCGCTTTTCAGGAAAATGACTCAAGAACTCGGTATTCAGGGCGGCGGAGTTCCGACATTCATTTTCAACGGAAAATTCATCGTCGGTTTCCAGGCCGGGCATCACGATGCGCTCATCCGCGAAATGATAGAAATGAACAAGGCAGACGGCGAATCGTGCGGAGAGCAGTGCCAGGAGTGCAAGGAAAACGTGATCGATGTCCCCGTTCTTGGCAAAATAGATGCGCAGCTCGTCAAACTTCCGAGTTTTACTTTCATAATCGGGCTTCTCGACGGCGTGAATCCGTGTGCGATGTGGGTCCTGATGTTCCTTCTCACCCTTCTTGTTGCCGCGAAAAACAGGAAAAAAGTCATCATAATAGGCACGGTTTTCGTTCTTTCGTCGGGTGTCGTCTACTTTCTTTTCATGACAGCCTGGCTCAACATTTTCACGTTCATGGGGATGACGACCTACGTTACGATCGCACTCGGTGTCGTCGCGCTCATCATGGGACTTATCAACATGAAGGAGTTTTTCTTCTTCAAAAAAGGAGTCAGCCTGATGATCCCCGACAAAGTGAAACCTAAACTTTTCGAGAAAATGAGGCGTGTCATCAACAACAAAAGTATGTTTTTATCGATCCTGGGCACTATTGCGCTTGCGTTTTTCGTAAATCTTATCGAGCTCGGCTGCACTATCGGACTGCCCGCGATTTACACGAGAGTCCTTTCGATCCAGAATGTTTCGACTTTGAAAAAATATCTCTTTATGGCTCTTTACAATGTTTACTATGTTGTTCCGCTTGCAATAATCGTTCTGATTTTCGTAGTCACGATGGGCAAGCACAGATTCGAGGAAAAACACGCGAAAAAACTCAAACTCGTGAGCGGACTTCTGATGCTCACGCTCGGTCTCATTTTGATCATCAAACCTGATCTTTTAGTTTTTTCTTAATCGGAAATACCGGTAATACCGGTTGCCGCCTTCGGGATACCGAGATCCCGAGATTCCGGGATTCCGGTAAAATTTTTGGCGGCTAAAGAGTCGTTACTGAACAGCCGCTGGATTTTTTCTTTGCCGGCTGATCGTCGTCAAGAGTCATGTCGTCGGAATCGTCAACAGTTTCAGTGTCACCGGTATCTGTGTCTTCATCGGATGCAGTATCTGTGTCAGAATCGGTTTCATCATGTTCGTTGAGCGGAACGCATCTTGAGTTCGAGCATTTTGCGTTTTCGTCAACGCAGTCAAGGTCTTCTTCGCACGGCATGCCGCAGATATTTTCCTTTTCGTTGTAGAGTTTGTGGCATTTCATACTGTAACCGTAGCCGAAGTTCCTGCACTGGCTGTCGTCTTCGCAGCCTGGCAGGCAGAGATTCATCTTGTATCCCTGGAAATTGACTTCTGCGCATTTGTTTGTGCCGTCTTCATCATCGTTGCAATGACCGTCGTCTCTGCACATTACGAGGCAGATACCGTCAGGTATTTCGGTCAGACACATCATTGCGTTGTATTTGCAGTCTTCGGTGGTTTCGCATGGTCCCATCGGTTCAGACGGAATGTTTTTGCAGATTTTTGATTTTTTGTCGCAGTAAGCAGATTCCTGATTGCAGTCGTCGTCGGATTTGCACTCGGGAACGCATATCCCGAGCGTATCGTCGGTGCAGGCGAATCCTTCAGAACACGGGTGCTCCTTGTTGCATTCAAGGAAGCAGTCGGTCGAAGTCTGGGAATCTTCGTAAGCCTCGGTTCCGTCAGGGCATGCGAAACGGGTGTTTTTGATTACGCAGTAACCTTCGTTGAAATTGTATTTTTTGTATTCGCCGGTAAGACATTTTACATCTTCTTCAGCATAGTCCGCATTTGCGCAGTCTGCATCTTTCGAACATTTGCTGCTGACCTTTGAGATATCGTTTTCGAAGCCTTCGTCAACTCTGCCGTCGCAGTTGTCGTCAAGGTTGTTTTTTATCTCTTCGCCGGTGTTTTCACACATATCGAGACCTACAGCCATACGTACAGCCTTAAGAAGATTGAGTCTGCCGTAGCCGAACTTTATGCTGTGACCGTTTTCATCGTAGAAACCCGTTTCAGGATTTACTTTGTCGGCGCTTTTGTGAAGGATTTCGACCGCTTCTTCAAGGGTGAGTTCCGGGTTTACCGAAAAAAGTACGCCTAAAGCACCGGTGATCACCGGAGTTGCCGAGGAAGTTCCGCTGAACTGGTTCGTGTAGTCCTTGTCAAGGTCGCCGTAGCCGACGAGGTAGCTTGTCGCGATTCCGATAAGAGGATTCATCGAAAGTGACGGAGCTACGATATCGATCATTGAGCCGTAGTTCGAATATCTGACCCTGGTGTCCCAAGCCGATGAAGCTCCGACCGTGATAACGCTTGGCGAAACCTGTTTGCCGTCTCTTTCGAATTCGAACTTATACTTCAGAATACCGGTATAGCTCGCGTCGACGCCGTCGTTTCCGCTTGCATAAACGATAGCGCCGCCCTTACCGTTTCTGCCCTCTTTGATGAACTTCATGTGGCTGTCGATCTCGCCCTGTGAAGCGGGGATATCGCCGAAACCGGCCATCGGACCGAAAGAGCAGTTGATTGCAACGATCGAGGGATCTTCAACATATTTCGTGTAAGCAGCCATAAGTTTTTTATCGCTGGAACTTTCCTGTGTTCCTATGCCGCCTTCCATGTAGGTTACAGGGTAGATCCCGCACCACGGGCAGATCCCGACAGTTCCGATCTCGTTGCCTTCAGCTGCAGCAACGCCTGCACAGTTTGTTCCGTGCGAATATCCCGATGTTCCGTACATTCCGGTGTTTTCGATCTTTCCGGGGTTTCCCGTTTCGCCCTCGTGGACCATGTTGTAACCGTCGTCGAGTTTGTTTTTGAGATCCGGATGTGCGAAATCGACACCGCTGTCCATGATCGCGACCTTTGCTGCTTCAAAATTTTCAAGCTCGCCGGCATCGATTTTTTCTGAGATAAGCTCGATCGCGTCGTCAAATTTTACATCGGCGTTCTTGAGTGTGTCGATCTCTTTGTTGTAAACATTGATGCCTTTGCCGGTGTTTTTGAGAGACCATTGATAATTATCCTTATAATATTTGTCCTCTACCGGGTATTTTACGGCTTTTTCTAGAAACTGCGCACGGCGGATAATGTTCGGGAAAGCAAATCCGTCGCCGTTTTCAACGATCTGCTGAGCGGTTTTTACGCTGTCGGATGCTCCGTCAAACTCGATGTAATCGTATCCGCTTACCAGCTCGCTGACCTTCAAATTGTATTTTTTTGCAATAAAATCAGCAGATTTGCTGCCTCTGTAAAAAATGATCGAATCTGCTACGACCATGTGTCCGTTAATAAAGTAAATCGGCAGATTTCCCTTGGAATCCTTCTGCATAACGATCATCTGGTCGCCGTGAGACCACTGGAAAACATAGTTCTCAGGCGCTTTTACGCTTACTCTGTCAAGTTTCAGAGCATAAATACCATCATTCTTTTTCACCTCGAAAAACGTTCCGTCGCTTCTGTAGACCTTTTCTGCGAACAAAGTCATGCAGAAAAGCGTCGCGAGCGTGAAAAGCATAAACTTTTTCATGATTCCTCCTAAAAAACAGTTAAAAACACTGTATTTGCAAGCAAAAATTGAGCTGATATTTTTTGTTGAACAAAATCAATGGCTTATGCGTCTCTCCCACAGCATTTTTTGTATTTTTTGCCGCTTCCGCAAGGGCACGGATCGTTTCTCCCGACTTTCGGAGTTTCGCGTCGTACCTGCTCCGGCATGATCTGCGTTCCGTCCTCGAAGAACCACTTTCCGTCGATTTTCTTGAACATCGCATGCTCGTGATGGCACTGCATAACGCCGTCAAGCAGGGAAAACGCCTTGAAATCGACACTTCCTGTCTCGTCGTCTTTGCCGCCCGCTTCAGTTCCGGTGATTTCGAGTTTTTTCCAGTCGGTCTTTTTCGACCATCTTTCGACAGCATCACGTGTCATGTTGCCCGTCTGGTCGGGAACGACGGTATCCATAATGAAATCTATTTCGTGAGCCGCAAAAGCCGAGTACCTTGCACGCATCAGCTCCTCAGCTGTTTCAGCAACTTTTCTGCCCTTGATCACCGGTTCGCAGCACTCTTCATAATTTTTTCCGCTTCCGCAGTAACATTCAGCCATTTTTTCCTCCTACTTCAAAATCCATTTTTTATCTTCCTTTGAAAACTCGAACTCCGATTTTTCAACAGTGCTTTCGGGTTTTATATACTGTTTGTCGGCGAGCGGCTTGAAAATTTCGTAAAGTTCGCCCCCGCAGACCGTTTTGACCTGATATTCCGCCATCGCGAATTTGCCTTTGTTCACGATCCCGTTGAAACGGTCGAAAACCGTCGAGCATACTTCGACTGTGCAGCGGTTTTTCTCGCATTTGAATATTTTTTTACCCTCTTCGGTCGCTTCGAACATCGGCATTTTCTTTCCTGCCGCTTCGACAAAAACGTCATCTTTGAAAGTGAGATATTTTCCGGTCGCAATCGCTTTGTAGACCGGTTTGTAGCTCGGATCTGTCATCGCACCGAGATAGAACGAAACGCTGCGGCCCGGCATTTTTGCAAGACGCTCCTTAATCAGCGCTTCCGCCGTTTCCGGTTTGAGCGAGTTGTCTTCGCCGCATGAAACGAGCAGAAGTAAAATAATGGAAACAAGGATCAAAACCTTTTTCATAGTAAACCTCAAAAAATAGAGAACCTCAATTCCGCGAATGGTAGTTGTTTTTCTAAGAATGTCCATTTTTAGCCGTTTGCCGTTATCTTGAGCAACGCGAAAGATCTCTTGTCATGTTGAGACTTGCCGGAATCTCTCTCGTCATCTTGAACGAATGTGAAAGATCTCTTAGATTCTTCGCTTCACTCAGAATGACAAACAGATTCTTCGCTTCACTCAGAATGACAAACAGATTCTTCGCTATTTTTTTCTATTTGTGTATAATCCCGCGTTTTTGGTATTTATTTTTTAGAAAGAGGTTGAATATGACTGAATTTAACGGCGCAACACTGATGATCACGGGCGGAACGGGCTCTTTCGGGAACACGGTGCTGAAACATTTCCTCACTTCCGATATCGCGCAGATACGCATTTTTTCGCGTGACGAGAAAAAGCAGGACGATATGCGTCACGACTTGCAGGCGAAATATCCCGATCATGCAAAAAAAGTTAAGTTTTATGTCGGAGATGTCAGAGATCCGCGCTCTCTTGCCGATGCGATGCCGGGTGTCGACTATATTTTTCATGCAGCTGCACTGAAACAGGTGCCAAGTTGCGAATTTTTCCCGATGCAGGCAGTAAAGACCAATGTCGAAGGAACCGACAACATGCTTCATGCAGCAATAAATGCCGGTGTAAAGCGCGTCGTCTGCCTCAGTACCGACAAGGCTGCCTACCCGATCAACGCGATGGGTATCAGCAAGGCGATGATGGAACACGTCATCTATGCAAACGCGAGAGTCGCGGCAGAACGCGGCGGAACAGTCATCTGCTGCACCCGTTACGGCAACGTAATGTGTTCGCGCGGCTCGGTAATCCCTCTTTTCATCGACCAGATCCACGCCGGAAACCCGATAACGATAACCGATCCCAACATGACGCGTTTCCTGATGAACCTCGACGAGGCGGTAGAACTTGTCAGATTTGCTTTCGGTCACGCTAATCCGGGCGATCTTTTCATTCAGAAAGCTGATGCATCGACTATCGGAGATCTGGCAAAAGCTGTGCAAAGACTTTTCGGTGACACCGGAACGAACATTATCGGAACGCGCCACGGCGAAAAACTTTACGAGACCCTCATGACAAGAGAGGAAAGGCTCCGTTCTGAAGATATGGGAAAATACTTCCGCGTCGCAGCCGATAACCGCGACCTCAACTACGACAAATTTTTCGTCAAAGGCGAAGTCCACACAATGGCTGACGAGGCTTACACGAGCCACAACACGAACAGGCTTGACGTTGACGGCACTGTCGAAAAGATAAAGACCGCCGACTATGTCAAAGAGGAACTTCAGGGCATCCGCCACAACTAAAGAGGCTTCAATGAACGTGCTTATAACCGGAGCGGCTGGTTTCGTGGGGCGCAATCTTGTTGAAAATCTCAAAAATATACGCGACGGCAAAAATAGAACGAGACCGGCTCTTTCAATCGGAGAAATTTTTGAATATGACCTCGGGAACACCTCATCAGAACTAGACGAATGGTGCTCAAAAGCCGATTTCGTCTTCAATCTTGCCGGTGTCAACAGGCCGAAAGATCCGAAAGAGTTCCGTGAAGGAAATTTCGGATTCGCTTCGACGCTTCTGGATACGCTCAAAAAACATGGAAACCCTGCTCCGGTAATGCTTTCGAGCTCTCTGCAGGCGACTTTAGCTGGGAGGTTCGGAACTTCGGAATACGGTCTCAGCAAAAAGGCCGGTGAAGAACTTTTTTTCGATTACGCCAAAGAAACAGGTGCAGAAGTTTTCGTCTACCGCTTCCCAAACCTAGTCGGAAAGTGGGTGAGACCCAACTACAACAGCGCGGTCGGGACATTCTGCAACAACATCGCGAACGATCTTCCGATAACGGTGAATGATCCCAATGTCGTGCTTGAAATGCTTTTTATTGACGATTTGATCGACGAGATGCTTGACGCGATGGAAGGTCATCCGCACAGATGTGACTATCCCGCTGCTGGCGAAGTCGTTGAGGGCATTGAATTTGACGGACTCACACCGCTTTGGAGCGAAACTGGCAGATACTGCGGAGCGAAAGTCACTCACAAAGCGACTCTGGGCTATATCGTTGAGTGCCTGAACAAGTTCCACGACCAGCCGCAAACGCTTGTTATGCCCGAAATTGCGCCTGCTAGTTTCGAAAAAAAACTCTATTCGATGTACCTCAGTTATCTTCCGAAAGAAAAAGTTGCGTTTGACCTCAAAATGAACTGCGACGAAAGAGGTTCTTTTACCGAAATAATGAAGACATTCGACCACGGACAGTTTTCGGTGAATATCAGTAAACCCGGCATAACAAAAGGGGAGCACTGGCATAACACGAAGTGGGAGTTCTTCATCGTTGTCAGCGGTCACGGACTCATTCAGGAACGCAGGATCGGAAGCGGCGAAGTGATCGAATTCGAGGTGAGCGGCGAAAAGATCCAGGCAGTTCACATGCTTCCGGGTTACACTCACAACATCATAAATCTTTCCAAAACCGAGAATTTAGTCACGCTGATGTGGGCGAACGAGACTTTCGACCCTGCTCATCCAGATACATTTTTTGAAAAAGTCGTGAAATAGGAGGAAAAATGGCAAACTGGAAAAACAACGGAAAACTGAAACTTCTGATAATCGTAGGCACGAGGCCCGAGATCATCCGCCTTGCCGCGGTGATCAAAAAGTGCAGGAAGTATTTTGACACGATCCTCGCCCACACCGGTCAGAACTACGATTACAATTTGAACGGTGTCTTTTTTCACGACCTCGAACTTGAAAATCCGGAAGTCTACATGGATGCAGTCGGCGAAAATTTAGGTCAGACAATGGGAAACATCATCGCGAAAAGCTACGAGCTCATGGTCGAGCTTATGCCGGACGCGGTTTTGGTGCTCGGCGACACAAACAGCT
Organism: uncultured bacterium; assembly: GCA_905235605.1. Classification (GTDB taxonomy): domain Bacteria; phylum UBP6; class UBA1177; order UBA1177; family UBA1177; genus UBA1177. The sequence goes on from CAJOMF010000012.1 coordinate 16,378, forward strand.
GTCTTTCAGTCATCGGCGCAAAACGGCTGCACATCCCGATTTTCCACATGGAAGCCGGCAACCGCTGCAAGGACGAATGCCTTCCCGAAGAAACGAACCGCCGCATCGTGGACATCATTTCCGACGTGAACATGGCTTATTCTGAACATGCCCGCAGATACCTTGCCGACTGCGGTCTGCCGAAGGAACGCACTTATGTCACAGGTTCCCCGATGGCTGAAGTGCTTCACTCAAATCTTGCAAAGATCGAAGCCTCGGACATTCACGAGAAACTCGGCCTCAAAAAAGGAAAATACATCCTTCTTTCGGCTCACAGAGAGGAGAATATCGATACCGAAAAGAATTTCACGAGCCTATTTAGTGCGATAAACGCGATGGCTGAAAAATACGACATGCCGATCCTTTACAGCTGCCACCCGAGAAGCCGCAAAAGGCTTGGAGCAAGCGGATTTAAGCTTGACAAGCGCGTCATCCAGCATGCTCCGCTCGGCTTCCACGACTACAACTGTCTGCAGATGAACGCTTTCTGCGTCGTTTCCGATTCGGGAACTCTTCCCGAAGAAAGCAGCTTTTTCACATCAGTCGGACATCCGTTCCCTGCAGTCTGCATCAGGACTTCGACCGAACGCCCTGAAGCGCTTGACAAAGCGTGTTTCATCCTCTCAGGAATCGATACTCTCGGACTTTTGCAGGCAGTCGATACCGCAGTCGAAATGGTGAAAAACGAGCAAAACGGCGGCGCTATCCCCGTTCCCGACTACACCGATGAAAACGTCTCCGACAAAGTAGTCAAAATCATCCAGAGCTACACCGGCATCGTCAACAGAATGGTGTGGAGAAAGTAGTTTCCCCAAAAAACAACTTTCTCTCATAACACTTGTTATTTTTTTTGCCGCTTTTTATATTTTTATTGACTTTATAGGTATGATATGATATAAAACGGTGTAAGTGGAGGTTTTTAAATGAGATTTTATGACTGGCTTTTAGAAAAATACGGCTACAACGAGCCGATTTTCACGAGCGAAATAGAGTTCGAGGATTATTCGCGTCCGTGGATATTCAAAGAGTTGAACCAACTTTGCAGAAAAGGGCTGCTTGCCCGTTACGACAAAGGCGTCTGCTATATTCCGAAAACGACTTTTTTAGGAAAGACGCTTCTTGATCCGAGAAAAGTCATTACTAAAAAATATATTTCCGCTAACGGTGATGTTGTCGGATATTATTCAGGAAACACCTTGCTCAACCTGATGGATCTCTCCACTCAGATGTCGAACAGCATTGAAATTTACACGAATAATGAAAAAACAAAAATAAGGGAGATAAAAATCGGTTCCCAAAAGGTGATACTGCGGCGCTCCAGAGCGAAAGTCACCAGGGAAAACTCAGCTGTCATGCAGCTTTTAGAACTGATGAATTTTTCTTCCGCTGAATTTTTTGACAAAGAGCGTAAAGACATTGTCTGCAATTTTATAAAAGAGAAAAACATAACGCGCAAAATGATAAGCGAATATGCGCCGTTTTTTCCTGACAAGGCGATCCGAAACCTGATAACGAGCGAGGTGATATACAGTGTTGCATAAAGACCGCGAGATTTTTGAAGATATTCTGCTGAGAGTTTCGGGCGAATACGGCATAGATGCCGCCATAATAGAAAAAGATTATTATGTTACTCTGCTGCTGAAAAACATAGCCGAGCTTGTTCCAGAGATCATTTTCAAAGGCGGGACATCTTTGTCGAAATGCTACCGGCTGATAGAAAGATTTTCCGAAGACATCGACCTTTCCATATTTGAAGAAGTGAAGCCGCCTGAAAGCAGGAGACGCAAGCTGAAGGAAGGTATTGTCAAAGCAGTAGAACTTTCGGAACTGACGCTTGAAAACAAGGATGACATCAGAAGCCGCCGCGATTTTAACCGCTATATCATAGCCTATCCGTCAGTTTTTTCTTCGTCAGCAGTAAAACCTAAACTTATCGTTGAAACTGCTGTTTTTACAGGGATATATCCGACAGAAATACAAACCGTCGGAAATTATATTTTTGATTATCTCAGCAAAAACAACGCGCTTAATTTCGTCGATACAACTACCTTAAGACCGTTTCCGATAAAAGTTCAGAAGCCTGAAAGGACCTTCATCGACAAGGTTTTTGCTCTGTGCGACTATCATCTTGCAGGCAGTCACGAGCAGCATTCACGACACATATACGATATTTACCGACTTTTCGGAATCATAAAAATCGACGAATCTTTGAAAGAACTCATCGAAAAAGTCAGAAAAGAACGGAAATCGCTGCAGATGTGCCCTTCAGCGCAGGACGGTGTCGATATAAACGCGCTACTTGAAGAAATAATCGGCAAAGATGCCTACAAAGCTGATTATAACAACACAACATATAGGCTGCTTTTCAAAAAAGTGCCGTATGAAGAAGCGGTAGAAGTTTTAAGAAAGATCACAAAATCGAGGCTTTTTTAATGTTTTTTTTCACAGTATTCCCGAGAATCTCGAAATTGAAAAAAATTTCAATATGATGCACTGTTTTTTTTGCTTGACTGAATGAGGTTGATTATGAAAATCACTATTCTCGGGGGCTCGGGATTCCTCGGAACGCGCCTTGTTAAAAGGCTTCTCGACGCAGGACACGAAGTAAAAATTGCCGACAAAAGGAAAAGCAGAACTTATCCCGATCTTTGGATAAGGTGCGATATTCGCAACAAAGGCGATGAAACGAACGAATTTCCAGAATCTCTGACTGATGCAGCAGCCGCTCCAGGCCAGGCTGAAGAGGCAGCAAAGGCAATGCCGATGAAATCCTTGATCGAAGTTCTCGAAGACAGCGATGTCGTCATAAATCTTGCGGCTGAACACCGCGACGACGTAACGCCGAAATCGCTTTACGACGAAGTCAACGTCCAGGGCAGCGAAAACATCTGCAATGCATGCACAAAGCTCGGGATCCGCAAGATAATCTTCACAAGTTCTGTCGCAGTCTACGGCTTCGCTCCTGCAGGAACTGACGAAAACGGTGAGATAAACTACTTCAACGACTACGGCCGCACGAAATATTTAGCCGAAGGAAAATACCGTGAATGGTTGCAAAACGACCCCGCAAACAATGCCGTTATTATCCGTCCGACCGTTATTTTCGGCGAGCAGAACAGAGGCAACGTCTACAACCTTCTGCGGCAGATCGCAAACGGAAAATTCCCGATGGTCGGCAAAGGAACGAACAGAAAAAGCATGAACTATGTCGAAAACGTAGCTGCTTTCATCGAGTACGAGATCACGCATGACACGGATTCCGGAGAGCACCTTTACAACTACTGCGACGAGCCGGCTTACGATATGAACAGTCTCGTTCTTGACTGCTACAAAGCGCTCGGCAAGAACAAAACGACGCTTTTCCACTGGCCTTACTCGTTGGCTTATTTCGGCGGTATATGCTTCGATCTTCTGGCGAAGATCCTGCACAAAAAACTGGTCATAAGTTCGATCCGGGTCAGAAAATTCACGCAGGATACCTATTTTGTCGGGAAAAACATCAAAAAAACCGATTTCGTTCCGCCGGTAACTCTGGCTGAAGGACTCAGAAGGACGATCGAATACGAATTCGTGAACAAAGTCGAAGGTCATACTTTCAGTTGTGAATAGTCTTATTTATTGACATTTTTCTTAAATTTGATATGTTTCCAGCTTGAATTTGTTTTTTGTTCTGGGAGAATAGATAATGTTTTCAAAATTGTATGACAAAATAGTAGCAGGAAAGGAAAAAATATCTTTAGTTGGTCTCGGTTATGTCGGAATGCCGATAGCTGTAGCTTTTGCGAGAAAAGTAAAAGTCGTCGGATTTGATCTGAATGCCGGTAAGATAGCTCTCTACAAGAAAGGAATCGATCCGACACATGAAGTCGGCGATGAAACAATAGCAAACACTACGGTCGAATTTACGTCTGACGAAACCAAACTGCGCGAGGCGAAGTTCCACATTGTTGCGGTTCCGACGCCGGTAAACGATGACCACACTCCAGATCTTTCACCGGTCGAAAGTGCAAGCACCATTCTTGGCCGCAACCTTGTCAAAGGCTCGGTCGTCGTGTTCGAATCAACGGTCCATCCAGGTGTGACGGAAGATGTCTGTGTTCCGATCCTTGAGCGCGAATCAGGACTCAAATGCGGGCGTGATTTCAAGATCGGATACTCGCCGGAACGGATCAATCCCGGTGATAAAGTGCATCGTTTGGAGACGATCACAAAAATCGTTTCGGGTATGGATGAAGAGACCTTGGACTGCGTCGCAAAAGTTTACGAACTTGTAGTCGAAGCGGGCGTCCACCGTGCGGAAAGCATAAAAGTCGCGGAAGCGGCAAAAGTAATAGAAAACAGCCAGCGCGACATCAACATCGCCTTTATGAACGAGCTTTCCATCATATTCAACAAAATGGGGATCGACACCCAGTCTGTTCTTAGAGCTGCCGGAACGAAGTGGAATTTTCTCAAGTTTTATCCCGGTCTTGTCGGCGGTCACTGCATCGGAGTGGATCCTTATTACCTGACATACAAAGCCGAGAAGATCGGTTATCACAGCCAGATCATCCTCTCGGGCCGCAGGATCAACGATGATATGGGAAAATATGTTGCAGAAAGCTGCGTCAAAAATCTGATCGCCTCGGATAAAGCTGTCAGAAAGGCAAAAGTCGCAATCCTCGGCTTCACATTCAAAGAGAACTGCCCGGATACGAGAAATACAAAAGTTATGGACATCGTTCACGAGCTGCGAGAATACGGCATAAATCCCGTTATAGCCGATCCTGAAGCCGACGCTGCCGAGGCAAAAGCTCTTTACGGAGTTGAATTCGCCGATATCAAGGACGTTAAAGGAATGGATGCCGTCATTATTGCTGTCGCTCACAAAGAGTTCAGCAATCTGAAAATGAAAACTGTTGATAAATTTTTCGGAAAAGGCAAAAAAGTTCTTCTTGATTTAAAAGGGCTTTTGAACCGCAAGGAATACGAGGAGGCCGGATACAACTACTGGAGACTGTGATGGTAGCCCCCTCAGTCTGCTGTGTCTTGAGAATGCATGGATTTTTTAATAATTGAGTGTAATATTTTTAGGTGAGCGGTTGCAAAAATCGGAGGAAGCATGGGAATTTATATCAATGCGGGTAACGAGAATTTAAGAATGGCTTTAAATTCGGAGATTTTTGTTGACAAGTCTTTGGTACTGCAAAAACTTTGCTCTCTATTGAATTCCACCCAGAGATTTATCTGTGTTTCGCGTCCGCGCCGATTCGGTAAGACAATGGTCCGTGATTTAATGGTTGCCTATTTTTCAAAAGGGTGTGATTCGAGAGAAATGTTCTCGGGTCTTAAAATTGCACAGGCTCCGTGCTTCGAAGATAATCTCAATAAATTCAATGTAATAGCGGTTGACTTGGGTGCGATTTACAATGCTGCGGCAAACAGAAACGATACAATTAAAACTCTTGAAAATTGGCTTAGAAAAGATTTCCGGGAAGAATACTCTGAAATTGAATTTTTGGATGAAGATCCGGTTGCAAGAATGATTCAAAAAGTTTACGATTCACGCAAAACACAATTCATTATAATCATTGACGAATACGACACTTTTATCCGTGAACGCCAAAGTGAAGCACTTGTTGAGGAATACCGCTCTTTCTTAAATTCCATCTTTAAAAACAATGAACTTTCACCAGCGATTGCGCTCGCATATTTGACCGGAATCCTGCCGATAGAGCGCGACAAAGTGCAATCAAAACTTAATAATTTCAATGAGTCCACCATTCTCAGCCCTATTGGTTTGGAAGAGTTTTTCGGTTTTACGAAAGCTGAAGTGAAAGCTCTTTGCAAAGAATACAAAATGAAATTCAAGGATTGTGAAAACTGGTATGACGGCTACAAAATCAATAAAATCAGCATCTACAACCCGAATTCTGTTGTTAAAGCGATGCAGGAGCACGAATATGCAAATTATTGGGCAAAAACAGGGTCTTACGAGGCTGTTTCGGACTATATCAAGCTCGACTACGACGGCACAAAAACGGCTGTGGTTGAAATGCTGTCAGGCAGGGAAGTTCCTGTAAATGTTGTCGATTTTAAAAATAAACTGGATGAAATAAAGACTAAAGACCACGTTTTAACATATCTAATACACCTAGGCTACTTGAATTACGACAAAAAGACGGGGCTTTGCCGCATTCCGAACAAAGAAATCAAGCAGGAGTGGGAATCGGCAATAAAAGACGCAGACAATTTTTCCAAAATAGCTGAAATGATAAGAAATTCAGATAATCTTCTGTATCTTACTCAAAACGGGGTCGCGGAAGAAGTTGCCGCTGCTCTTGACAAAGCTCACACCGAAGTTTCAAGCGTTTTGAACTATAACTTTGAATCATCTCTTCAGGCTGCGATAATCCTTGCTTATTACACAGCCAAAACAAAATACACGATCATTCAGGAACTTCCTGCAGGATACGGTTTTGCCGACATAGGTTTTATCCCGCTTGACAAAAAAGATCCTGCAATGATCATCGAACTCAAATATGATAAAAATGCGAAAGCTGCAATTTCACAGATAAAAGATAAAAAATATCCGAAAGCCTTTGAAAACTACATCGACAATCTTCTTCTTGTTGCTGTAAATTATGACAAAACTACAAAGGTACACGAATGTGTGATTGAAAAATACGGGGAATAGAAAAATGAACATCCTCTTCATAAATTCAGTGTTGGTGCGGACCTCTCAGGCGCTTTGCGCCAGCTCCCCTACCTCAGGGGAGTCGAAAATCGGTTTTGTAGAGACGTAACCTGATGCGTCTCAGAAGGAGATAAATAAATGACACCGAACCTTAACATAATTGACACTGTTACGAACCTGATTTCGCTTCCGCACGAATACGAATGGCTCGATTTCAAGGAAAACTGGTTTTCAAAGGATGAAATCGGCGAATATATTTCCGCAATTTCCAACGGCGCGGCTTTGAGCGGACGGGAATACGGCTATATTGTCTGGGGAGTGAGCGACAAATCGCATGAAATCACCGGAACAACGGTTAATTTCGACAAGGATATCAAGCACGAGCCTTACAAACATTATCTTGCACGCAACTTAAAGCCGAGTCTTGCGTTTGAAGTCGATGAGGCTGAAAATTCCGGCAAAAGAGTTGTTTTGCTGACTGTTCCTGCCGCGAAATCCGTTCCGACGAAATTCATGGATCAGACATTTATCCGTATTGGTTCAAGCAAAGAGAAACTTTCGAAATTTCCGGAATGGGAAATACGCCTGCTGAACGTGCTTTCAAACGGAATTCCTACTATCGTGAATACTGCCGCGCCTGATTACGCGCAGGATCTGACTTTTGAGAAACTTTTTTTGTATTACGGTGCAAAAGGGATCGAACTCAGGCGGGACACTTTTAAGAAAACGCTCAAACTGCTGACTGCGGACGGCCGCTACAACATAATGGCACTCCTGCTTGCCGATTCAAATGATATTCCGATCCGCGTTTCTGTTTTCAGCGGAAAAACCAAGGCTGACACTCTTTTTTCCGTGAAAGAATACGGAAATTCCTGCATTTTGTATTCAATGGATAAAATACTGGAATACGGCGACGCGATAAACATCATTCAAGCTGACGAGCGCGGGCGGATTTCTGAACGCAAAGATGTTCCTCTTTTTGATTACGAGGCTTTTCACGAAGCACTTTTGAATGCTTTTATCCACAACAAATGGCTTGCAATGAATGCACCGATGATAAGCGTGTTCACCGACAGAATAGAAATCGTCTCCCACGGCGGGCTTGGAATCGAACAAGATCTAGAAGGTTTTTATAATGGAGTCAGCATTCCCGTAAACGAAGCACTTGCCTCGATTTTCCTTCAGCTTAGGCTGAGCGAGCGTTCAGGACGCGGTGTTCCGACAATCGTCAAGGCATACGGACGCGATTCAATCACTGTCAAAAAGAATTTTATCGTAGTCACAATTCCCTTCAACAAGATAGATGCCGCACCTTTTGAACTGAATGCCGGTGAGGAAGGGAATATAGAGGGAAATGAAAAAAGTAACGATAAAGTAGAAAATGTCATGGTAAATGACAGGGTAAATGTCATGGTAAATGACGCGGTAATAAAAATTATCCAAGAAAACCCAAATATAAATGTCATGGAAATTGCAAGAATTATTCAAAAATCAGAACGACAGGCAAGAAGAATTATTTCTGATTTAAAAAATGCCGGAATTATAAAACGAGTCGGAGCAGACAAAAACGGTCATTGGGAGGTTGTTGAAAAATGATTGCCAACTTCCTCATAAGAAAAAAATGTAATATTATTACATCTTTTTCTGATATAAATCACCAAATTTTAAAAAATCATGTAATTTCAATGTGTTTCACGCGCGAGATGTCTCAAATGGAGATAAGGAGTTAGGATTGAAAGATATTCTGTTTTTGTGTCAGTTTTTCTATCCGGAATACAATTCTTCGGCAACATTGCCTTTTGATACTGCTAAATATCTGGCTTCCCACGGTTTTACGGTGGATGCGCTTGTGGGTTATCCGAAAGAGTACAGTGCAGATAAAAACACCAAGGTTAAAGAAACTGTTGAAGGTGTCGGCATCAGAAGATTGAAGTATCTTCAACTGAAACGCACAGGCACGATCGGTCGTTTGATCAATTATTTTTCATTTACGTTCATTGCTTTTTTAAACATTTTCCGTTTGAAAGGTTATAAGACAGTGATTGTCTATTCAAATCCGCCGGTTCTTCCGCTTGTTCCGATTATTGCAAAAAAACTGTTTGGCACGAAATTCGTATTTGTTGCTTACGATGTATATCCGGAAGTGGCCTATGCTTCTCAATCGCTTACTCCGACGAGCTTGATTAGCCGGGTTATGAATCTGATTAACGGTATGCTTTACAAAAATGTTGATTGTGTCGTGACTCTCACTGATGAAATGAAGGATTTCCTTCTTAAAAACAGACCGGGATTAACTGCAGACCGCGTAACTCCTATTGCAAACTGGGCGCATGAGAAGGAAAGTGCTCCTGACCATGAGGCTTACAAGCGTTTCGGATATAAGGATGATGATCAGTTTATAGTCTCATATTTCGGCAATATGGGAACCTGTCAGGATGTCGAAACTATGTTGGAAGCGGCTGAACTTTTGAAAGACGATGACAGAATCCGTTTTCTGTTTGTTGGACACGGCAATAAAAAGGATGCAGTTGCTCTCAGAATGAAGGAACGCGGATTGAAAAACGTCCAACTCCTTAATTTCCTTACCGGAAAGGATTTCCAGCAGGCTGTTGCAATCAGTTCCTGCGCTATCGTCAGCCTTGAAAAAGGTCTCATCGGCACCTGTGCTCCAAGCAAATATTACAGTTATCTTCAAGGCGGTATGCCTGTTTTGACGGTAGTCGAAAAGGAAAGCTATTTGGCTAAGGAAGTCAGAGAAGAGAAGATCGGTCTCACTGTCGAGATTGGAGACGGAAAGGCCATGGCTGATGCGATTGTTGATATGTTGGAACATCCGCAGGAATGTTCTGAAATGGGAAAACGCGCAAAGAAACTTTATTCTGAGAAATATTCGTATGAAATCGCTATGCAGAAGTATGGCGAAGTGATTGAAGGTTTGGTTAAATGAAACTCCTCTTCATAAATTCAGTCTGCGGCATCGGCAGCACCGGTAGTATCTGCACCGATCTGGCGCAGGAATATGAAGCACAGGGGCATGAAGTGAAAATCGCTTACGGGCGTAACGCATTCGTTCCTGAAAAGTTCAGGAAATATGCGGAGATTATAGGGGAAAATAATGAGCAAAGAAATAATGAATTACGATGAAGATGTTAAAATCATAAAATCTGCGATTCTCGAATGCCAGCACAAAGTTGTAAGGCAGGCAAACGGAGACCAGCTTTCCTTGTATTACGGAATAGGGCGCTATATTTCGTTCAAAACACGTAAAAACGCATGGGGAACAAATGCGATTGATACAATAAGCGACAAACTCAGGAAACAATTGCCCGGACTGCGAGGTTTTTCTGCGACAAATATGAAGTATATGCGTATTTTTTATGAGACTTGGTGCGAAACTGTAAATCGTCAGCCGTCGGCTGACGATTTGGAAAACGGAACTTCAGGCGATCTCATCCCGATAAATCTTTTGAATCAAAATTTTATTATTAATCTTGAGGAATTTACAGGCATAAGCTTCACCCACCATGTCGAAATTTTTACAAAAGCCAAAACCTTGGAAGAACGTTTGTTCTATATTCATCAGGCATTTTTGCTGCGTTGGGATAAATACACGCTCAGAGATAATTTAAAAGCCGACGTTTTCCATAAACAAAGCAACCTGCCGAGCAATTTTTCTGCAACAATATCAGATTCAAGGCAAAGATTAAAGGCGATAGAGATGTTTCGCGATGAATATCTTTTGGATTTTGTAAATGTTGAAGAACTTGGTGAGCGTGACAAAGAAGATCTTGACGAAAGAATTGTTGAAAATTCAATAGTGCATAATTTAAAAAATTTCTTTATGACGTTTGGGCAGGATTTCACATTTATCGGCAATCAATACCGGATAGAATCATTAGGAAAGGAACATTTTATAGATTTGCTTTTTTACAACCGCGAACTCAGCTCTCTTGTAGCAGTCGAGCTGAAAAAAGGTGAATTTAAACCGTCCTATCTTGGTCAAATGAATATTTATTTGCAACTGCTTGACGATTTCGTGAAAAAGCCGAATGAAAATCCGTCAATCGGAATAATTTTATGCCGCAGTGCGGACAAAACTTATGTCGAGTATGCAGTGCGTGATTATTCAAAGCCAATGGGTGTTGCAACATATAAGACTTTCTCTGATATGCCGGAAAAATTGCGAAAAGCTCTACCGAGTATTAAAGAAATTGAAAAAGAACTGGAGGCGAAATGAAACTCCTCTTCATAAATTCAGTCTGCGGCATCGGCAGCACCGGTCGCATCTGCACTGACTTGGCGCAGGAATATGAAGCACAGGGGCATGAAGTGAAAATCGCTTACGGCCGCAACGGTTATGTTCCTGAAAAGTTCAGGAAATATGCTGTCCGCATAGGCACTGATTTTGATGTTAAGGTTCACGGAGTTATCTCTCGTCTTTTCGATGCGCACGGTCTCGGCTCGAAATCGGCGACAAAAAAATTCCTCGAATGGGCTGAAGAATACAAACCTGATCTGCTTTGGCTGCACAACATTCACGGATATTATATCAACTATGAACTTCTGTTTGAGTGGATAAAAAAACATCCTGAAATGGAAGTAAAATGGACGCTCCATGACTGCTGGACATTCACCGGTCACTGCTCCCACTTCACTTTTGCAGGATGCGGCAAATGGAAAACCCGGTGTGAAAACTGTCCGCAGGAAAAGTCTTATCCAACAAGTTTCTTTCTTGACCGCTCGAAAGAGAATTTTGACAGAAAAAAACAGGCATTCACCGGTGCCAAAAACATGACTTTGATAACTCCGTCAAAGTGGCTTGCGGACTTGGTGAAGCAGAGCTTTTTGAAGGAATATCCCGTTGAAGTGCGCTACAACACAATCGACACAAATATTTTTAAGCCGACTCCAAGTGATTTCCGTGAAAGATACGGATTGCAGAACAAAAAAATCGTGCTCGGTGTCGCTGGTGTGTGGAATGATAGAAAGGGTTTGAACGATTTTCTGTGGCTCTCTGAAAAACTGGATGATTCTTACCAGATCGTTCTTGTCGGTTTGTCTCAGAAACAACTTGATACTCTGCCGAAAAACATAATCGGCATAAGACGGACAAATAGCCCCAAAGAACTTGCTGAAATTTACACTGCCGCAGATGTTTTTGCGAACCCGACTTATGAAGATAATTATCCCACAACAAATCTTGAGGCACAGGCTTGCGGAACACCGACAATAACTTATAGAACAGGCGGCAGCCCTGAAAGTGTGCCGACAGAAAATGTTGCGGAATATGGAAACAAAGAGCATGTGCTTGAGAAAATTAAGGTGGTCTTAGAAAAAAATAATGGAAAATAAAGGCATCCTCTCATCCAAAAAACTCATTGTTTTTATCGCAATTATTGTTCTGTTGATTGCCATCCTGCCTGGTCAGATCACTAATACAGTTCCCTTGGAAATATCGCTTCTCTTTTTTGTTATCGCGATGTTCAGTGTTATCGGAATAATTCGTGAACTTGATTATGCTGCAGTAACTTTGAACATGATTCACTGGATTTTTATGCTGATTTTCTTTTTTATTGCACCGCTTATACAGACTTCTTTCGGATTCTCAGCATGGGGATTTAACTCCATGGATAACGATAATGTTACCAAAAGTTGTCTGGCAATTATTTTATGGATTGTTGTCTACTCTTTAAGCGGCATTCTTATTGGAAAAAAAATTCATCTGACAGGGGGCGAGCAGAGAGAAAAAATATCATCCGGCTGGCTTTATATTTTCACATTTCTCAGCCTTGTTTGCGGAATCACGATTGTTGCAAGATATGGTTTTTTTAATCTGTTTTCGCGTGCTGATTTGAAAGCTGGAGAGGATGCTTTTGAGATGTCAAAAGCTGTCGGATTGATTTGGGCAAAGTGTTCAAGAGCAACGATAGTTTTCACTGAAGTGTTGCTGGTTATGACACTTATAAAAAAAGAAATTAATGTGAGCAAGCTTTTGACTATTAATACTATTGTTTTAATACTTTCGTGTTTTCCTTTTGCTTTATCTAGAAACGAAGCCGGTATTATTTATCTTGGACTTTTTGTGGTATTTTTCTATCGTGATTTAGAAAAATTCAGACAGAAACCTTGGTATATTTTCTGCTTTTTGGGAGCGACACTTGTAGTTTTCCCCGTTTTGAATGTTTTTAGAAAAATGAGTCTGTATGATAAAAATCTTTTTTCTATAATTTATAGTATGTTTACTAATTTGCCAATGGAATATCTGTCAGCAAATTATGACGCTTTTTCAATGATTGAGGGTGTTAGAAATTATACCGAAATTGCTGATTTTACGTATGGTTATCAGCTTTTGGGTGCAATCTTTTTCTTTGTTCCAAGAAGCATCTGGGGAAGCAAACCAATTGGTTCCGGAGCTATGATATCACAATTTCAAGGTCAGCAGTTTTCAAATATTTCATGTCCGCTTATTGGAGAAGGTTATATCAATTTTGGGATTTTCGGAGTAGTTTTGTTTGCATTTGTTTTCGGTGTTCTGAATACTGTTTTTGACAGAAAATATTGGGAGAATGCTACAAGTCAGAATTTTAGTTTTATAAAAATTATTTATCCTTTTCTTCCCCCCTGTTTTTTCTTCATGCTGCGAGGAGATTTGATGTCGAGTTTGGCATATACATTGGCGTATGTGTTTATATTTTGGTTTTTGTTTAAAATAAGCAAATGGCATGTTAGGTTAAAACAATAAAAGCTGGTGAGGTGGACGACTTATGGATAATCTTAAACAGATTCAGCAATGTTTGTTAACCATGTTAAAAGCGTTTCACAGTTATTGTGTTGAGCATAATATCAGATATTACGCTTTAGGCGGGACATTGCTTGGAGCATTGAGACACAAGGGATTTATCCCTTGGGATGACGATATTGATCTCGGAATTCCACGTGAAGATTATAACTCGTTGATAACATTATTGAATAATCAAAAAATTGATGACAGATATATTTTGGAAACTCCACTTTCGAATGATCCGAATTACTGCTCTCCTTATTGCAAACTCTATGACACGCAGACAACCTTGATAGAAAATGTAAAAAACAAATTGGTTCGCGGAGTTTATCTGGACATCTTTCCCCTTGATGGACTGGGAAATTCCAAAGAAGAAGCGAGGAGTAATTACAAGGTAATTCAGCACAAATTAAATCTTTTGGCTTTAAGGCAAATCAAGCTTAAAAAGGGGAGAAGTTTTTATAAAAATGCATTGCTGTTTTTTGCTCAGGCAATTCCCAATTTTATAATTTCTGAAAAAAAGTTGTCACAAGAAATCGATGAAATTTGTCAAAAAGTGCCATATAAAACAGCTGCTTGGGGTGGTAATTTGGTGGGAGCTTGGGGACTCAAAGAAATTGTGCCTCTTTCTGAATTTTCTGAACCAACTTTATATGATTTTGAAGATACGAAGATATTTGGACTGGAACAGGCAGAAGATTATCTGAAAAATATATATGGCGACTGGAGAAAGTTGCCGCCAGAGGAAAAAAGGGTTTCTCACCATGGTTATTATCTGGATTTAACAACTCCGTATGCGAAATATTCAGACAAGGAGGGATAAATGAACATTGCTGTAATTATTGCCGGAGGTTCCGGCTCCAGAATGGGACAAGACATTCCTAAACAGTTTATCAATGTCTATGACAAACCTGTTCTTATCTACACTTTGGAAGGTTTCCAGAAACATCCGCAGATAGATGCGATAGAAGTTGTCTGCATTGACGGCTGGCACGATGTTCTCTGGGCATATGCGAAACAGTTTAATATCTCCAAGCTCAAATGGGTGGTCTCAGGCGGAGCAACAGGACAGGAATCTATCCGCAACGGTGTGTACAATCTTGAAGGCAAATGCGCTGATGATGATATCGTTGTTATTCATGACGGAATAAGACCTCTTGTTGATGAAACCGTTCTCACGGATGTTATTTTAAAAGCTCAGCAATATGGGAATGCTGTCACTTCACTGCCTTATAATGAGCAGATTTTTGTGGTTGATGATGAAATCAGTACGGTGAAATATATTCCGCGTGAAACATTGCGCAGAGTCTCAACTCCACAGGCATACAGGTTCGAAAAACTGCTTTGGGGTTACAAAAAAGCATTCGCTGAAAAAATCGGCATTTACGGTTCATCTTACACCAACACAATGATGGTTGAATTGGGCGAGCGTCTCTATTTCGCGGCAGGGTCTGACAAAAACATAAAGCTGACTACAAAAGATGATTTGGAAATGTTCAAAGCATATCTTAAGTCGGATAAGGATAATTGGTTGAAATAAAGAGGTTCTGATGTCTCTCTATACAAATAAGTTCTATCTTGATGATGTTAAAAATGTTGCAAACTTACTTTTACCATGGGAAAAACTTCAGAACAAATCTGTTCTCTTGTCCGGTGCTACCGGTCTTCTCGGCAGTTTTTTTGTTGATGTTGTCATGCAGAAAAATACTGAAGGACTCAACTGCACTGTTTATGCTTTAGGTCGCACACATGAAAAGGCAAAAGAGCGTTTTTCCAAATGGTGGGGAGACAAAAATCTGGTTTTTATTCCGTACGACATCAACAAACCTTTTGTCATGGATGATCTCGGAACTATTGATTATGTCCTGCATCTTGCTTCGAACACGCATCCTGTGCAGTATGCGACAGATCCTATAGGAACCATAACCACAAATATCATCGGACTTCAGAATATGCTTGATTTTGCGGTTGCTCACAATGCCGTCAGGTTTGTTTTTGCATCTTCCAATGAAGTTTACGGTGAAAACCGCGGTGATGTAGAAATGTTTGACGAGCACTACTGCGGATATATCGATTCCAACACCCTCAGGGCAGGTTATCCTGAAAGCAAACGCTGCGGCGAAGCTCTTTGCCAAGCATATAAATCACAGAAATGTCTTGATGTCGTGATTGCGCGCTTCACACGTTCTTACGGACCTACAATACTTATGAGCGATACAAAAGCAATAAGCCAGTTCATAAAAAAAGGTGTGTCAGGGGAAGATATCGTTTTGAAGTCGCCAGGTACTCAAAATTATTCCTACACATACATGGCTGATGCGATATCCGGATTTCTGTTCCTGCTTTTGAAGGGTGAAAACGGAGAGGCATACAACATTGCCGATGAAGCATCAAACATTATGCTTAAGGATCTTGCCGGGATAATTGCGGAACATGCAGGAAAAAAGGTCGTGTTCGAGATCCCTGATGCAGTCGAAGCGGCCGGATACAGCAAGGCGACAAAAGCTCTTCTTGACGGCAGCAAACTGAAAAAGCTGGGATGGAAACCGCGTTACGCGATTAAAGAAGGGATTGAAAGAACGATGGATGTTCTTAGGAAGGAGGGTTTTTCATGGAACAAATAATGGTGAGTATATCCTGCAACACATACAACCACGAAAAATATATTGCGGATCCTCTGGAAAATCAGAATTTTAGTTCCATAAAAGTGATCTATCCTTTTCTTCCGCCGTGTTTTTTCTTTATGCTATGTGGAGATTTGATGTCAAGCTTGGCATATACATTGGCGTATGTGCTTATGTTTTGGTTTAAAATCAGCAGATGGCATGTCAAGGTAAATCAAAGTTAAAATGGGAGCTTGATATGACTGAAAATCTTAAACCTTTTCTCGTTGATGTTCCTGTGAAAATAAACATTTGGATTCGTCCTGAATGTCAAAAAAGGCAGTTTGAAGTTATCAGACAGGCGAGACCCAGCATCCTCTTCATTCAATCTGACGGCGGAAGAAATGAAAAAGAATGGGAGGCCATCAGACAAAACCGTGAAATGATTGATAACGGCATTGATTGGGATTGCAAAGTATACAGGCTCTATGAGGATAAAAATAACGGTTTGTATGCCATGGGGCGAAAAACGCAAGCTCTTATTTGGGATACTGTTGATCACTGCATTTTTACAGAAGATGACCAGATTCCGTCTGTAAGTTTTTTCCGTTTTTGTGCGGAATTATTAGAAAAATATAAAGATGATCAGCGAATAGAATGTATTTGTGGCATGAATCATCTTGGCATATACGATGAACCGCAGAGTGATTATTTTTTTTCACGGGAAGGTTCTATTTGGGGAACGGCAACTTGGAAGAGGGTTTTTCAAGAGCGCGGTGATTTCACTTATATAGATGATCCGTATGTAATGAAACTTCTTAAACAAAGAACCGGAAGAGATAAGATAGTTTGGGAAAGAATCCTCAATTACCCCAAAAATAAGTTTTTTCAAGGTCATGTTGCCGGAGGTGAATTCTGGCGTAAATTTAGCGTGTATGCGCAAAACAGATTGCAGATCATCCCGACTAAAAATATGATTCGCAATATTGGATGCACAGCAGATTCAGAACATTCAACGGAGTTCGAGTGTCTGCCACGCAGCACGCGTAGAGTTTTCAATATGCAAACTTATGAATATGAGTTCCCTCTGAAACACCCCAAATATGTGATTCCGGATGTTTTTTATGAGGAAAAACGAAATAAAATTATGGCGCACAACAAGCCTTTTTTGCGGTTCATCAGAGATATAGAAAAGACAATTTTGATGATAAAACATGGGAATATTCAAGTTTTGTTAAATAAAATAGTCAAAAGAAAACAGAGAAATAAATCTGATAAAATAGTGGAAAAATAATAGATAAATGCGTAGCAGAACCAAATCTTCAGTTGTAAATATCTTAACAGGTGTCGGTGGAAAATTTCTGACATTTATCCTCGCTTTTTCTCTTAGAACAGTCTTTATTCGTTTGCTTGGCGCGGAATATAACGGCGTAAGCGGGCTTTTTATCAATATATTGTCTTTTTTCTCTCTTGCGGAATTAGGTGTTACCAATGTCCTGAATTATAGTCTGTACAAAGTCTTAAAAGATAACGATATTGACACTATTAATCTTTACATGGTGAAATTCAAGCGAATTTATCATGTAATAGCTTTTTCAATATTGGGAATGGGTTTGTTGTTTATTCCGTTCCTGCACTTGTTTGTAAAGAGTTCTTTACCCTTCAACATGATAATAATTTATTATCTTCTTTATCTTTTTGATTCAGTCGTCTCATATTTTGTCGCATATAAAACATCTTTGATAGTTGCAGATCAAAAAAGATATATTGTGAATATATGTGTATCGTGCGGAACCTTTGCAACTTATCTTATTCAGATTGCATATTTGTTTTTCCGCAGAGATTTCTTGGGATATTTAATAATTCAAGTGATTTGCACCATAGGCAGAAATGTTGTTCTTAATTTCATTGCCAACAGGCATTATCCTTATATTAAAAATCCAAAAAATATTGGCTCACGAAGTTTGAATCTTAATGAATTAAAACAAAACATTAAAGCCACTTTCGTATATAAAGTAAGCACAAAATTGCTGAATAATATTACCAATATTGTTATCTCGGCTATTCTTGGAACAGTGACCGTCGGCTATTATTTTAATTATTATCTGATAATCCAATACATCGATGCATATATATATGCAATAACAACAGGTCTGTTAGCAAGTATAGGAAATTTTAATGTTAGTAAAAGCGAGAGTGAGTCTTATGATTTATTTAAGACTTCCATATTTATATTTTCAGTAATCACCAATGTTTGTATTTGTGCATTGCTTAATTGTTATCAGGAATTTATTCCTATTTGGATCGGAAAGGAGTTTTTGTTGGGTTGGGATGTTGTGGCAGCAATACTGCTTTTGTTTTATATACATGCGATGTCAAATCCATCATATTTGTTTCGAGAAGCAATGGGTTTGTTTAAAGAAGTCAAATACACAATGGTTTTTGCCGCTGTTTTTAACATAATTTTCTCTATTATCGGTGGTTATACCATAGGATTGGCCGGCATTATTTTTGCATCCTCTCTTGCCCGTTTGCTGACAAATGTATGGTATGAACCATTGGTGATTTACCGAAAGAAATTTAAGAATGAGAAAATTCGGGAATATGTGTGGCTTCAGATCAAATATCTTGTCATAACAATCGTCTCTTTGATTTTGACAGTCGCAATATGCTGCCAGATTCCTTTCGATGGCATATTCGGTGTGTTGCTTCGAGGCACAGTGTCTGTTTTGACGGCATTACTTGTCAGCATAATTGTTAGTTGTAAAACTCAGGAATATCTTGCGATAAAAAATAAAATTCTTTCGTTTTTGAAGATTAAAAGAAAGGCGCCATGATGGTAGTTAAACTGCTTTTCAAAATTGACAGTTTTAAATATTTATTGAGTATATTGAACGGTTTTTTGAGAAAGAGAAAAAAAATATGAAGAAAAAAATTTTAATATTGGGTGGTGCAAGTGTTCACTGCAAGTTGGTCGAAGTTGCCCAAAAATTGGGATGTTATACAATAGTTACTGATTACCTTAATAATTCTCCGGCAAAGCAAATTGCTGATGAAAGTTGGAATTTGAACATTATGGATGTCGACCTGATTGTCGAAAAATGCAAAGAGGAGAAAGTCGATGCAGTTATTTCTGGATGGCTTGATCCCTGTCAAAGACCGTATTGCGAAATATGTGAAAAATTAGGACTGCCGTGCTACGGAACAAAGGAGCAGTTCTATCAAATGACGGATAAACATGCTTTCAAGAAGATGTGTATCGATAACGGCGTAGATGTTATACCCGAGTATGATGAAAGAGATATAGATAAAGTCGAATACCCTGTATTTGTAAAGCCTGTGGACAACAGGGGATCAAGAGGGCAGACTGTATGTTATGATAAGGAATCCCTTGTCAAAGCTATTGAATATGCCAAATCGGAATCGTCAAACGGAGATATTCTGATTGAAAAATATATGAAAGATGCTGAGGAATTGCAGGTTACATATTTTTTTGTTAATGGTGAACCGTTTCTTCTTAGAACGACAGATAGTTATTGTGGCTCAGAGGATAACCACCTCGAAAAAGTGGTGGCTTGCGCGATTTCGCCTTCCAAACATACCGAACAATATTTGAAAACCAGCCATAACCAAGTCATAAAAATGTTCAAACGGCTCGGTTTTATGAATGGGCCGATATTTATGCAGGGATTTGTCGATAAAGGTGTTTTCCGCTTTTTTGATCCTGGTCTCAGATTCCCAGGTGTTGATTATGAACGCATCTATGAAAAAGTTT
Organism: uncultured bacterium; assembly: GCA_905235605.1. Classification (GTDB taxonomy): domain Bacteria; phylum UBP6; class UBA1177; order UBA1177; family UBA1177; genus UBA1177. Next base: position 36,252 of record CAJOMF010000012.1, read on the forward strand.
TCGGTATCAGTCTCATGGAACTTATGGTTCAAATTGCAGTCAACGGAAAATGCGATCAAGGAGTCGTTCTTCCCAAAGACGGTGTCAATTTAAACGGGAAGCGTGCGGCTGTTCTGTTCCCGACGGTAAAAGCTGGAAAAGTTGGAAAAATATGCGGCTTGGAAGAATTGATTTCCGATGATCATGTCGTCTCTGTATGGCGGAGATGTGATGTCGGTGATGAAGTGAAGTGGTGCTATAACGTTAATCAGCGATCATTGGAGGCCGATATTCTGTGCGATGGAACGGAGCAATTAAAAAAGTATCTGAAGAAGTTTTTATCAAAATATAAGGTCTACGATATCAATGGAAACGATATGGTTTTCGAAATTTTTGATGCAGAAAGGGTGATCTGATTTTAGGTTAAAAAATAGAAAAGGAGAAATGCTATGAATTTTAAGCGCGACATTCTTGTTTTAACACAACGTGATTTGATGGATTCCGGCTGTTTTGATTTTAAAGCCGCAATTGAAGTGATCGAAAAAACATTGGTCGATTTTTCTAAAGGCAGAATAATTTTCCCCGATAAAGTTTCTGTCGTTTTTAATGAGTCCACTCAGGATAGAATAAATTGTCTGCCTGGTGGTCTCATAGATGAAAAAATCTACGGAATGAAATGGGTGTCGGTTTTTCCGGAAAATCCTTATTTGAAAAATCTGCCTAATTTAAGTGCTGTTATTTTGCTTTCGGAATTAGAAAACGGATTTCCTGTTGCTTTTATGGAAGGAACTCTCTGTTCAAATATGAGAACTGCTTCAATGAGTGCTATAGGTGCCAAATATCTGGCTAATCCGAATCCGCAGACTATAGGTTTTATCGGCACTGGCGAACAAGCTAAATCACACTTTCTTGCAATGAAAAATGTGTTTCCGTCGATTCGTATATGTAAAATATCGGCTAACAGCGAAGCAAGTGAAGAATTGTTTATTGCACAAATGAAAAAGTTCCATCCAGATGTGGAATTTACAGCTTATCACGAGAATTATAAAGATGCTGCAACGGATGCAGATATCATTGTCACTGCGATCAGCGGACAAGAACCTATTTTGAAGGCGGCATGGATCAAAAAAGGAGCTTTTTACTGTCATGTTGCCGGTTATGAAGATGAGTTCAAGGTCGCACAAAAAGCAGATAAAATCGTTTGCGATGACTGGAATGTAGTAAAACACAGAACTCAAACAATCAGCAGAATGTATAAACAAGGATTGCTGAAAGACGAAGATATTCACGCCAATTTATACGAGATTGTAACCGGACATAAGCCTGGACGCGAAAATGCAGATGAATTTATATATTATAACGGTGTCGGATTGTCCTACATCGATGTTGCGCTTGCGACCTGGATGTACAAAAAAGCCAAAGCAAAAGGTTGTGGTCAGGTAATTACAATGCAGGACAAATCAATGTTCGATTGATGCCTCAAATCATTTTCTTATATTCCCCCAAACTATCCACCCAATCTCCAACACACCGAATCTAAACGAGGTTCCAGCACCAGATTCTTGCCGCTTTATGCGATAGGTTGCGTTATCGCGATATTTACGGTCTGCACTTTAATCGACATTCTGAGAATAAACTGTCTGGAAAAGCCTTTCTTCAGGTTGCTTCGACAGGCTCAGCAACCGGTGCCGCCGCAGGATTAGGGTGTATAGGGTGTTTAGGGAGCGGCGGAGGGAATGATTCTACCGATTCAAGCCTCCCCTGAAGTAGGGGAGGTGCCGTAAAACGGCGGAGAGGTCTGAAACGTCTCTACGAATCAATGAATGAAAAATTTAAAATTCGGTTAAAATAAAAATCTAAAAATAATTTGACTTTCATTTATTCTTTGGATATGTTTCTTTTTCAGTGATCATTTTGAGGAATGGGGGCGGCATATGAATAAAGACCTGACTGCTTCAAGGATAGATCGGCAGAATATTTTGAATAATGAAATGGCTATTGAAGAAATTCAAGATAAGTCCGGTATCGTTGGAATTGAGTGGGACGGCAAGACTTATCTGACAAAGGAAGCTGTTGCATCGTTTTTTGAGGTGGATATCAGAACGATTAGCCGATATATTGAACAGAATAATAATGAGTTGACAGAAAACGGATACGTTGTTCTTCGAGGAAAGCAATTGAAGAGTTTTCTTGCTACAGCTTCAGAATACTATGCTAAGGACATTAATGTCCCTAGCAAAATTAGTCAGCTGGGTCTTTTTGATTTCAAAGTATTTCTAAATATGGCGATGCTTTTGTCTGAAAGTGAAAAAGCCAGGGCTTTACGGCAACTTATGCTGGATATTGTTATTGATTTGATAAATCGGCGGACTGGCGGAGGTACAAAATATATTAATCAGCGCGATAAAGATTTTATCGGGTCGTATTTGCAGGAAGAAAACTATAGAAGAGAATTTACGGATGCTCTTAAACAATGCGTCGCAGAAGATCGTTACAAATACGCACATTTTACAGATATGATTTATGTGAGTATTTTTAAAGAAAAAGCACGTGAATATAAAAAGATACTTGATCTCAAAGCAAGTGAGAAGGTGAGAGATACTTTCTATAGTGAAATCCTTGATATTATTGCTGCGTATGAAAGCGGATTGGCAGATGCTATAAAGTCAGATGAAGAATTGAAATTGGCAATTATTAAAGCAATTCAATAAATAACGTTTTTAACCTTTTTCGCATTTCCTAAAAAAATCAGTATAATGGGGCGGTTTTTTGAAGGAGAGCACCATGACCATAAACGTTACCCGTTCCTCGATGCCGGGTTTTGAAGAGTATTGCGAGGAGATAAAAGAGCTTTGGGAGAGCCGCTGGCTTACGAATTCAGGGGCAAAGCACCAGAAATTTCAGGCTGAGCTTGAAAAAATGCTGGGAGTGCCGCATGTTGTGCTTTTTACGAACGGGCATCTGGCGCTTGAAAACATAATTGCGGCGTTCGGATTTCCGAAAGGGGCTGAAGTCATTACGACTCCTTTCACTTTCGCTTCGACGACTCATGCTATCGTGCGGAACGACCTTACTCCTGTTTTCTGCGATGTGAATCCTGAAAATTACACGATCGATGCTGATAAGATCGAGGCTCTGATAACCGAAAAAACGGTTGCGATAGTGCCTGTTCATGTTTACGGGAACATGTGCGATGTCGAAAAAATCGCCGGTATCGCGAAAAAGCACAACTTGAAGGTGATTTACGATGCGGCTCACGCTTTCGCGGTGAAATACAAAGGCATTAGTTCGGCTTGTTTCGGTGATGCTTCGATGTTCAGTTTCCATGCGACCAAGGTTTTCAACACGATCGAAGGGGGCGCGGTCTGTTTTTCGGACGATCCGCTTGTGGACAAACTTAACAGCATGAAAAATTTCGGCATAACGAGCCCTGAAAGTGTCGGATTTGTCGGCGGGAATGCGAAAATGAGCGAGTTTCAGGCGGCGATGGGGATTTGCAACCTGCGTCATCTTGAAGGGGAAATCGCAAAACGGAAAGCTGTAGTAGAACGCTACTTTAGTCATCTTGACGGAGTGAAAGGGATAAAACTTTGCAAAACTGATAAGGACGTCACGCCGAATTATGCTTATTTCCCGGTCGTTTTCGACGGTTTCGGAGCAACGAGAGACGAAATCTTCGCAAAACTCGGGGAAAACGGCATTATGGCGAGGAAATATTTCTATCCGCTGACGAATTCGTTCGAGTGTTACCGTGATTTTCCGACTGCCGGCAGCGAAAAAACGCCGGTCGCCGCATACTTTGCCGACAGGGTGCTGACACTTCCGCTTTATGCAGATCTTGCGTTGGAAGATGTCGATAAAATTTGTGAGATAATTTTGAACTGCAGGAGATAAAAATGAAAGGAATAATTCTTGCCGGCGGCAAAGGAACAAGGCTTTACCCGATTGTTCAAAAGGATGACGACGGTTATTCCTCTTTGTCTGCACTTTCTGATTTTAAAGTGCGTTCAGATGCTTCGTTCGAAAAAGATTACCTTTCCGGAGTCTACGGCGGAATACCCATGCTGAAAGAATTTTCAATGAAAGCAGGGGAGTGAATTGAAGAAAGAAGATCTGTTTAAAAAGCGTCGCGAACCTCGCAAAAATAGAAGGTATGGCTTTAAAACTCCAAAGGCGAACTCTTACCTTATCGTGACGGAAGGAAAATGCACAGAACCGAATTATTTCAACGGATTAAAAAAAAGGATTCTAGATAATGTCGGCGGAAATGTAGAAGTTATAGATATTTCTGGAGAGGGTGCATCGACCCAAAAACTTATAGAGATCACAGATCAGCGTGTTAACCGAGCCAAAATTCCATATCAGAATATTTGGGTAGTTTTTGACAAGGATGATTTTAAGGATTTTGATCAGGCGATCAGAGAAGGCGAAGACAGGGGATATAATGTCGCTTGGAGCAATCAGAGCTTTGAATATTGGATCTATCTGCATTTTGGATACAGCGATGCAGATCTGCATAGAGACCAATGGAATGCCAAGCTTGATGAGCTGTTTAAATCTAAAGGGCTTTCAAAATCAGGATATAAGAAAAATATCAATGACCTTTATGAGCTGCTGGATTCCTTCGGCGGTGTTCAGAAAGCAATAAACAATGCAAAAAATAGAATGAAGGAATTTAAATCTAAAAAATCTAAACCATCGGAATATGCTCCAGGAACAACCGTGCATATTCTTGTGGAAGAGTTGCGGGGTTATTTAGAGTATTAGGAGCGGTGGAAAGAAAACTGGATGAGTGAGGGGGATGAAACTCGTATTTTCTTCGATAAAAAATGGGACAATATTTGAACCTGATTTTCAGAATTTGACTCCTGATGTGGGAACCATTGAGTTTAAGCATATGAACACGCCAGGCGGTATCGCTGTTGTGTATGCCCCTAATGGTACCGGGAAGAGCAGTTTTGCAAAAGTGTTAGAAAAAGAAACAGCGAATGATTTGTCATTCGTAGCAACAGACGATATTGGAGCAACTATCACATTTAATGCATTCCACATTATCCAAGACCAGATAAATCGAAATGTTATTCCAGGAAAAGAAACTGATTACTTGATTGGGCAACAAATCAGAAGAGAATATGAACTGCGAAACAGAATAAATTCCGCTTTTGATACCGTCTATAAAAAGTTGCCTGGGAAATACAAGAGTGATTTTAAAGTTTCCAAGGTCGAAGACTATCTTCTTACACAGATAGGGACACTTCAAAATCTACCTTATCCTACAGCGTTTAAATACATGAGGTGCATCATCAATATTCATTCACACGGAACAAATATCGATCAGGCAGAGTTTCTCTCTTTTATTCGAAATGACAATAACAGGCCAAACTTGACTGAGCTGGACACAGACAAGAAAACATGGGTTATTGCTGATTGCAGTGGAAAATCCAAAATAGTAAAGCGAATTATCGGGCTTGATTGTAACAAGATTGTAGCAAATCAGGGGACAGCACAGATTGAAAGGCATGATGATGCAATTGGTATTTTAGAAAAATATCACTCTTTGGACTCCTGCATAGTTTGTGATAATCATGATTTTAATGGAGACGACCTGTTAACCAGAAAGAAAGAAAATCGCAAACGTATTTACGATGGTTTGGATCAAAACACAAAAGAATTGCTGGATAAGGTCATAAAGGACAGTAGCCTTGTTTCTTCTGACCCATTTGATATTAAACGTATTGTGAGCGAGTTTGTCTCTGGCGGAGAGGCAATAGAACTGCATGAGCTTCAAAGTAATCTGAAGATGTATGTTCATGCCATAGGCGATGAAATGATAAATGTTCTATTTCATTGCTTTGACGACACTTCTCTTTTCCAGGATTATGATGAGTATACAAAGCTTGTGTCTACACAGCCACAATTGGATTCAGAGGAACTTCTTTTCATAGAGGATGTTATCAACGAGAATATCGGTAAAGACATTACCATTGAGCGGGATCCTGACAGCAAAAACTATAAGCTGAAACTGGGCGATAAGGATCTGTTGGGAATTGACCGCAGCTCTATGGAGCTTAGCTCTGGAGAACAGAACTTCATATCACTAGCTTTCGAACTGTTGCTGGCACGGCACTCTAATAAGGAATATGTTGTACTAGATGATCCGATCTCAAGCTTTGATTCAGTGTATAAGAACAAGATAGCTTTTTGCATCATCAAATTCCTTGATAAAAAGAAGCAAATCGTACTTACTCACAATACCGATTTGATTCGACTCTTAAATGTGCAGCTTAGCAATTGTTTCAACCTATACATTCTCAACAATGTAGAAAATGGACGTAATGGTTTTATTCCTGTCAATGCGCAAGAAAAAGCCATGCTGATAAACTTACATGAATTGGTGAAGTTCTTCCAGAATAAATGCAAACAACTTGCTCCGGCTATTAGAAATCGTAGACAATTCCTTATGGCTATGATTCCCTTCATGCGTGGATATGCTCATGTGAGCTTGGATCTAGATGATGATTATGGAACGCTTTCAGATATCATGCATGGATATGGAAGCGGAAAAGTAGATGTTGTTCCTATCTATAAGAAACTTTTCGGGTATGACTTCGGTGGAACAGAAAAAATCTCTGTTGATGATATATTGAATATAGATTGCACTGCGCTTGATATTCTTGATGGGACTAAATTCCCTTTGCTATCTGATACGCTCAAGCAGACTCTTATTTATTATCATCTTCGGATGAAAGTGGAAAAAGTGCTAGTTGATGCATTTAGAATCGATGCTCATGATATGGATACGCTTAATCAGATTATTCAGAGAGCGTTTCGAAGAGAACTTGACAATGATGAGCGGAACAGAAATCTGCGTGTGTTTTTTACAAGTCGGAAAACTCTTCTGAATGAGTTTAATCACTTTGAAGGCAACATGAATATCTTTCAGCCGGCTATAGATATTACTCAGGCTGCACTTCAAAAGGAAATTGGTGATATAAAAAATAAGCTCGTCGAAGTTCAAACATTTGCTAATGGTACACAATGGCAGATCGCAAAATAAAAAATGTAACGTGGAAGGAAGTGTAGGGGATTGTGAGGTAGATAATGAAAAAGTATGGATTCCTTTTTGGAGCAGGAGCAAAGGTCTCTGAAATATAGCTAACTTATATAATTTACGGGGGTAAAAATGGGAAAACAGAAAATTGTGAAGGAAGAGAAAAATACGCCTGTATACACTACCGTCGCAACAATTACCAAAATTGAAAAAGACGGTGTCCGCATCAAGGGCTTTGGCAAATACCTTTATGAGGATTCCAACAAACAACAGTGGAATATTTTGGAAGGTAATGGAGATCCTAAATTGCTGCCAACGGATAAACCTCAAATAATTGCTGATGCTTTGATTAAAGATTCTGTTGCTGTGCAGTTGCTTGCCTTGTCAATGTTCCACAAGAAACCACTGAAATTGACGATCGAAGAAGAAGACAAAAAATATTCTATTACTGCTGTAGAGGTCGAGTAATGGCGGAATACCACGATATTTACTCTGTTGTCGATTACATCGAAGCGATAAAAAATTTTAAGCGTTACGGTGTTAATGGTTCACGCAGAGAAGATACCCGCCTGTATTATCGTGGTGAGCCGGCTGATTATGGAGAAACAGCTGGAACTCCTTCAATTGCTCGAGGCGAATGGTTGGAAGGCAACAACGAATCGACTTTGTTCCGGGAATGCGAGCGCCGATTGCCGCGTGAATTTGCCAACTGCAAGACGACTTTCGAAAAATTGGTGCTTATGCAGCATTATCAAATCCGCACACGCTTGCTGGATGTGTCATTTGGACCTTTGCAGGCTCTGTTTTTCGCGCTTTATATCGATCCAAAGAGCAAACAGGACGATTTTTGCGATAGTATAGTTCTGGTGTATGAAATCCCGGATGAAGCCATTTGTTCGTGGCATTCCGACAAGGTGAGCGTCATTTCAAACATCGCCGTTTACGCATACGATGATTTGGACATCTGGGATTTACCGTATAATGAAGAATCAACAAAGTTGTTCGATAAAAAGGATTCTTTTAATGAAAATGAAAAAATACAGCAATTAGTTCATGAAATCAGGGCCGAAAAACCCTATTTCATAAACAGGATCATAAAAAGTCACATGGAATCTATTTACTGTGTGCATCCGTTACTGGATAACCCTCGTATCAGGGCGCAACAAGGGGCGCTCCTTCTGTTTGGAATGGATGGCGACAAGCATCACTTGGCGACGCTGGAATCAAACAAAGGTCCGAAAATCAGCATGGCTAAAATCCGCATTCCGCAAGGAGCCAAAACCCGCATCCGTGAAGAATTGGAACTGCTCAGCCAAACAGTAGACACTATCTATCCTGACTGGCAGGGCGTTTCCGATTATTTTGAACGTTTCTCCGGTAAAAAAGCAGAAGATTTTTATAAGTGAAAAAGAAACGAACAGGTGGGTATTGGAAAACTTTTTGGAATTTTAGAATGCCTTGAAAAAATCGAATAATTCAATAAAATCCATATTCGCCTTATCGGCTCTTGTTACATGGAGGTGTTGATATGTTGGAAAATATTAAATTCCAAAATTTCAGAGGATTTAAAAGCCTGGATTTGTCCGGTCTTTCGCAAATTACATTGTTGGCCGGAAAGAACAGTGCCGGAAAGAGTTCCGTTCTCGAAGGAATTTTTCTTATTATGGCATCTTCTTTACCGGATATTTTTGAAAAATTAAGAAAAATTCGTGGTTTGCCTGTTCCGCCTGATATAACGAAACTGTGGGAACCACTATTTTATCATTGCGATACATCAAAGCCAATCGAAATATCTGTGAACTATCAGGAAAAACATATAAATCTCAAATACGAGAGGGATGATGCTTTTTCAACTTTGGACACGAATCAAAATATTCTGAATACTTTTATTACATTTGGTAGTCCTGCAGCATCAGATTACACCCTCCGTTATACTTTTTCTGTCGATGAAGTTACTCAAAACGGGCATATATTTCAGAATCCTGCGATAGGTCCTTACGGGGTGCTCGCGATGAATAAAAATAATAAAGTAAATCTTGCGGCTATTCCAAATACGCAAATTGTTAAATTTGTATCTGTTGAGAGAATGGATGATCTAGAACTTGCTGAATGGTTGGGAAAGCTTGAATTAAATAGAGAACGCAAACTGATAATTGAGGCTCTCCAAATAATTGATCCTGATATTATTGACATCAAGGCCATAGTTCAACAGAGATATACTCAACTTTACCTTATGACAAAAAGCTCATCTCTTCCTTTAAAACTGGCCGGAGACGGTATGTGCAAGCTTCTATATTTTGTGTTAAGTGTTTTAAGCAACCCGAATTCGATCGTCTTGATAGATGAGATAGAAAATGGTTTCCATTATTCCATACAAGAGTCCCTGTGGGAAAAACTCGCAGAAGCTGCAAAAAGGAGCAATACACAAATTATTGCTACAACTCATAGTTATGAATGTATACAAAACGCGGTGGCAGGGATTGCCAAAGCTGGAATGTCTGAAAACTTTAGTCTTCACCGGATTGACAAAATAGGTGAAGAGAGCCGTGCAACCCGCTATTCAGGAGAACTTGTAAAATATGCAGTAGATTCCTTGATGGAGGTGCGGTAATGTCAGGCACAGAAAACCGGTCTATTAAAAAAGGGATGCAGCACTTAATACTGTGTGAAGGAAAAGACGAGTGTTTGTTTATGATTTACTATCTAAACAGCCAAGCTTTGTCTTATAATAAGCAATACTCTGAAACTGTTCAGGTCGAAGATTTCGGTGGGAACGAAGATCTTTGCAATGCCCTGAAATCGTGGTCAAATGATCCTAACTTCCTTGAACTGAAGTCGCTTGTTGTTGTTCGTGATGCAGAAAAGAATGCTCAGGCTGCTGTTGACAGTATCATAAATGCTTTTAAAAATGCCGATTTGCCGGTTCCTCCACGTTCTAATGAATTTAAAACGGGAAATGGCTTGAAGACAGGTTTTTTCCTGTTTCCAAAATGTTCTTCCGAACCTGTCAATGGAACTCTTGAAGATTTATGTTTTTCTATTTTAATGGAAAAAGAAGCTCCTATAAGTGAAATTGAAACTTTTCTTTCAGACTTGCAAACGCATAAAAACAGAACTTTTCCCCGTCCTTTTAAGACAAAACTGCACACATATTTTTCTATTACTGATAAATTCGTGTCGTTAAAGATCGGAGAAGCTGCTAAAGCAGGTGCCTTTGATTGGAGTAGTCCTGAACTTGAGCCGATAAGGATTTTCTTGGACGAAATGTTGCAGTAGGAAAAACTTATATGCTTTGGTCTAAAACTTTGATTTTCTTAAGTGATGGAAACAGTGCCAAACAGACTAAGGATTGTTGAATGTCAGCCAGCATTAAAAATAAAGCATTTTCCAATATGCTCTGGCGTTTCATGGAACGCTCAGGAGCTCAAGCAGTGGCCTTTATTGTGCAGATCGTTCTTGCCCGCCTGCTTGCGCCGGAAGCATTCGGAATAATTGCGATAGTCACTGTTTTCATCAATATTCTTCAGGTTTTTATCGACAGCGGCATGGGAAATGCCCTGATCCAGAAGAAGAATGCCGACGACCTCGATTTTTCGAGTGTTTTCTACTTCAACATGACGGTGTGCATCGTGCTTTATGGGCTCATGTTCGCTGCGGCACCTTTCATTGCTGATTTTTATAGTATGCCGGACCTGACCCCGGTTGTCAGGGTTCTCAGCCTTATGCTCATAATTTCCGGTGTCAGAAACATCCAGCAGGCTTATGTCTCGCGCAACCTGATGTTTAAGAGGTTTTTCTATTCGACTTTGATCGGAACTGTTCTTGCAGCGGTTGTCGGAATCACGATGGCATACAAAGGTTTCGGTGTTTGGGCGGTTGTGGGGCAGCAGCTCACCCACTCGGCTTCGGCGGCTCTTATTCTCTGGATTACTGTCAAGTGGCGGCCGAAACTCATGTTCTCTCTTGAGCGGCTGAAAGGGCTTTTTTCATTCGGCTGGAAGCTGCTTGTTTCTGCCTTGATAGATACTGTTTATACCAATCTGCGGAAAATGATTATCGGTAAACTTTATACTGCTTCTGATTTGGCTTTTTATGACAGAGCGGCGCATTTCCCCAGGTTTATTGTTTTTAATATAAATACTTCGATTGACAGTGTTCTTCTTCCCACGATGTCAGCTGAGCAGGATGACAAGTCACGTGTCCGAGCCATGACAAGACGTGCAATAAAATCGAGCACTTATCTTATGATGCCGTGCATGGTTGGTCTTGCAGTGTGTGCGGAGCCGGTAGTTCGCCTGATACTTACCGAAAAATGGCTGCCGTGCGTGCCGTTTTTGAGGATTTTCTGCTTTACTTATGCATTTTATCCGATCCATACGGCAAACCTTAATGCTATCAAGGCGATAGGAAGAAGCGACCTTTTTTTGAAGCTTGAAATTTTGAAGAAAATTGTCGGATTGATCGCTATTGTTTCGACAATGTGGATAAGTGTTCTGGCTATGGCTTACAGTGCGCTTGCGGTATCCGTGCTCAGCCAGCTTATCAACTCTTGGCCAAACAAAAAATTGCTGAAATATAGTTATCTTGATCAGTTCAAGGATATGCTTCCGCAGATAACGCTTTCACTCGGCATGGGTGCGGTTGTTTACTGCGTAAGTTTTATCGGGTTTGGTGATATCCCGACACTCCTGATTCAGATTCCGCTCGGCGGAGTGCTTTATATCGCCGGATCAAAGCTCTTTAAAATTGATAGTTTCGAGTATTTGTTTAGTATGATCAAAGGTTTTTTGAGACGTAAATAATTGGAGATAAACAAATGAAAGCACTGGTTCTTGCAGCGGGATTTCCGCAGATAGCACTGATACAAGAGTTAAAAAAACGGAATATTGAAGTTGTTCTTGCTGACTACAATGCAGAACCTGTGGCAAAACCTTATGCCGACAAATATTATCAGGAATCCACGCTGGATATTCCGAAAATTAAGGAGATAGCAGTCTCCGAAGCGGTCGATTTTCTGATTACGGTGTGCACTGATCAGGCTTTGCTGACTGTCGCAAAAGTGTCGGAAGAGCTCGGGCTCCCGTGCTATATTGATTATAAAACTGCTTTGAATGTCACCAACAAGCAGTATATGAAAGATGTGTTCATGCATCACGGGATTCCGACATCGAAATATGTCATTCTCAAGGAATTTGACGAAGAAAAAATCAAAGGTTTCCGTTATCCGCTGATTGTCAAACCAGTGGACTGCAACTCCTCCAAAGGGGTGAGACGGTGCGACAACCTTGAAGAATTGAAGGAATTTTTCTCGGCGGCTGCAAAAATGAGCAGAACCGATACCGCAATTATTGAAGAGTTTATTGAAGGAAAGGAACTTTCGGCTGATTTTTATATCAGTGACGGAAAGGCCAATCTGCTTTCTCTTAGCCAGAGCAATAAAATTGCTGAAAAAGATAAATTCGTGATTTTCAGGGCTGTATTTCCTCCGGCATGCAGCAAAGGGCTTGAGTCAAAAGTTCAGAAAATCGGACAGCAGATCGCGGATGCGTTCGGGATTAAAAATGCTCCGATGCTGGTTCAGATGCTGACAGACGGCAGAAATCTTGATGTAATTGAATTCAGCGCCCGCACCGGCGGCGGTATCAAATATCTCCTTATCAAACATATTTCTGGTTTTGATGTGATAAATGCGGTTGTCGATTTGACTTTGGGCAATCATCCTGAATGTGACGTAAAAGCTCCTGCGACAAAATACCTTGTCAATGATTTTATTTATTGCAAACCCGGAACATTCGACCGCCTTGAGAACTTTGAAGAGATGAAAGAACAAGGCTATTTGAAAGATTATTATATTTTCAAATGGAAAGGCGCGAAGTTTGACAGCATAAACAATAGTGGAGACAGGGTTGCAGGATATACAGTGACTGCAGATTCACTCGATGAGCTGATAAACAAACATAACATAGTACGAGCGAATATACGGGTAGAAGATTCTAACGGCACGGATATCGCGCGGCATGATTTACTGACTGATTTGGATAGAGCAGAGTTCCAGTGAGAATGTTGAATAAATCATCCGAATATTTTGATATGCTTCATGGTGTCTGGCAAAAAGAGACACCGCCGAGCGTAATAAAAAGAGCGAAACAAAGTCTCCTTGACTATTTGTCTGTAACCTGTGCGGGTGCAAGATTCCAGAAAGCGAAGTTGGAAAAATATTTTTCTTTTGCAGAACCCGAAAACGGCAGCTTCAAGGCTATCGGAACAGGAAAATCCCTCGCTCTGAAGGAAGCAGTTTTCCTGAACGGTTTAAACGGTCATGCCCTTGATTATGATGACGGGACAAATTCAGGCATTATTCATCTCGGTTCACCGATATTCTCGCTGCTTCTGCCGCTTGCACAAAAGTATGATCTCTCCATCGAAAAGATGCTGAAAGCGGCAATTATCGGATATGAAGCGTCATATACAATGGCTGTGTCGATTCAGCCGATGCACAAAGCGCTCGGATATCATGCAACCGGCACTTGCGGAGTGCTCGGTGCGACTCTGGCAGCCGCATATATGATCGGATTCACGGATGAAGAAAGATTTCAGGCTTTTGCGACAGCATGCGTTTCTGCATCAGGCATGCTAATGGTGCTTGATGACGGAAGTGAACTGAAGCCTTACAATGTCGCAAAAAGTGCTATGCTCGCTCTTACTTCAATACAGCTTGCAAAAGCCGGGTTCAAAGGGCATCCTGATCCTCTCGGGCATTCCAGAGGTTTCTTGAAAATGATGGCAGGCAAGGAAAACATTGAATTGAAACCTGTCCTGTTGAACAGTACCTATGCCATTGAAAAAACATACACAAAACCTTATGCATCCTGCCGTTACACACATCCTTCGGTTGAAGCCGCAATACGTATGCGCTCTGTTGTGAAACTTGAAGAAGTTAAAGAAATAGTTGTAAAGACTTATGATTTGGCTGTGTCAGGTCACGATCATACTGATATTCACGGCAGCTACAGCGCTAAAATGAGCATCCCTTATTCAACAGCAGCGGGATTTGTGTTTGGCAAGGCAGGTTTACAGGAATTCGGTGAGGAAATTATCAAAAATCCCGAAGTTCTTTCCCTTGCAAAAAAAGTAAAAGTTTTGGCTGATGAGAACCTGAGCGCTTCTTTCCCGAAAGAACAGACTGCCATAGTCGAAATCAGAACAACAGACGGCAGAAAGTTCACCGAAAGAGTCGATTATCCCAAAGGAGAGCCGGAAAATCCCATGACTGATAAGGAATTCAAGGAAAAATACGACGGATTATTTGTTTATGCAGGATATGAAAAAACTGTTTCGGATAGAATTTATGACTATGTCACAAGCGGTGGAAACAGCGTCCGTGAACTTCTTGAAATGCTTTGAGGTAAAAATATGAAACATCCAAAACTGGTACTCGGCACAATGACATTCGGAGAAAGCGTTTTTTCACCTGATGTCGCTTCTTTTATAAACACTTTCTTGGATTCGGGATATAACGAGCTTGACACAGCCTATGTTTACAATGAAGGGAATTGTGAAAGACTTATTGGCGAGGTACTTCCGACTTTAAATAAGTCCTATAAAATCGCCACCAAAGTAAATCCGAGAATCAGTGGAAAACTGGACGGAGAGGCGGCATACAAACAGGTGAATGAATCTTTGGATCGCCTCAGACTTTCAAGTGTTGACACGGTCTATCTTCATTTTCCGGATCCTGCGACACCCGTTTCATCGGTGCTTTCGGCAATGGATGAGCTCAACAGGCAGGGTAAATTTAAAGAACTCGGTCTTTCAAATTTTCCTGCATGGATGGTGGCGGATTCCTGGCATATCTGTGACAAGAACAGATGGGTGAAACCTACGATATTTGAAGGCATCTACAATCCTCTTACCAGAAAGGCGGAAACTGAGCTCAATGCGTGCCTGAACAATTTCGGAATGCGTTTCTATGCATATAATCCGATGGCCGGAGGACTCTTGACCGGGCGTTATGAAAAATTCGAGGATGCCCCGACTGACGGACGTTTCACACATCGTCCGAATTATCAGAACCGCTACTGGAAAAGGAGTTTCTTTGAGGCGGTAAATTTGCTGAAAGCCGCATGTGAAAAGTGTGGAATCACTATCATTGAGGCGACTTACCGCTGGCTTGCATATCACTCGATGCTTAATGCGGAACGCGGAGATGCGATTATAATCGGTGTGTCGAAACTGAGTCATTTGCAGCAGAATATGGATGCACTGAATGCTGGTCCGCTGCCTGAAGAACTGATAAAAGTGTTCGAAGAGGCGTGGAATATAACAAAAGCTGACAGTCCGGAATATTTTACATTATTCAAGGCTAAGAAATAGGAGGATTCATGTTAGATCAGAAAATAGTTTTTGAAACACTTTCCCGGCATGGTGTCAGTTGTTTTGTCGGAGTCCCGGATTCATATCTGAACGGTTTCTGCAACTATGCACTGGCGAATTTCCCGGAGCGGACAATTATTGCAGCAAACGAGGGAAACGCTGTCGGTATTGCCGCCGGTCACTATTTCGCGACAAAAGAAATTCCTCTTGTTTATATGCAGAATAGCGGCATGGGAAACACAATAAATCCTCTTGCATCGCTTGCCGACAAGGATGTTTATGCGGTTCCTATGCTTCTTTTGATAGGATGGCGCGGTCAGGGAAATACTGAACCCAATCATCCGCAGCATAAACTTCAAGGCGAAATAACTCCTAAGTTACTGGATGTTATGCATATTCCTTACAGCATTCTGACAGACGACAACGATGATTTTAAGGCCGTTATCGAAAAAGCAGCTGCTTACTGTTTGGCAAACCGTCAGCCTTACGGTCTTATCTCTCCGAAAGGCGTGATGGCCGCTTCGGAAAAGGCCAACAATGTCGATGATGTCTATCCGATGAGCAGAGAGGAAGCAATAGAAGTCGTTCTTGACAATATGCCCGCAGATACAATTTATTCCGCAACGACCGGCAGGGCTACACGCGAACTTTTCTTTTTGCGTGAGAAACGCAATGAATCAAAATCCCGTGATTACCTGAATGTCGGTTCAATGGGACACGCTTCATCTGTAGCGCTGGGAGTGGCACTTGCAAGACCTGAACGGAAAGTAGTATGCCTTGACGGTGATTCCGCCTGCATTATGCACATGGGTGCAATGACGATGGCAAGCAAACTGAATGCTCCCAACTTCATGCATATCGTTCTTAACAACGGAGCGCACGAATCGGTCGGCGGACAGCCGTCAGCGGGACACAAGCTCGATTTTACCAGTATTGCGGAATCCTGCGGCTATGCAACAGTAGGAAAAGCTGTAGAAAATAAAATGGAATTTATAGAAGCTATAAATAAACTTAAAGACTGCGGAAAGGCTTCTTTTATCGACTGCCGTATCCACAAAGGGCTTAACAGCAAGCTGCCTCCGATTGTTTTTGATCACGTAGCGGCTATTGATGAATTTATTGCTGATTTAAATAAAAAGGAGAAAATGCAATGAACAGTATGGAAAAAACAAGAGAATTTTTGAAATCTATTGGTCTGCCGGGCGGTGATGCATATAATCTTCCGACTTCTCAGAAAAGATTCGCTGACGGTGGACAGTATCGTTTTGAAGTCCCCGGTATTCAGGGACCAAAAGTAATGAAGGCTCTGCTTGAAGCAATGGACAGCTATGGTGTATATCTGCACAGAGTCACCCAGACTCAGGGAATCATGCGTCTGACTGATAACGAAATCGCTAAAATGGTGGAACTTGCGCATCAGTGGCAGACAGATTTGATTCTTGCCATCGGTCCGCGTGCAACGACAGACGCATCGGCTTCAGTCAATACCGAAGAGGGTGTCAGGATGGGTTACAGGCTTCGCGGTCAGGAACAGATTGTCCGCGCTATCGAGGATGTAAAGCGCGCGGTAAAACTCGGCTGCAGAGGTTTCCTTGTTTATGACGAAGGATGTCTTTGGGTTCTTAATGAAATGCGCAAAGCCGGTGAAATTCCCGCTGAATGCCATTTCAAAGTATCTGCTCATGCAGGTCACGGTAATCCCTGTTCGGCTAAAGTTCTTGAAATGCTCGGCGCAAACTCGATCAACCCGGTTCGTGATATTCAGCTTCAGATGCTTTCGGCTATGAGACAGGCTGTTGACTGCGTTATCGATATTCACACCGAGAACCCCAAATCGACAGGCGGTTTCATCCGTCATTACGAGGTTCCGGAAATGATTCGTATTGCAGCTCCGATTTATTTGAAAACAGGCGGCTCGGTAGCGGCGACACACAGCTGGGACAGCACCGAGGACGATGCAAGAAAACGCGCAAAACAGTGCAGTCTCGTAAAGAGAGTCATTGACGAATATTATCCTGAAGCAGTCTGGTCGCCGAAAGGCAGTCTTGTATAAATGCGGGAGTAATAAAATGAATGAAATTACAACGCCTATCTCCGATGAAGTTATAAAAAAACTCAATGTCGGTGATGTAATCTATATCTCCGGATATATTATTTGCGGCAGGGACGCAGTTCTTCCGAAGGTGCTGAAAATGATTGAAGACGGCACTGTCGGTCAGCTTGGTGTCGATCTGAAAGGTCAGGTGATTTTTCACACGGCTTTCAGCACTGCCGGTCTTGGCCCCACATCAAGCAACAAAGTTGAAATCGAGGGCAGTATAGAACCTCTTTCAGCTGCAGGAGTGAAGATCCATATGGGTAAAGGAGCCCTTCATGCCGAAACAATAAAGGCTCTTGACAAGTATAACGCTATATACGCCGTCATAGCGCCTGTCACGGCTCTTCTTGTGGACAAAACCTCAGAGCATCGTGTGCTTGCTTTCCCTGAGCTCGGTATAGAAGCTTTGCATTTAATCAAAATCGACAAGTATCCTGCGATTGTAGCAGCAGCACACGGGAGGAGCATATATGATAAGTAAAAGTTATGACGAAATTATAGAGCGTGTCAGAGATACGCTTGTTCTGGCTGGTTCCACTTTCAGACCTGATAAAACGGAAGCATTCAAGAGAGCGATTGAAACCGAAAGCAATCCTCAGGCTAAATGGATCCTTGAAACAATGCTGGAAAATGCCGAAGTCGCCGGAAAAAACCGCAGACCTATCTGTGATGATACGGGAATACCGCATTTCCTTCTTGAAATCGGTGAAGATACACCGATTACCGGAAAAACGCTTGATGCTATAAAAGAAGGTGTAAAAGCTGGTTTGCGCACACTTCCCGGAAGACCTATGGGTATTATGGGTGACGACAGCCACAGAATAGATCAGTCAGGCGGTTTGAATCCTGACAGTGCCGGAGTAGAACCTGCTCCTATACTGATAAGAAAATGCAAAGACAATGTTTTGAGACTGCATATTCTGATGTTCGGCGGAGGTCCCGCGATCCGCGGTAAAACATACCGAATCTTCCATAAACACAACACACAGGTCGTTATGGACGAGATAGTAGGATGGGCAAAAGAATCCGTGTCACAGCTCGGTTGTTCCCCGTGTACTCTTGCAATCGGTGTAGGCAGAAGTCATTTCGAAGCGTCATCATTGATGCTTCAGGCTCAGGTCGACGGCAATTACGGTGTACAGTCTGAAATGGAACAGGAAATCACCAGACGTGTAAACGAAACAAATGTCGGAGCTTTAGGACTCCACGGTGATGTCAGCGTATTGGCGACATTCATGAAAGTAGGACCCCAGAGAGCAAGCGGTGTGCGTATAGTATGCCTGAGACCATGCTGCTGTTTCGAACCGAGAATCGCAACGGTTGAATTGTAAGTTTTCTGCGTCTTTGAGACATGTCCGATTGCATATCCGCCGATAAGGTTTTTTTAGGAGACCCTCAATGTCAAATACACCAAGTTTAAACGAAGTCACCCCGAAACAACGTGACTCTAATCTTGAGTTGATGCGCATAATCGCAATGCTTCTCATAGTCGCTCACCATTATGTTGTCAATTCAGGTCTGACTCTTCCAGAAGGGCCGATTTTTGCCGATCCGATGTCAAAACGCTCGCTGTTCCTGCTTGTTTTCGGCGCATGGGGAAAAATCGGGATAAACTGCTTTATGATGATAACCGGATATTTCATGTGCAAATCGAATATAACAGTGAAGAAATTCGCGAAGCTGTTCTTGGAAATCTTATTTTATAATATTGTGATATATCTCATTTTTCTGCTTAGCGGATACGCACCTTTTGCTTGGACTTCTTGCATAAAAGCATTGATTCCTATTACAAGTATCAACCAGAATTTTACCTCATGCTTTATTGTGTTTTTCCTCTTTATCCCTTTTCTCAACAAACTTGTGCAGAACCTGAATGAAAAACAGCATTTGGCATTGATCGGGCTCTGTTCTTTCACTTACATTCTTTTCGGGACACTGCATCGTGTCTCGATGAACTATGTTTCGTGGTTCATAGTGCTTTATTTTATATCTTCATACATCAGGCTTTATCCGAAAAAATGGTTCTCAAACAATAAAATCTGCGGTACCTTGCTGTTTCTGTCGCTTGCAGCTGGTATTGCAAGCATAGTCGGCTGTGCATGGGTCGGAACAAAGATAAACAGATTCTCTCCTTTCTTTTTTGTCAGCGATTCCAATACTTTTCTTGCTGTGGCAATAGGAGTCAGCGCGTTCATGTTTTTTAAAAACCTCCGTATTCCTTACAGCAGATTCATCAACACTGTCGCCGCTTCGACATTCGGGGTGCTTTTGATACATGCATCCGGTGATACGATGAGACAGTGGCTTTGGAAGGATGTCGTCGATTGCGTTGGTCATTATGGCGACAAATATCTGCCGCTTTATGCGATAGGTTGCGTTCTCGCGATATTTACGGTCTGCACTTTAATCGACATTCTGAGAATAAACTGTCTGGAAAAGCCCTTCTTCAGGTTGCTTCGACAGGCTCAGCAACCTGCGCCGCAGCAGAATTAGGGAGTTTAGGGATTTTAGGGAAAATCACAGATTCCGCATGATTTCGGGAATCCAGGATGGATCCAAGATTTCGAAAGCGAAGCACTGTTTGGCGAGATCTTTGAGCGACGCTCCGATGTGGTAAAGAATTTTGTTGTCGATAATCAAAAAGCGGTCGTGGATTTTTTCCGTGTGTTTTAGCTCAAGTATCGGATATTGTTCGTTAAATTTTTGAACGTCGAGAGGTGTTATTTTTGTTTTTGGATAGGTGTAGATTATGACTTTTACACCGCTTTTCTTCTTGGCGAAGCGCTCCAGAACCGTAAGATCGACATAATTGTCGATTAGAACAATTTCTTTTTCAGCCTCGGCGATAAATGACTCGAATTTTGCGTAGGCATCGAAAATCTGCCCTTGGAAAAAGAGCCCCTGTTTGTCTTCGATTTTGTATCTGTCCATTTTGTCGAAAAGTTCATCGATTTTTTTGCCGTGTTCCAATAAGTGAATCTCGCTGGTTGTCTGCCGTTTTTCCATAAAGTCGAGTCTTTGAAAAATTTGGGAGTTTGTCTGAACAAACCGGCGCAAAGCGACAAAGGCTTCTATAATCATTATACTTGTCAGCACTGCTGTATCGCTTTTAAGAACGGAAGCCAGCATTGCCACTCCCTGTTCCGTAAAGGCGTAAGGCAGATATTGGCGGCCGCCCCTGGTTTCTGTTTTTGAGGTCGCAATTTGCGACCTCAAAAATTCAAATTCACTTTCATTGAGTTGAAACATGAAATTTGAGGGGAATCTTTCAATATTTCTACGCACTTGTTCATTCAACCTTTTTGTCTCCACCCCGTAAAGTTTTGCCAAGTCTCGGTCGAGCATCACCTGCTGCCCTCGAATAACCAAGATTTTACTTTCAATATCTGCTTTTATTTGATTGTCGCTACTTATTACAATTTTATTTGTCATGTTCTTCTCTCGATAAACAGATAAGTGCAATGCTTGAATAATAATATCAAAATATTTGTCAATAAAAATTTTATTTAAAATATAAGTTTTAGATTATTGATTTCTGCTAAGGACATTAATGTCCCTAACAAAAAACATCTCGCATTTCCTAAAAAAATCAGTATAA
Organism: uncultured bacterium; assembly: GCA_905235605.1. GTDB lineage: Bacteria > UBP6 > UBA1177 > UBA1177 > UBA1177 > UBA1177. The sequence goes on from CAJOMF010000012.1 coordinate 57,351, forward strand.
TGCGGCGGTTTTTTTAGGAGAGACGCCATGACAATAAACGTTACCCGTTCCTCAATGCCCGGTTTTGAGGAATATTGCTCAGAAATAAAGGAGTTGTGGGAGAGCCGCTGGCTTACCAATTCGGGTGCGAAGCATCAGCAGTTTCAGGCGGAGCTTGAAAAGTTTCTCGGCGTGCCGCATGTAGCGCTCTACACGAACGGACATCTGGCGCTCGAAAATGTCATCGCGGCTATGCAATTTGAAAAAGGCTCGGAAGTTATTACGACACCGTTTACCTTTGCTTCGACGACTCATGCGATAGTCAGAAACGGCCTGGTTCCGGTTTTCTGCGATGTGAATCCTGACAATTACACGATCGATGCTGATAAGATCGAGGCTCTGATCACAGACAAAACTGTTGCGATAGTTCCGGTGCATGTTTACGGAAATATGTGCGATGTCGAGCATATCGCGGATATTGCTAAAAAACACGGTCTGAAAGTCATTTACGATGCGGCGCATGCTTTCGCGGTGAAATACAAAGGCGTTAGCTCGGCTTGTTTTGGTGATGCTTCGATGTTCAGTTTCCATGCGACCAAGGTTTTCAACACGATCGAAGGGGGCGCGGTCTGTTTTTCGGACGATCCGCTTGTGGACAAACTT
>CAJOMF010000013.1:0-47716 GCA_905235605.1 uncultured bacterium
AATGAACCGGTAAAAACCGCGCAGACAAAACGGACCGACACCGGTTTTCAGAATATTCCTGAAGAAACAGGGATCGTGGCACAAAGCCCTCAGATGAAAAAAATCCTCGAACTTGCGCTCCGCATCGCCCCGACAGACAGCACAGTCCTTATAACCGGCGACAGCGGAACGGGAAAAGAAGTCCTTGCCGACTTCATCCACAAACACAGCGGCAGAGGCGATCTTCCGTGGTATCCGATAAACTGCGGCGCGATCCCCGAAAACCTTCTTGAAAGCGAGCTCTTCGGTCACGAAAAAGGCTCTTTCACCGGCGCATACCAGACAAAAAAAGGTTACTTTGAAGTTGCCGGAAACGGTACTCTTTTTCTTGATGAAATCGGCGAACTCGGAGAAAACATGCAGGTAAAACTGCTCAGAGTTCTTCAGGAACGCGTTTTCACACGTGTCGGCGGAACAGAAAAAATACCGACCGGAGTACGCCTTATCGCGGCAACCAACAAAAATCTTCAGGAACAGATCAAAAAAGGAAAGTTCCGAGAAGACCTCTATTTCCGCCTGAACGTAATCGAGCTTTACATCCCGCCGCTTGCCGAAAGACGCGCCGACATAATGCCGCTTGCCGATATGTTTTTGGAACAGTTTTCAAAGAAAACGGGAACAAATTTCAGATTTTCCGAAGAAACTCTTGATTTTCTTAATCACTACACCTTCCCCGGCAATGTCAGAGAGCTCAAAAACATCGTCGAGCGCGGCACGATTTTCGCGAAAGACGGTCTTGTAACCGAAACTCACTTTGAAAAGAGAATGCCTTCAATGCCTAAACAGCAGGCAGCGGAACCGAATCCTTTCGAAGTTGACCTTTCACACAACATCGACCTTGACGAAATTTTGGCTGATATCGAAAAACGCTACATAATCCAGGCACTTAAAAAGACGAACTACAACCGCCACGACACCTGTGTCCTTCTCAATCTCACAGAAAGGATGCTCAGATACCGTATGAGCAAACTCGGCATCCGGGATGATAAGGAATAAGCATCAATAAGCAAAAATCCAGAATGACACCGCCCACGCAACCAGCGTGATCTGCAGAAATCTGTCCTTGTAGACTATCTCTGTAGGACTTCCGCTCTTTTTTTCGACAAAAGTTATCTGCATGTATCTGAGAAGACCGAGAATCACGAAGAATGTCGTCGCATAGACGTTTTTCGAGCCGTAATGCGCCTGAACCACTGGATCAAGCGTGTAAAGAAGATATGAAACGATGATTACGGCCGACATTATGCTCATTACACCGTTGATGAATTCAAGCGAATATCCCGAGATCGACTTTCTTACGTCAAGTCCGCTCTCTGCAAGGACGAGGTCGTCACGCCTTTTAGCGATCGCAAGGAAAAGACTGAGGAGGAAAGTCATGATTATTATCCAGTGCGAAGGCAGGATGCCGGCAACAGCGCCGTATTCGGTTCCCGAAAGAAGTCTAAGCAGAAATCCGGTCGAAACGGCAAAAATATCGAGGATCGCGATATTTTTCATGCCGAGCGAATAAAAAAGGTTGATCCCGAGATAAACTAAAATGATTATCCCCATCCTAAACCCGGTAAAAAATGCGACGGAAAGTGCGAGAACAAGAAAAATCACATCTGTGATCACCGCAGCCTTTATCGAAACGGCTCCGCTAGCGATCGGACGCAGCTTTTTTTTAGGGTGGACTTTATCTTTTTCTATATCGCGGATATCATTGAAGATATAGATAGTGCTTGCCGCGAAACAGAATGAAACGAAGGCCATTGCCGCGCTTTGAAGAAGCGTGACATCGGTTATCCTTTTAGCAAAAAAAAGCGGGAAAAACACCAGAAGATTCTTTATGTACTGATGCGGCCTGACCATTTTGAGAAACGCTTTCATATCAATCTCCATACAAAAAAACCGGCGCATTATAACACAGTTTTTCCACAAACGGAACATCTGCGGGCGAAAATTCAAAAAGATGCGCTTCTTCAGGCGTTATCCAGCGGATGTCGCGGTGTTCGAGAAGTTTCGGTTCTCCGCGGATGATACGGGCTTCCAAAAGGGTGAGATGCACCGAAATATCGGGATAAACAAAGGTCGATTCGGCAAAAACAGCGCCGACTGAAAGCTCTATCGCAAGCTCTTCCCGGCACTCTCTGGCAAGCGCCGCCTCTTTAGTTTCCCCTGCTTCGACTTTTCCGCCGGGGAATTCCCACAAAAGCGCACGTGATTTGTTTTCAGACCGCTGGCAGATCATGAATTTTCCGTTATTCCGGATAAGTGCGGCAACGACTTCTATCATCAAACCCTCCTTTTATTCAGCGCGAATTTCATAAACCAGAAATAGTAGCCTAGCATTATCGCCGCAGTGATGCTCCAGCTTATCGGATAGCACGCAAGAAGCCTGCTGTAAGTACGATCCATCGGGAAAAATGTGAAGACCCAGATGACGCGCGTCACGCAGATGCCGAGCAGCGCGATCAGAGCGGGTGCAAGCGAATTGCCGTAACCGCGCAGACTTCCCGACATGATCTCGACAGCAAGGTTCAGCAGCTGGAAAGATGTGATGTAGAGGATCCTCGTTCTTCCGTATTCGATGACTGCCGGATCTCCGTTGAAAAGGCTCAGAAGTTCACGCGAGAAAATTATTATCGGCAGAGCAACTGCGGCGGTAAAAACGCAGTCCATCCAGAATGCGTGGAGCGTGACTTTTCTGCAGCGGTCGAGTTTTCCCGCGCCGTAATTCTGCCCGATGAAAGCGGTGCACGCCTGACCGAAAGCGTTCACTATAAAGTAAGCGAAAATTTCGGTATTGAAAGCAGCGGCTGATGCAGCCATGACATCGGCGCCCAGAGAGTTTATCGCAGACTGGATTATGATGTTCGAAAGGGCGAAGACCATGCTCTGAACGCCGGCAGGAACACCGATACGCAGGATCTCGAGAAGGGATGCGTGATCGGCTCTGATCCTGTGGAACTCTATCCCGACATCGCTTTTTGAACGCAGAAGGACGATGAACATCGCACCCGAACTCAGGATATTCGAAATGACCGTGGCTATAGCGACTCCCGAAGCCCCCATTTTCAGACCTAGGACGAAAAAGAGGTTGAGCAGGACGTTCACGATCCCCGCTGCAACAAGGCAGACAAGCGGCGTATTGGTGTCTCCGCGGGAACGGAAGATAGCCGCCTCGAAGTTGTAGAGCAGTATTGCCGGGAGCCCCGAAATGTAGATCCGGAAATAGGAAAGCGCCATCGGAAGGACTTCATCCGGCACCGAAAGAAGCGACATGATGCGGCTCGATACTGCCAGAGAGACCAGTGCCATCGCACTTCCGCAGACAAGACTCAAAAAAACTGCAGTGTGGACAGCCTTTTTCACGCCGTCGCTATCTCCCTTCCCTATGCATTTGGCGATAACGACAGTCGCACCGGTCGAGATCCCGACGAAAAGATTGACGACGATACCGATAACAGGCGTGTTGCACCCTACTGCCGCCATAGCGATCTTGCTTGCAAAACGTCCGACCACCATGACGTCAGCCGCATTGAAAAACTGCTGAAGAATGCCGGTCAGAGCGAGAGGGATCGCAAACTGGAGAAGTTTTTTGGCAAAACCGCCGTTAAGCATGTCTATTTCATGTCTCATCGAAACCCCTTGCATCTCTGCCGAAACGGCACAAAAAGCGTCGCATTATCCTGTCGGAAGAAAGAAAGTCAACAAAATCGATTTTCCGTAAGCGACCTGCATGCATAAGGAAAAGTGACTCATTTTTTATTACTTTTCCTTGACTAGCTCCTCCGTTTATATGATGCTCTTCCGTAAAAAGCTGATTTGAAACCGAGGTCAAAATGGTAAAAAAACGCACTTCCTATGTCTGCTCAAACTGCTCCTACACGACTCCGAAATGGATGGGGAGATGCCCCGAATGCGGAGAGTGGAACACTTTGGAGGAAAAGGACGAAACTGTCGTAACAGAGCAGAATCACAGGCTTTTCCAGTCTTCGCCCGATGCAGTCTACACTCACATTTCAGAGGTCGAGACTACCGACAGCGAAAGGGTAAAAACGGGTTACAAGGAGTTTGACAGGATCTTAGGCGGAGGCGTCGTCAAAGGAAGCTACAACCTTATCAGCGGACATCCCGGCATCGGAAAATCGACACTCATGCTTCAGATCGCGCTAGAACTTTCAAAGCAGTGCAAAGTGCTTTATCTTTCGGCAGAAGAGAGCATCACGCAGGTCAAAATAAGGTTTGAAAGGCTCGCAGGAAAGCAGGGCTGCGGCAGACTTTTCCTTTCGAATGAAAGCAACCTCGATAAATTGCGGGCAAAACTCGAGGAAGAGGATTTCGACATCCTTTTCTGCGATTCGATCCAGTCGGTCTACTCCCCTTCCGTCCTCGGGATTCCGGGCTCGGTGAGCCAGATAAAGGAGTGCGCCGTCAGACTTCTGGAAACTGCGAAAAGAAAAGATATCACGGTTTTCGTAGTCGGCCACGTCACCAAAAACGGCGAGATCGCAGGCCCCATGCTGCTTGAACACATGGTCGATTCGGTGCTCATTTTCGAAGGCGACTCTTCACTCGGATACCGCGTTCTGCGCTGCTCGAAAAACCGCTTCGGCGCAACGGACGAGATAGGGATCTTCACGATGACTTCAAACGGTCTGCATGAAGTCGAAAACCCGAGCCAGTTTTTCCTTTCGGATAATCTGGGAACGATCTCAGGTTCGGCAAGAGCGCTCGTTCTTGAAGGAACGCGCCCGTTTTTAGTCGAAGTCCAGTCGCTCGTCACAAGTTCGAATCTGCCGCAGCCTAGACGCGTCGTAACAGGCATCGACAGCGGAAGGCTCGCCATGATCTGCGCTATTTTGGAAAAAAGATGCGACATCTATTTTTCGAATTTCGATATCTTCGTAAACATCGCCGGCGGACTCAAAATCAAGACTCCGAGCATCGACATGCCGCTTGCAGCCTCACTCTTCTCCTCTGTTTTCAACCTTCCGCTGCCAGTTGACTGGGCTTTCGTGGGCGAGATCGGCCTCGGCGGCGAAGTGCGTGAAGTTCCGGGGCTCGACATCATGCTGAAGGAAGGTGCGCGCCTCGGTTTGAGCAAAATTTTCGCTCCCCACGAAAGAAGCAGCAGCGGCAAAGAGAAGAAATATCCCGGCAAAACCGAGATTATCAGAATCTCCCACATCGATGAGATCAGGGAACACACCGCGTCAACCAATATCTTTGACAGATAGGCGCAAAAACTTGCCTTTCTTTCCACATTCCGTATCATAACGCGTTTTAGATTTTTTGAGGAGTTGATTTTGTTAACAGAAAATATAAATTTTGCGAATCAGGAATCAGGAATCAGGAATCAGGAATCAGGAATCAGGAATCAGGAATCAGGAATCCGCGTTCAATTATATATAATTCGACATTAAAGTCAAGTTTTTTAGCCGAAAAATTTCAGATTTTTTTAATAAATTTAGGAACTTTTTTTGTTTTTGGAGAGATTCTATGAAAAAAATCTTCATTGTTTTAGCTTTGCTTTGTGTTTTTTCTCTTCATGCAGCCCCTGCGGCAAACCAGAACGCACAACCTGCCAAAACAGCAGTCGCAAAATCCTACTCTTTTGCAGAAGAACCTGTCGATTTGCCGATCAAACCTTTTGTTGCTGGACAGCTCAGCAACGCTGACCTGATGAACACTTCTCCGCAACTGCTGAAACTTTATGAAACGGCTGTAAACGCCGAAAAGCAGAAAAATGTTTTCAAGAATCCTGCATCCGTAATCAAAGCATGGACTGAAGTTGCAAAAATCACTCAGAAGAATCCGTTTTTTTATACTGCAAACGCAAGACTCAACGAGTGGAAAACCTGCATCGAGCTTTTAAACAAACATCAGGAGAATATGGACAAAATAAAAATGCTGCTCCCGAGCACGCTTCTTTCCGAAGAACAGAAAACAAACATTATCATTCAGCACTTGACTGATTTCGGACTTAATTTCGGAACCCAGGAAGTTGTTGATTTAATCAGCAAGACCAGCATTCCGAACAATGCCGTTTTTCAGGCTAAAGTAAAAGAAACCAAGCAGAAACGCTGCGAAAAAAATTCAGGAAAAGACTGCTTTGAATGCGCGAAAGCAACAGCTGCAGAAGCTGAACAGTTTGCTCTTTTTGAAAAATCATGCGGACTCAGATTTCAGCCGGGATGTGAGGAAGTCAACAAAATAAAAGCAGCCAAAGAAGCTGAAAAAGCAAAACTCGCTGCTGAAGAAAAACGCAAGGCTGATGAATTCGCGAGAAGAAGTTTCTCATTTCAGGATGACCCTGTCAATGTGATCAAGCCTTTTGTTTTAGGTCAGGTCAGCGAACAGGATATTCTTTCAGCAGACCCGAAAGTGCTCAAAATGTTCGAAGACACCGTAAACAAGGAAAAGCAGCCTGAAATCATAAAAACACCTGGTGCAATGATCGTCGCATGGGAAGAAATAACAAAAATTACTGAGAAAAATCCCTTTATGCAAACTGCAACTCAAAGACTTGCGGAATGGAAAGCTGCTCTCGAAAAGTTAGAAAAGCATGAAGCAAAATCGGCTGAAATGCAGAAAATCGAGGCAGATCAATCGCTTCCGGTAAATTACAGAACAGCTTTTGCGGTAAATTATCTGAACGAATTCGGAGTAAACTTCGGCACGACCGAAGTTGTCAAAGCGACCGTCTACAACAACGAAATAGCATACAGCGAATCTCTGACGACAAAAATCAAAGAGGTGAGAAAACAACGCTGTGACCTTAATTCCGCTATCGACTGCCAGACTTACGGCCTGAAACATTCTGCAAACGACGAGGAAAAAGCAGCATATCTCAAAAAAGCGTGCGACCTCGGGCGCAAAGCTGCATGTTCAGGTGAGCAGCCGCAAAATACCGCTGCTCCTGCTCCTGTTGAAACTCAGCCCAAAGTTGCGGAACAGCCGAAAAAAGAACCTACTAATGAAGATAAATTCAAAGAAGAACTCAACAGCGCAGGAAGAAAAACACGTCTCACAATCGCTACAACAACACTTGTTGCAGGTGCAGTTGTCGGAGCACTCGGCGGAGTCTCGCTTTACGCCATGAACGAGGCAAAAAAAGACCGCGACAAATATCTTGATTCTTATAGGCAAAGCGCGACTCAGGAAAGCATGAACTACTTCCGCAAAAAAACGAACGATGCAGACAAAAAGCGGAAAACCTACATGGCTTTGGGCGGAGTCGGAATCGGTGTCGGAGTTGCACTTATCGCGACTGGAATCACATTCTACAGCATCGAATTCGAGGGCGAAAAAGATGTTAAGAAAAAATACAACGTCTCCTTCGGCACAAGCCCGATGGACGGAACCTTGCAATTTGCATTGAGGTGGTAATCATGAAATTCAAATCATTAATCCTATTGCTCGTTTCATTGTTCATCCTGTTTTCCTGCGACGACGGGATCAAATTCGACAATCCGCTTGACGAGCGCAACAGGACTTCCGATTCAAACGATACAGAAGCAGAAACAGAGAGCGACGATGATAAAACTGACATTGCGTCAACTAACGACGAGGAAAACCAGAATCGGGATGATTCTGATTCAGGCGACACAATGCCGGATGATGCAGATTCCGTCAATGATTCAGGCGATTCCATGCCCGACGAAAGTGATTCCGATGACGATTCAGCTGATTCCGTTTCGGATGATGATTCCGATTCTGCTCCTGAAAATGACGATGATACCGATAGCGAACCGGATGAAGATGAAGACGAACCTGTCGTGGTATCGGTAACAACAAAATGCAGCAATATCCCAGAAAACGCTGTCTACAACACTGTCGATGAAATTACGCAGACTTGGAACGGTGAAGAGTGGATCCCAACAAACGAAAGTTATTTCAGCGAGACTTCAAGCACGACAGAATGCAGATACAAATGCAGCACTAATTACAGTTGGAACAATTCGAATTCGACCTGCGTCTTAACAACACAGCAGGGAACCTGTTCGGCAAAACCTGCCAACACCGTCTGGAACGATAACGGCAAAAACGGAAAATTTGATCAGACTTGGAACGGTTCGACCTATACTCCAGAGAGTTACACATCAACTTACAGCGAAACTGCCGGAGTTTGCAGGTTCAAATGCGCATCGGCAGAATACACATGGAACGGCAGCACATGCGCAAGCAACGGCTCATCAACAGACTCCGTGCAAGGATTCATCAAGCGGCCTCATCTGGTCAGCGAGGACATCATCAACCTACACATGGCAGAATGCAGGCACATATTGTAATAATTTGACAGAAGGCGGCTATTCGGATTGGCATCTGCCGACGATTGATGAACTCAGGACGCTTCTGATAGCAGACAGAGTGAAAAACAACTGTCAGGTAAGTGAAACAAACGGTTGTTTGTCTCGTTCAAGTTGCTGGAGTTGTTCGACCTGCACGCAGACAGGTACACAGTCATCAAGCGGAACTGGTTGTGATTCTTGGGGCACCTCATACAGCGACGGGCGTTACAGCAAATTTGGGGAAACCGGATATTTCTGGTCCTCTTCTACTAGGTCAGATAATACAGTTCTCGCATGGCGCGTGGGTTTCGGCAGTGGGTTTGTGTACGACTACATTAAGTCGTACAATATCTATGTTCGTTGTGTGAGGTAGGTCGTGACCGCATTTTACGAGCGCAGCGAGTTATTTTTGCCCGCCCTTTTGAAGGGGGCGGGCTCTTGGCTCCCACTTTGGGGTCGAGTTGCCAGTGGCAAGTCGACTCGCTGACGCGAAGCGGCCGTTAGGCGAGTCGAAATTTTTTTGCCCTCTCCGGTTATTCTGAGCGTTTCTTCCCCGTCATTCTGAGCTTTAGCGAAGAATCTCAGAGATCTTTCACATTCGTTCAAGATGACGGAAGATGTTTCGCTGTTGCTCAACATGACAAGAGATCTTTCGCGTTGCTCAAGATGACGGAGAGGGCAAACCACGGTATCAGGCGGCGGAAACGCTAATTAGCGCCCGCTTTCACAAAACAAGGGGTTGATTTTTTAATATCACTGTAGACTTTTCAAAATAAATTTATATAATAGGCAAGTTTTGGTTTGGCAAAGATGAAAATGTGGTATTTTTTGTCCACGGAGAAATGTATGACTAACAATAAACAGGATGGTTTGCCATGCCAAAACAACTGGAAATCATTGACAAAAAGGAAATCATTCTCTTAGACCGGATCGACAGGGAAAAAGTAAAATCACAGATTTACGAGGTTCGCGGTCTTCGCGTCATGCTTGACAGAGATATCGCCGCCTATTTCGGGGTCGAAACAGGTGCTCTCAACAGGGCGATGAAGCGAAATATCAGGCGATTTCCACCCAAATTCTGCTTTCAAATTTCAAGAGAGGAGTATCACGAAATTCTAAGATGCCAATTTGGCATCTTAGAATTGGAGCAGGGCAAGTATTCAAAATATTTGCCTTATGTCTACACCGAACACGGGCTTTCGATGCTGACATCCGTGCTGCATACAGACAGAGCGATAGAGGCCAGCATTTTGATAATGGAAGTTTTTGTTGAAGTCGCTCATTATATCTCACAAAACACACTGCTTTTGCCCTATGAAGAATTGAAACTGCTTCAAAGCAGGCAGGAAAAACTGTCAGACAAAATTCAGGATATAGAAGAAAATATGGTTAAAAAGGATGAATTATCGGATTTTATTAAACTTTTTGACATAGGATGTAAAAATGAATTGTATCGCTTCTCTTGACCGAATCCACGAAAGATATATCGCTATTGATTTCGAGACAGAAAACGAAAAGCTCTACCACTGCGGTGCATCCAGCAAAGATGCAGGGCGCAGGATCACGACAATAACTGAAATCAAAGGGATTGCAGATTATAAAAACACCTTAGAATCGCTGCTTTTGAATAGAGAACTGAAATTGAATTAAGTTGCACCAGAAAAATCCGATCAGCGCACGGTTTCACAAAATAAGGGGTTGATTTTTGCAGGCGAGCCGCCCGCGCTCCGGCACAACCGCGTGTTAAACAAAATTTAAAATTTTTTCAAAATTAATATTGACAAAAAAAGAAAAACCAGTATCTTTCTGCCGATATGACCTCCCACGCTTCCCGTAAGATCAGCGCACCATGGGAGGTCTTCGAGCTTTATGAAGCAAATTTTCAAGATGGAATACACAAAATCCCCCATTTCAGTCGAAGAACAAATCAAAAAACTTGAAAGACGCGGTCTGGTTTTTTCTGACAAAAAATCTGCTGCAGAATACTTGGAAAACATGTGTTCGACCAAAGATTGAGAAATATCATTTTCAACGAGCTGGAAAAAATCGAAATTGCCGTCCGCACTAAATTGTCACTTGTTTATTCAGTTGCTGCCAACGATTCGTGGTGGTTCAAATCGGAAGAAATATACAAGAAAGGTATAGAATCTTACGAAAAACTTATGGAAAACATCAAAACTGATGTGAAAAGAAGCAACGAAGACTTTCTTAAGCATTACAAAAAGAAATATTCGTCGCCTGAAACACCTCCGTCGTGGATGACTTTGGAAGTCGTTTCATTCGGAACACTCAGCCATTTGTATGAAATGCTGAAAAACACCAAGGAAAAGCGGCAGATTGCGAGGGCTTTCGGCATAGGAGACGAAGATGTTTTCGCCAACTGGCTTCATGCTTTTTCTAATTTGCGGAACAATTGCGCTCACCATAACAGAATTTGGAACAGACGCTTCATTATCAATATGCAGCTGCCGTACAACACCACAAATCCTTTTATTGCAAAAAACGATCTCAAACAGTTAAAACGCAATAAAATTTTCGTTCTGCTCTCCGCTATAAAATATATTGCCGATATTCTGAGCCCCGGAAATTCGTTCAAAAAGAATTTGATTTTACTGCTGAATGACAAACATCGGCTCCTGACCCTCAAAGAGATGGGATTTCCCGCAGATTGGCAAAAATTGCCCGTATGGGAAAATTAGTAATTCCAAAAAGTTCACCACATCCGCAACGCCGATCAGCGCACGTTTTCGCAAAATAAGGGGTTGAGGTTGCGGGCGAGCAGACCTAAGCTCCCAGAGGGTTTCACAAAACAACTTCTTGATTTTTCAAAAGGTTTTCAATCAGCGGCTTATAAATTGCATTCTCAGAAAGAGTCGAAATTGTGCTGATTCTGCTTCCGGCATCTTTTGAGGATGCTCCGCAATGGTAAACAATCTCGTTTTCATTGCCGAAATCAATAATAATGTATCTGTCGTGAAAAATACCGTTCGTACGCTTGAAAGAAATCACAACATTCGGATATTCCTTGCAGAAATCATCATACTCCTTTTTATGCAGTCCCTTTTTCAAATTGTCGGTAAAGATTGTGGTTTTTACATCTTTAGGCACAGATTTAAGCAGCACGAGCGTTTTCAAGCCGATATAATTGTCAATCACAAAAATCGTCTCTTTTGCCTGGGAATAAATTTTCTGATATGCAAGATCGGCTTCAACAGACCTGCCGTTAAGGAACAGAAAATCTTTTTTTATTTCTGTATTGCTGAAATCATCAATGATTGTCGCCATTTCCAGCATTTTTTGATCTATTCTCGCAATATCTTTGGAGTGTTCCAAAATATTTTCAGTATTTTGAGCTGTTTGAACAGCAATTTTGGCGACTTCATCATATCCGACCAAATGTTCGCGCTCAATAATGAAATCCTTCATTCCCTTGAAAAGCCGAACCAGTATTTTACTCTGTCTTATTGCCAAATCACCGCGTAAAACTGTCATCAGCATATAAATTCCTTGCTCGGTAAAGGCGTAAGGAAGATAAGCTCTACCACCCTTAACGCCCTTTACCTGTATCGAGGTCAAAATTTTTGACCTCGATAATTCCAAAACTTCGTAAGCATTAAGCTGGAATCTGAAGTCGCTGTCAAATTTCTCAATGTTATTCTTTACTTGCTGATTGAAAGCCTTGACTGAATAACCGTAAATTTCAGCCAGATCAAAGTCGAGCATAACCTGCACTCCACGAATCGTGTAAATTTTCGACCTCAAATCTGTTTCGCTGTGAATAACTATTTCATTTTCCATTTCTAACATCAAAGAAAAATTTTCTGGGAAATAAAATAAAAATTTAGATAAAAAATCAAGTTTTATTTTTATAATTTACAAAATTTTTAGAAATAAATTTAGAAAAAACTGAGTCTTTAAATAAAAAACCGTATGTCTCCGCAACGCCGATCAGCGCAATTCAAAAACAACAAAGTAACGCAAAAACTTGACTTAAAGCACTTTTGCCGCGTTAATTCGCAGAATTTTTGTATTGAGGTGTTTTATGGCTGAACTTCTTGCCCCTGCAGGCAACCCTGAAAAACTCGTCTGGGCCGATATTTACGGCGCAGATGCGATATATTTTGGTGTTGACAGGTTTTCACTGCGCTCTTTTGCGGGAAATTTCTCTCTTGACGATGCCGCAAAAGCTCTCGAAAGGCTTCATAAAAACGGCAAAAAAGGCTACATAACTTTAAACATTTACCCATATTCGGGCGAATACAAAGATCTGGTCGAAACAGCCGGTCAGCTTGCCGAATGCAATGCCGACGCATTCATCGTGAGCGATTTCGGCGTCATCACGGCACTCAAAAAAGCTGGGCTCAAAGTGCCGCTCCACATTTCGACTCAGGCAAACACTGTTTCTTGGCAGACAATAAACGCATACTACGACTACGGCGCAAAAAGAGTGAATCTGGCGCGCGAACTCTCATTTGAAAAAATAAAAGAGATCGCAGAAAACAAATACAAAGAAGCCGAGATCGAAGTTTTCATACACGGCGCAGTCTGCTTCAGCATGTCGGGAAGGTGCGCGATAAGCGACTGGCTCACCGGCAGGAAGGCAAACCGCGGCGAATGCACCCACCCCTGCCGCTGGAAATACGCTGTCGTCGAAGAAAAGCGCGAAGGCGAATATATGCCTGTAGGAGAAGACGGACGCGGGACTTACATCTTCAACCCGAAGGAACTCGCCCTTTTCGACTATGTAAAACCGCTCAAGGAACTCGGCGTTGACTCTTTCAAAATCGAAGGAAGAATGAAATCCATCCACTATGTCGCATCGGTCGTTTCGCTCTACAGAAGGATTCTCGACGGCGAAAATATCCCGCATGAAGAAATAGTTCGCCTTCTCAACCGCATCAAAAACAGAGGATACTCCACAGGTTTCATGAAAGGCGGCGTCACTCCCGACGACTACCAGTTAGGCGGCGACGGCTCCAACTCCGAAGCCGAATTCATCGCGAATATCACAGAAGAAAAGCTCAGCGGAAAATGTGTTGCCGAGATCAGGAACCACACAGAAGCTGGCGAAACAGTCGAAATCCTTGAACCCAACGGCCGCACCAGAAACTACAAACTTCCGGAACTACTCACCTTCACTGACGGAACGCAGGCTTTGACGGCAAACCACTCGAAATTCATCCTGCTCGAAGGCAATTTCAAACCCTGTTCAATTCTCAGAAGAATAGAACAAAACGATTGAATTCGTAGAGACTTAATACAGATTGGCAAATTTTCAGATAATTTTAAACTCTGTCGAGAACTTTCGCCATTCTCGAAAGGAAGTCTTCGGTCTGGAGATGGTCACCGAGAGTGACTCTGAAGAAACCGGGGAGCATTTTGAAGGAGCTTCTGTCGCGGACGAAAATATTCTCTCGCTCCATTTCTTCAAGGAGTTTCGGAAGGCGCGGATGCTGCACCATGATGTAGTTTGCCTTGCTGTCGAAAGCGGTAAGACCATGGCTGCGGAAAAAATCGAGCATTGCTATTTTGCTGTTTCTGACGTCGGTGACGTATTTTTCCATATACTGCTTGTCGTCAAGTGCCGCAGTAGCCGCGATCTGAGCCAGAACGCTGACGCTTTTCGGGTTGAGGACTTTCGAAAGCTGCGCGATGAGCGAAAGGTTTGTGAGAAGATACCCTACTCTTAAACCAGCCAAAGCCCACGCTTTCGAGAAAGTTCTCGTTACGATGAGGTTCGGATAGGTATCGATGAGGTCGAGGACCGTTTCGCCCGCAAATTCGTAGTAAGCCTCGTCAACGATAACGACGCAGTGGCTAGCGATCGAACAGAGCGTCGCGATCTGCTGTTTCGAAAGAAGGACACCCGTCGGATTGTTGGGGTTGACAACGTAGATCATCTTGGTTGACGGAGTCACGTTTTCAAGGACTGAAGCAATGTCCGGCTTGAAAGGATCGGGCGTTTCGACTTTTTTAACGACCGCGCCGCGGGTGTGGATGTATGTCAGAAAGTGGGTGTAAGTCGGATAAGGAACGACTACTTCGTCTTTCGGATCGAGGAAGACTTTGCAGATAAGGTCAAGTGCGTCGTCGCTTCCGTTCGTGACAAGGATCTCTTCCATCGCTCTGCCGGAATATGCTGCAAGTTTACGGCGGAGTTCCTTGCTCGAAAGCTCGGGATACCAGTTTAGCAGATTGTCGTTGCAGGCTAAAGCGTTTATTATTGCGTTTTTAACGGCGACCGAGGGCGGCAGAGTCGATTCGTTCCAGTCGAGTTTGAGCGGCGGAAGATCGCAGTTTGCAAGCCCCGAAACTATTTTGTCGCGGCTAGAGATCGGCGAATAAGGTTCTAAATTTTCTATAAAATCGGAAGCAAAATTTCTTTCTGTTCTACCGTAACAAGCATTTCCTTTCATCTTTTTTCCCAAAATTAAAAAACAAAAAATCGGCAGAAACAAGCAAAAATTGTGCCAAGGCAAATATTTGATTTAACTGGTTTTTTCACCCAGAAAAATGTAAAGAACTTTTACATTGATCCTCGGTGTTAAAAAGTTTTTAAAGTGGATTTTGATACTTGAAAAATTTAATGAGGACTAATCTTTAGTGCAGACAATGTCGTCAACGATTACATAGGTACCGCTGGTATCTTTCGTGGTCACATAAACAAGAAGCTGAAAATCTGTAACATCGGAAGAGAGTGTGATGGTATGCGTAAACTCTTTCCAAGAATCGTCCACGGCTTTCCAGTCGATAGTGCTTCCTTTATATTCACCGTTATAATAAGCTCTTAAAGCAACCTTCGCATCTCCTTTTGCATAAAATACGCATGTGTAATCTCCCTGAGAAAGAGATATTGCTTCCGCAGTGGCAATCCTTTTATTAGCTGTGGTTCCCTTCATTCTGAGTGCAGAAGAGCCGCCGTGAACATCCGATGTTTCACGGGTAACATTCGAAGCAGTAATTTCAGCCGGTTTTACACTGGTAGCCCAACCGGCAGGAACACTTTCCGTCCACTCTTCAAAACCGCCGTTTTGGATAAGGTTGGAAACTTCCATGCATTCATGCGCTTCGGGGCTGCATTCCGTGCCTGCTCCGCAGTCGGAATTATCCATGCATTTTCCGTCGAGAGCAACGCAAGTGCCTGTAACGCCGGAGCATTGCGAATATGTGCTGTCACAGTCAGCATCGGCACACGGATCGCCGTCGATACAGGTGTGCGTTCCGGTCGTGTCACAGATTTTGTCTTCTGCCGGACATTCCGCCTTTGAAGCGCAGAAACCGTCTTTCGGAAGGCATTTGCCCGTTGCCGCCTCGCACTGGGACCAAGTTTCGTCACAGTTTGAAGCAGCACAGTTGTCGACTCCGAAATCTTCAGCCGATCTCGGAAGGATCTTCGAGTGGTTGAAGGTATAGGTCAGAACGCCGCTCAGAGAGTTGAAGAATGTGCCGACTGCCGGATTCGTATAGCTGTAGAAATCGTCATCGACCTTGAGTCCGTCCGCGACTCCGAAGACGTTGTAGCTGTCCGCCGCCTCGGTTACGGTGACGTTCTCGACCTTTACCAGAACACCGTTATAGACCTTTTCAAGATCTCCGCCGTCTTTGATTTTTGCAGGATCGACTGTGACAAAATCGGGAAGAGTGCTGCCGCCGGCTTTTACTGTGACAGCAGCGTAGGTGATCTCAAGAAGCCCGTAGTAGTCGGCAAGATTTCCCTCGACTGTAACAAGGTCACCGAGTTTGGGAGAAGAGTCTGCGCTGTAGACGTAAATCCCGCTGTAACGCTCCTTCAGCTCAGGATCCCATGCATTTTTCGGGACCTGGATGTAGAAGTTTTTCTCCTTGACCGCTGTAACGATACCCTCGACTTTAACTGTGTTTCCGGTTGCGACATTGCCCTGCTTGATATCATAAATCGTGACCGCGCAGGCTGCGCCGAAGTAGTTCGCAGTCTCCCGGCAGACATCACATGCATCACCGAGACCGTCGCCGTCACTGTCATAATCAAGATAATTCGGAATCCCGTCGCCGTCGTCATCAACAGGAACACCGCGCGGTGCTTCTACCGAATCGGGAATACCGTCGTTGTCACTGTCATCGTCAAGATAGTTGGGAATCCCGTCACCGTCATCATCGCCTTTTCCTTCGATCCCGTTGGGAATCCCGTCGCCGTCATCATCCTGCTGAGCCCATTCGGAATCGACAGGTTCTTCCGCACCGGAATCATCTTCTGTTTCGCCGCTTGAATTGTCCGGCAATTCGTCATCGGAAATTTCTGAAGAATCGTTTCCGCCTTTTCCGCCGTCACCGTACTGGTCATAAGGATTTTCGCTGCCCGAACCGCATGCAGCAGCAAAAATCAGCGTCGTAAAAACAAGTAAAATTTTTATTTTCATGTATACCTCCGTCAAAAAAACCGGATTATTATACTCAAAAAAATTCCCCGGACAATAGCCGCAACCCTAAAGACCTTAAAGACCAGCCGCCATCTTCAGCATTACAACAGCCGCGACCGCCGTTATTCCGGTGATAAAAATGATTCTGCCATAGATTTTTTCCTTGAAATCCTTTTTTGCGAAGAAGAAATTCAACAAAAGAAGAATGATTGATGAAAGAGGCAGGATCACCGCGATTTTCTGCGGACTCAACAGGAATCCGACTGCTGAAAGAAGCATGAAAAACACCGATACTGCACAGGTTTTTCCAAGACCGATCCTGTTTTTCCTTCCGGCAAGCGCATCACCTTCCGTATCTGACAGATCTTTCAGCGCTGTAACTCCCAGAACATGGAGCAGAAGGCTCAGGGAACACGGAAGGAAACTCTTTCCGCCGGCCACGATCATCGGATAGGATATCCCGAATCCCGTGACAAAACATGCCAGGATCCCGCGTTTTTTTAACACAAACGGCGGCAGAGAATAGAAAACACCGAAAATCAAAATGAAAAAAACGAGAAATTTTTCCATACTTTCAAAAAGGATGACTGTGCCGAAAATAGAACCTAAAGTTAGGAAAATCAGCCACAACACAGCATCACGCCGCGATATTACGCCGCTTGGCAGAGGACGCCACGGCTTGTTTGCAGAATCTTCGACAACATCGGTTATCGAATTGAGCGTGTAAACGAAATTGTACGGGAAAAGTGCAATAAAAACAGCCTGAACTACAAAAATCCATGAAAAATCACTGTTTCCGAGCAGTCTTCCGGCAAAAAATGCAAGAAACGAAAGCAGAAGAACATCTGCGCGGTAAAGTCTGAAAAATGCCGGAAATTTGCAGAACATCGGTTAAATCATGGTAAGAGAGCAGCCTGAGCCTTTAGATTTTACTTCCGGAACCTGATTTTCAGAATCATTGTCAGGAGTTTCAACCGGAGCTGCGTCTTCGTCCGCATCAGTTGATTCATCCGGTTCTTCCGGTTCGGGTTCGGGCTCCGGTTCAGGTTCTGGTACGACAGGAGTTTCGCCGCAGACAACACCCGTCATATCGGTCCCCGCCGTTTCGAAAGCCTTTTTGACAGCTTCGCATGCATTTATCCTGCCGTAGCCGTAATTCATGTTGAAACCGTTGGCATCGTAGGCATCGAAACCGTTTTTATCGGATGTTTCCTTGAAAATTTCATAAACCTGATCTTTGGTAAGATTAGGATTAGCCGTGAGAACAAGGCCTGTGACACCGGCTGCCAGCGGACATGCCGAAGAAGTTCCGCCGAAACTGTTTGTGTAGTTGCCGAGCGCGTCGCCGTCATTCGTGCTGCCTGCGTTGTAACCGGCACTTCCCATGTTGTCGGTCGTCCATATCCCGTCGATGTAGCTGCCGCCTGCCCAGCCGTCACCGCCCGAAGAATCGATGTCGCAGCTTGAAGCCATGAAGTCAAGAGAATTTCCGAAATCGGAGTACGAAGCCCTGTTGCCGGAAGCGTTTGTAGCACCTATCGCAAAAACATTCGGGTTGCTTGCATATCCGTCTGTTTCGATGCTCTCCCCGCCGTTTCCTGCCGCAAAAAGAATAATCGTTCCGAGACCGTTTCTGCCCGTTGTCGTGATATTTGCAACAAGATCCTTCAAAGTCTGGTTCATGTCGACAGTCTGACCGCTGTTGTCAGCAGGACCCCAGCTGTTTGAAATTATGTCTGCGCCTGCATCTGCAGCCCATTCGAAAGCCTCTATCGCGGAAGAATCGAGCGAATAGGTATTCATGTTCATTCTTATCGGGATAAGCTGACAGTTGGGGCACGCCCCTGCGATACCTGTTGCGTTGTCAGTCGCACCGCCTGCAACTCCGGCAACCGACGTTCCGTGCATATCCTGCGCTCCCGGATTCGGCATATCGTCTCCGTCAGCAAAATCGTGACCGGGGAGGAAACGTCCCTGAAAATCTTCGTGCGTAAGGTCGAAACCGTCATCTATTATCGCCAGTTTTACATTAGAACCGCCGAGTTCGCCTTTGAATGCAAGCATCAGATCCCATGCATCGGCAACGTGAGTGTGGTCGGTTCCGGTAAGCGAAGGATCTCCGAAATTGTGAAGATGCCACTGGTTGAAAAACAAAGGATCGTCAGGGATATAGGTCCTCTTCTCTAAATTCATGAAAAAGCTGGGCTCAGCCTGTCCGGCGCTCTTTTTTTCGACAAGTTCGACCGATTTTCTGACCGGATCCTCGTTTGTTGAAACAAGATACCAGTCAGACGCATACTTAAACTTTTTAACGAGGCTCAAACCTTGGGATCCGCACCACTTTTCAACATTGTCAACGCCGCTGATCTTTACGAAAATCATGCCGCTGGCATAGACTTTCTCACCGCCGTTTCTCTTGTAAGCAGGAAGAATTTTTCCGTGTTTTTCAAGTTCAAGGATGTTTTCAGAAGAGAGTTTTTCAAAAAGAAAAATGTTTTCGTGCCTGAGCATGAACTTGAGATTTTTCGGGAGATTTCCGGCATTTTTAGTCACCCTGCCGTCAATAAACGTGTAACCCGAAGTCTCGGTCACAGGAATTTTTTTACCGTTCGAATAGTAGTAAAGATTTTCCGCAAAAATAAAAAGCGGAAGCAGAACAACCAGAAGCAACGTGATTTTTTTCATTTATAACTCCTTAAAAAACAGTCTGCAGCCTAAAGCTGAAACAAACTAAAATCGCAGTATTATACTTAAACATAAGGGAAAATCCACGTGTTTTTTAGTGATAAAATATTGCCACTACCTGCAAAAAAGATAATATTCCGCGTTTTTTGACCTTTCTTTTGGGAGTAAATCATGGAACTTTTGAGAATCAGACTCGAAAAACTTTTTAAAGAGGCAATAAAGAATATCCGTCCCGATTTCGAAGACTGGGGAAAACTCGTCCTGCAGCCTGCAACAGACGAAAAGTTCGGCGACTACCAGACCAATTTCGCGATGACGGCATCGAAAATTTTCAGACAACCGCCTAAAATGATTGCCGAAAGTCTCATTGCTGCGATCCCGGGAAACGACCTCACCGAAAAGATCGAAGTTGCAGGACCAGGCTTCATAAACATTTTTCTCAAGAAAGAGGCACTTGCTGAAACGGTCAGAAAAACATTCACTGAAAACTGGGATTTTTCGCACATAAATACCGACGGAACGGTCGTAATCGACTACTCTTCACCCAATATCGCAAAACCGATGCACGTCGGTCACTTAAGGACCACGATAATCGGCGACAGCATAAAAAGAATAATGAAATTCGTTGGTTACAATATGATAGCCGACAACCATCTGGGGGATTGGGGAACGCAGTTCGGCAAACTTATTGTCGGCTGGGAAAGATGGCTCGACAAGGAAAATTTCGAGAAAGATCCGATTTCGGAACTTGAAAGGATCTACATCAAATTCGGCGACGAGGCTGAAAAAGATCCCGAACTTGAAGAACTTGCGAGAACGGAACTCAAAAAAGTGCAGGACGGCGACGAAAAAAATATGGCGCTTTGGAAAAAATTCGTCGATATAACGCTCACCGAGTGCAAAAAAATCTACGAATATTTGGGAGTAAAATTCGATACTTACTATGGGGAATCGTTCTATCATCCGCTTATGCCGAAAGTTATCGACGAGCTTATTGAAAAAGGGCTTGCGGTCGAAAGCGAAGGGGCCCTCGTCGTATTTTTTGATGAAAAAGAAAACCTTCATCCCTGCATCGTTCGCAAAAAAGACGGAGCTTTTCTCTATGCAACGAGCGATCTCGCCACGATAAAATACAAGTACGAAAACTACAGAATGAACAAGGCGCTCTATGTCACCGACGACAGACAGGCAGTCCATTTCAAGCAGATCTTCAACATCGCGGAGCGTGCAGGCTGGAAAATGGAATTCGTCCACATCCCGTTCGGCGTACTCTCTTTCAACGGAGAGATCCTGAAGACCCGCGCCGGCAACACGATAAAGCTTGCAGACCTCTTCAAAGAGGCTGAAAGCAAAGGCTTGAGCGTTGTCGAAGAGAAAAATCCCGAACTTCCGGCTGAGGAAAAGAGAAAAATCGCAAAAGCGGTCGGCATCGGCGCACTGAAATACTCCGATCTTTCGCAGAACAGAACGAGCAACATCGACTTTTCGTGGGAAAAAGCTCTCAGTTTTGAAGGAAATACCGCGCCTTACCTGCAGTATTCCTACGCAAGGGTACAGTCGATCAAGCGCAAGGCCGCAGAAAAAGTGATAACCCTCGATTTTAACTGCAGAATTTCTTTGGAAAGCGAGATAGAAAGAAGCATCGCCGCAAGTGTCGCAAGATTCCCGGAATGTGTCGAAAAGGCGGCTGAACTCTACAAACCCAACTTCATCGCAGACCATATTTTCGACCTCGTTCAGAAATTCGGAACATTCTACAACTCGACTCCGATCCTCAAAGCGGAACCGGAACAGATGCAGTCGCGCCTTCTGCTTGCCGAAGCTGTCGCAAGAACTATCAAAACCGGGCTTGACCTTTTAGGCATCGAAGCACCGGAGAAAATGTGATTTTTCGCGCCGCAAATCATGCCGAGATCTCGAAATCCCGTGATCCCGTGATCCCGGCGGCGCGCCAAAAAAGCCAAAGATTTTGGCAAGTTACACTTGCCAAAATTCCTGAATCAAACAAAAAACTTGATTTTTCAAAAAATGTTCGTAGTATGCGTCCGCCTTTCGGGGTGTAGCGCAGTCCGGTTAGCGCATCGGTTTTGGGAACCGAGGGTCGGAGGTTCGAATCCTCTCACCCCGACCATTCAGGTCTTTGGCAGCCGGATGCTTTGAGTGTGCGCCCATGGCTCAGCTGGATAGAGCAACGGACTTCTAATCCGTAGGTCAGAGGTTCGAATCCTCTTGGGCGTACCATTTTTGATGTTCTTTTTAATTTGAAGATACGTGGTGGGTGTAGTTCAATGGTAGAGCACCGGATTGTGGATCCGGGCGTTGTGGGTTCGAGCCCCACCTCCCACCCCATTACGCAATGTGGGCCCTTAGCTCAGCTGGTAGAGCAACTGACTCTTAATCAGTGGGTCGAAGGTTCGAATCCTTTAGGGCCTACCATCTTTTTTCTACTTTTGATCACCTCACATATTTTTTAGCTTTTCAAAATGAGGGAAAGTTGTATTTTGCGAAAGTGGCGGAATTGGCAGACGCACCAGACTTAGGATCTGGCGGGCAACCGTGGGGGTTCGAGTCCCCCCCTTCGCACCAGAATCGCTTGTAATAACGACGGTTTTTTGACAATAACAATTTAAACGGAGAAAAACATGGATTACAAAATCAATCATCTCAGCACAGTTGAAAAAGAGCTCGAAATCAGCTTTTCCGCTGAAGAAGTTCGGGCTCAGTTCAAGCAGGAATATTCACAGCTTTCACACACGGTAAACATCAAAGGTTTCAGACCGGGCAAAGCTCCTCTCAACGTTTTGAAGCAGTTCTACGGCAAAAATGTTAAAGCGGACGTTGAACATCACTTCATTTCAGAAGGCATGCAGGATGCAGTTCTCAAAGAAAAGCTCAGACTCGCTACGAATCCAGAGATTTTCGATGAGACCGAACTTTCAGAAACGGCTGCTTTCAGCTTCAAACTCCGCGCTGAAGTCTTCCCTGAAATAGATGCCGAACTCAAACCTTTTGAGAGCGAATTTACTCCGATCAAATACGACGAAACTATGCTTGAGAACGAACTTGAGGCTATCAAGGCAAGATTCATCGAATACAAAGAGAGCGACGAAGAACTTTCGGCTGAAAAAGACAGACTTGTCATTTCCTTTGTCGGCAGAATCGACGGCAAAGAAGTTGAGAACACCGCAGGAAAAGACGTTACGGTCATTGTCGGCGACGGCAAATTCGTTCCCGATTTTGAAAAAGCTCTTCCGGGACACAAAAAAGGCGACTCCTTCACGGCTGACGTCAAATTCCCCGAAGATTACAGGTCGGCAGAGCTTGCAGGAAAGACAGTTCAGTTCACGATCGACGTGACGAAAGTCGAAAAATGCGAAAACGCACCTGAACTTACCGATGAATTCCTCGCTGGCAAAGAAGGTTATCCGGACACTGTCGCAGAACTCAAAGAGCAGATCAAAAAGAACATCGAAAGTTACCTTGACGATATTTCGATGCAGGGCAAAAAGAACATCGCGATCGAAACCTACGTCAAAGAATACGAATTCGAAGTTCCGCCGTCATTCCTTATGAACGAAAAGAACGCCCGCATCGACGATTATAAAAAAGAATTCAAGGTCGAAGAAGTTCCTGCTGAAGAACTTGCAAAGATCGAAGATGATGCGAAATTCGCGATCAAGAGATACATAATCCTCAATACTTTCGCTGACAAACTCAATATCACCGTAACAGACAAGGATGTTGACATCGCTTTCGCTCAGGAAGCTGCTCAGTACGGTCTTCCGGCAGAATTTGCGACAAAACTCCGCGAATATGCAGGTGAAGAAAGGATCAACGCAAAGAAATACGAGATAAAGGAGCAGAAAGTCCTCGACAAGATGGTAGAAAAGATGGTTTTCACCGAAAAGGCTCCTGATACCGCCGAAGAGAAAACCGAGAAGAAAACCATCAGAAAAACAGCAAAGAAAGCTGCTGAAAAAGAAGCCGAATAAGCTGATCGCCCAAAAATTCCCAAATAACTCCTTAATTTAAAAAAGTTTTCAGAAAATATATATTAATTAAGATTTCTATCCTTTCACACCGCCGGCTGTGAGACCGCCGATAAGGCTTTTCTGGAGAATGAAGAAAAGGATCATAACGGGAAGTGAAACGATTATCGCGCCTGCTGCAAAGTGTCCCCACTCGGTCGAATAGCTTCCGACGTAGTGTTGAAGCGTGACAGGCAGCGTGAAAGCTCTTTCGTCGCCTAAGAAAGTTGCCGCAAGAATGAATTCGTTCCATGCCGTCATGAAGCTGAAAAGCGCGGTAACGACTATCGCCGGTTTTGCAAGCGGCATAACTATTTTAACGAAAATCGTCCACTGAGAAGCGCCGTCCATGAGAGCAGCTTCTTCAAGATCCTTCGGGATCGTGTCGAAATATCCTTTGAGCATCCAGACGCAGAAAGGGATCGCCGTCGTCGAATAAACGAGGACAAGCCCTGCCATGCTGTTGAGAAGACCGAGTTTGTCAAGCAGGATGTAAAGCGGGATCGCCATGACGACACCAGGGAACATCTGGCTTACGAGGAACATCTTCATGCCGAAATTCTTGCCCGGAAATTCAAAGCGCGAAAACGCGTAACCCGCCGTAGTTGCAAGTGTTATGCCGAGCAGAGTCGTCGCTGCCGAAATGACTACGCTGTTTAAGAACTGTCTGCCGAAAAGCCAGCTTCCGTTTGAATCGGTCGTGAAAATGACGTCTTTGAAGTTGCTCAGAGTGAACTCAGTCGGGATCGGATTCGCCGAAAGCGAAAAGCCCTGACCGCTCGAAAGAGCCATTTTTATGACCCAGAGCACTGGATAGATAACGATCGCGCATATAACTATCAGGGAAAGATGCATAAGCACCGCTTTTCCGAGACTAACTTCTCTTTTTGCCATGGTACACCTCCAAAAAACGCGGAATTTTATTCAAAAAATAAAAAATAGACAGATTTTCGTGAAAAAATATTAACATAAACATGACACACACCCTCGTCACTCCGTACCACCGGATCAACTTGCCACTGGCAACTTGATTCTACCTTAGAGGAAGATTAAAGTTTTACCAACGCAAAAATATAAATAAAATTGGATATTTACACATTTAAACCTTTAAAAGTTTGACATTCAAAGACTTTTCACTATTATACCGCCGTTTTTCTGGTTCGTTGAAGAATCGATTTCTTGAGTTGAATGGGTCGGTAGCTCAGATGGAAGAGCATCTGACTTTTAATCAGGGGGTCGCGGGTCCGAGTCCCGCCCGACCCACCATTCGCTCTCACTTTTTTGGTGACCTTTTCGTCTAGTGGTTAGGACATCGGCCTTTCACGCCGGTAACGGGGGTTCGAGTCCCCCAAAGGTCGCCATTTTTTTTGCCATTCAGCGGCGCTTCAACAAATAAATTTGACAAGAAAAATCCAATGATTTAAAGTTTTTAGGTTATTTTACTGTTTTTTAGGAGAAATGTTATGAAAAAATTTTTGTGGCTTTTGACACTTGCTCTGGTGCTTTTCTTCGCTGTTGCATGCGGAGATTCCAAAAAAGATGACAAAGAAAAAGAACCCGAAGAGATTTCGGACGGTGATGAGGTTTCCGATGAAGAACCTGCTGAAACCGACGGCGATGCAGAAGAACCGTCGTCTGACGATTCCGACAAGGAACCTGCTGAAGAACCTGAAGTCGATCCGCTTAAATGCGAGGATTTTGCTGAAGGTCTCAACGAGAATCTTATGGTAGGCGAAGGAAGCGGCGAACTTGCGCGTTCTTTCTACCTGAGACTTCCTGAAAATGTCGATTCACTGGAAAAAGTTCCCGTAATTTTCCTTTACCACGGCTACGGCGACACGGCGAAAAATTTTGACAACTTACTCTCAGGTTATGTCAACAACGAAACAATGCCCTTTATCCTTGTCACTCCTGAATCGAGAGGCGACATTTACGGATTCAACAACATCCCGCCGGCAGGTCTTGACTGGGATATGATGAACCTCAATGACGGAAGCGCGGAAGCAGACATGTTTGACACTGTTATGTCATGCCTTGAAAAACGCTGGAAAATCGACGAAAAACACATCCACATTTCGGGATTCTCAGCGGGCGCGATCACGGCAAACAGCATGGGTGTCCAGAGACCAGAAAAAATCGCAAGCATCCTCTCCTATTCGGGTGCATACTTCTCAGATGCAGCGAGCCGCGATGCTCTCGGCGATATCATGGGAATGAAAGTCGGCGACTTTTTCAGCTGGCCTGATTTTGCCGAAGAACACAACAAATATCCGCAGGTTTTTGTCTACGGCGATGAAGAGAACGATTCCTGGGGAATGGCCGGAATGTTCATGATATACTTCAATAAAATGGCGCGTTTCGGAGCTGCTTATCTCACCGGAATGGGACACGATGCGATCCTCTGCAACCACGGCAAAGATCACACTATCGCAGGAATAATGGAAGAAGATCTGATCAAATTCTTCGCAGACCATCCTTTCGGAACAGTCGAATCGCCTTACAGAGATGCTCTGCCCGGAAACTTTGCCGAGATCTGCCACTTCTTCACCGAAGATGATATCATCAAAGAAGAACCAGAAAATCCGGACAACGAACCCGGAGAAAATGACGATGATCCGGCTGAAAACGATGACGACGAGCCAGAAGAAAACGACGATGATACTCCGGATGAAACTGAAGATATAGGTCCGTGCCTTCTGCGCAGCTGCGATTAATCAAAATCTCAAATATATCCTAATTTTTCTTATTTAAGAATCTTTAAATTTGCGGGAAATTCTGAAAAGAAATGGTGCCGGAGACCGGAATCGAACCGGTATGGGGTCGCCCCCGCTGGATTTTGAGTCCAGTGCGTCTACCTATTTCACCACTCCGGCAAAATCGGGCGGTATATTACGGAAAAACGGCTGAAAGTCAAATTTAAATCCGTCATTCTGAGCTTTAGCGAAGAATCTCAGAGATGTTCCGCATTGCTCAACATGACAAGAGATCTTTCACATTCGTTCAAGATGACGACAGATGTTTTGGCTGTGCATCGATGAGGCAAATTAACGCAGTGTTTCGATGATCTCAACTATCTTTTTCTGGATGTCCTCGATCTTTCCGAAACCGTCTACGCTCTTGTAGAGACCGAGTTTTTTGTAGTGGTCTGCGATCGGAGCTGTTTTGCCGCGGTATTCCTCGAAACGTGCTTTGACGGTCTCGGGGTTGTCGTCGGATCTTCCTTCGATCTCTGCTCTTTTGAGGATCCTTTTCGTCGATTCCTCTTCCGAAAGAAGGATCTCTACCATGCAGTCGAGCTTAAGACCGAGTTCTTTCAGCATATTGTCAAAAATTTCAGCCTGTTTCAGCGTTCTCGGATAACCGTCGAACAAAAATCCGTTGCCGCCGATATTTTTTTTGAGTTCGCTTTTGAACATGTCGGAAATTATCGCGTCGTCAAGAAGTTCTCCTCTGTCGATGATGGCTTTCGCCTTTTTGCCGAGCTCGGTGCCGCCGCGGATCTCCTGACGGATAAGCTCGCCTGTCGAAATGTGGCAAAGGTTGAAATGTTCTTTAAGCAGCTGTGCCTGCGTTCCTTTTCCTGCTCCTGGAACTCCGAAAAGAGCGATATTGATCATTTTCCCCTCCATAAAAAAATAAAAAACAAAAACGGGCAACTATACAACATAGAAAAAATTAGGAAATTTTTTTGTTTCGCCGTAAATTCCGGCGGTTTGAACTGCTGTTTGACGGAGTTTTCATGCGTTTTCCGGCATCTTTTTTCATGCGTGGCGCACTGGTTGTCGCCGAAGACCTTCTCGGTCACTATCTTGTGCGGGAAACTGAACGCGGCAGGATCGTCACAAAAATAGTTGAGACCGAAGCCTACTGCGGAGTTACCGACAAAGGCTGCCACACCTTCGGCGGCAGACGAACCGAAAGGACCGAAGCGATGTTCCTTCCCGGCGGACACGCCTACGTCTACATGATCTACGGGATGAATTTCTGTCTGAATGTCGTCACGGCTCCGAAAGACGATCCGCAGGCTGTGCTTATCCGCGCGGTCGAACCCGTTAAAGGACTCCAACTCATTCGAGAAAACCGCAAAGGAATCGTCAAAGAGACCGATCTCACGAACGGTCCGGGCAAACTCGCAAAAGCACTTCTTATCGACAAGTGTCTCAACGGATGCGACCTTGTCAAAGGAAAAGAACTTTTTCTCGAAAAGAATCCGAACTTAGGTGATTTTTCCATCGTTTCGACTGCCCGCGTAAACATTGACTACGCCGGCGAATTTAAGGACAAACCATGGCGCAAATACATCGAAGGAAACAGATTCGTCTCCAAAGGCTAGGTTTAGAAGCGGTAACCGACGGCAAAAGTCAAATCAGGATAGTAACCTAAAAAATTGTCTATTCCGAGTTTCAGAACAACAGAGGGTTTAAACACCAAATCGACACCTGTTGCCCAACCGACCATATAAAACAAAGTCGCTTCTCTTTTTTCGCCGTCGTTTATTTCTCTGCCGTAAAACATTTCAAGTCCCAACGATATCCATAGACTTACAGATCTGATATGAGGGTTTGTTCCAGTCTTTACATCAAAGACTCCGTTCACCAGAAAAGCCGAATCTACTATCGGATCCAAAAGTTCATAATCTATCATCGGCCATCTAAGATCAAGATCCAAGCCGATATAATAGTTGACTATCGCAGTGTGTGCCAAGAGAAAATCGATATCCAAAGCCAGAGTCGGTCTGAATGCAGACATTCCCGTGCCAAACCCGACAGCAGGCTGGATGTAAAAAATTTTCGGTTTTTCACTATTTTCCTGCTGTGTTTCGGATTCGGTTTTGATTTCAGTTTCTGCCGGCGCAGATTCTTTATGCACTTCTTCCGCACTCACAAAACCGAAAAAGAGAAAAACTGTGAGGAAAAGAATCGTTTTTTTCATCAATCACCTAAAAGCGGTAACCGAGAGCCATTGAGAAAGTCGGAAGAATCAATTCGCCGTTTTCTAATGTAATTCTGAGAACGACGTTATGTTTGAAAAGAAGATCCGTACTTATGCCGAATATAAACCAGTAAAACTGAGTATCTTTCACTTCAAATCCCAGAATACTTTTGTGAGCCTGCCAGTAAAGCATAAGACAACCGGCTTCTATTCTGAGACCGACCGATTTAAGAACTTTGCTGCGTCTCGTTGCAAAATCGACAACAAAGTTTCCGTAAACCGGATATTCGAAAAAATTTTCCCAAAGAGGGGCGAAATACAATCCGGCACCGAACCCGAGATAGATATTATAGTCGCGAGGCGTATTCTTGAGATTAAAATAAAAATCCAGATTCGTGTTTACCCTGAGCATGCTCAAAATACCGAAACCGATCCCGGCCGTGGGCTGAAAATAAAAAATATCCTTATCTTTTTTCTTCTGCTTCAGTTTGGTATCAGCGGCTGTTTCCTGCACATTTTCAGGCCGCAGCCGCGGCTCGGAAGAGTCATTTTTTACTTCTTCCGCACTCAAAAAAATAGAAAAGAGAAAAACTGTGAGAAAAAAAGCTGTTTTTTTCATAAAATCACCTAAAAGCGATAGCCTGCAGCACAGATCAGGTCAGGATATTTGCCGTAAAAACTGTCGAAACCGAGTTTCAGAGTTACATCGTTGTGAAAAAGCAGATTCACGCCGAATCCCCATGCCGCCATGAGTTTGAACATTGAGTCGCGGCTTTTACCGTCATCCCAGTTGTCATCGTGATAGTCGTAGTAGTAAAGGTAGCCGAAAGCAAGATCGATCCCGGCTGAAAACCACAAAGAGAGACGCTTGACATTGTGGTGTCTCACCGGAAAATCAAACATCATATTAAGCTGTATCGGGATTTCGTAAACGGAATGATCGTTGAGATAAGGGCTGTATCTGAAATCGACCTCAAGCCCCATGTAAACATTGGTGCCGCCGGGCGTATGCTTCAACAGAAAATCAAAATCGTTGTTGACTCTGAGGCTGAAAAGCGAAGCGCCTATTCCTAAACCGGCTGAAGGCTGATAGAACATTTTTGAAGGTTTCTCTTCTTCCTGAACGGTTTTCGTCTCAGGACACGTTGGGCAGTCACAGACGCACTTTTCAGGTTCCGGCTCCTCAGTTTTTTCTTCCTGAGCAACTGCCTCCTGCTTTTCCGGTTCTGCCGCGACCGTTTCAGGCCGGGACTGAGCCTCACTTTCCTTATTTTCCTCAGCGGGAACTTCCGCCGGAACAGCTTCCTCACTCTGCACAGCCTCTCCGGCAGCCGCTGCAGACCTGTTCTCTTCTGCAGTCTGTTCACCAGCTTCTTCCTGCGCCGTCAAAACGCCGAAAAACATAAAAATCACAAAAAACAAAAAGAATTTTTTCATGACAACCTCCGGATTTCTCTTTATCCAACAATCTCAACGGCACAGTTTTTATACACGAACCGCATGAAAATTCAAGTCGGTTATTTTACATATTCCGGATTTCGGGTATCATCTCCTGCTTTGAGTTTTTATAAGGAGTTTCAGATGGTTAAAAAATACTGGTTTTTATTTCTTGTTCTCGTTTTTGCCGGCTGCGCACAGATCGAAGGATTCTTTCAGGAAGAGGAAACTTCGAAGATCCTTCTTCTCTACACCAACGACGAACACGGTCACATCTACGAAAACGACGGCTGGTACAAAGGTGTCGCGCTTTACGAAATGTGGGAGGAAGAGGAAAAAAACTGCACAAACTGCACGGTCGTCAAACTTTCGGGCGGTGACAACTACACGGGAACCGCCGTTTCGACCTTTTTCAAAGGGGCTTCGATGGCTGAAGTCATGGGACTTTTAGGCTACAGAGTCTCGGCACTCGGAAACCACGAATTCGATTTCGGAGAGCGCGAACTCAAAAACAACGCCAAAACGGCAAACATTCAGTACATCAGCTCCAATCTGGTTTCAAAGGATATGAAAAATCTCTTTGAGCCTGCTACAGTTATCTACGCCGGAAACGAGAAAATCCTTTTTGCTTCGGCAATAACAGAAGATGTAAAACGGATAAGCATGTCAAAACCTTTCGTCGAATCGATGATCGCAAAACCGGGGAACACCGTTCTTCGCGCTATTTTAAAAGAAAACACCGATCTCAACATCATTGTCGTTCACGAATCGCACAACGAAGCGAGAAAATGGGTTCCGGCGCTTGCGAAAAAACCTTTAGTAGTCTTCACGGCTCACGACCATAAAGAGGCGCTCGTTGAAGAAAACGGCGTACTTTTCATCCAGAATGCAGGTTATCTTCCGAGTTATGCGAAAGTTATAATCGAAAAAAAAGGGAAAAATTCAAAAGTTGTTGATGCCGAAATCGTTCCTTTGAAAAAAGAAATCTCGCTTGCGTCAACAGGAGCCCAGGAAGTTAAGAAAACTATCGACAAATATCTGACGCAGCTTGAGAAAAAGGCCGGTAAAAAGATCATCTCTGCCGGAAAACCGCTTGAGACAGAGGCTTTGCAGAAACTTTTCACCTGCTCTATGCTCAGAGCTTTCCCGGGATACGATGCCGCATTCAGCAATCCGGGCGGATTCAGGGATTCGATAAAAGCGGGAGACATCAAAAAAAGCGATATTCTTTCGGTCTTTCCTTTCGATAACTTCATAGTCAAGGCTGCAGTTCAGGGAGAAGATCTGATCTACGATATCGAAAAATCGGGAAACGCATACTGCGGCGCAACAAAAAAAGATGAAAAATGGTTTATCGGGAACAAAGAAATCGACAAGTCGAAAACCTACAAAATCATTACGACCGATTTCGTCTATCAGGGCGGCGACGGCTACAGATTCACAAATTCGCAGGGCGTAACAACAAACGTAAGCTGGAGAACTCCGCTTGAAAACTATCTCATCGAATCATCCAAAAAAGGGCTGAATCTGGAAAAAGCCTGCGAAAACCTTCTTAAAGATTGAAAAATCCGGTTTTTGTGCTAGCATCGCCCGTTTTTGTTGTTTAATTGGAGAAACACAATGATTTCGGCAATCAAAGGAATGAACGACCTCTTCGGAGAAAAGGCTTTCCGCTGGGGAAAAATGGAAGAGGATATAAAAAAGATGATGGCTGCGGCTGATTTCGGCGAATTCAGAACGCCGATCCTTGAAGAGATCGCCCTTTTCAAGCGCGGTGTCGGTGAGACCACAGACGTCGTCAAAAAGGAGATGTACGACTTTCTCGACAAGAAGGGAAGACACGTCGCGATGAGGCCTGAAGGGACTGCAAGCGTCGTCAGAGCTTTCGTCGAACACGGGATCGGGATCAACTATCCAACGCCTTTCAAAGCGTTCTACATTGCGCCGTTTTTCAGATACGAGCGTCCGCAGAAAGGGCGTTTCCGCCAGTTCCACCAGTTCGGAGTAGAAATTTTCGGCGATGAAACTCCGCAGATGGATGCCGAAATGATCTTCACCGCGTCCAGAGTGCTCGAACACTTCGGGATCGACTATGAGATCCACCTCAATTCGATCGGCTGCAAAAAGTGCCGCGCCGCTTACCGCGAAAAACTGATCGAATACTTCTCGGCGCGCAAAGATGAGCTCTGCGAAGACTGCCGGACGAGGCTCGAACTCAACCCGCTGCGACTGCTTGACTGCAAGGCGTGCGACCCCAAGGCGAGATATGCCGATGTTCCGAAGATGACAGACTATCTCTGCGACGACTGCAGAAACCACTTTGAAGAACTGCAGAAGGCGCTTCATGCTTTCGGAGTTCCTTTTGTTCTCGATCCATTCATCGTCCGCGGGCTTGACTATTACACCAAAACCGCGTTCGAGATCGTCGCAAAAACGGGCGGCTCGCAGAATGCTGTGGCAGGCGGCGGAAGATACGACAATTTAGTCAGTGATATCGGCGGAAGCGACACACCGGCAACAGGTTTTGCAATGGGTCTGGAAAGACTTTTCGACCTCATCCCCGAAGATTTCTACAAAGAAGCACCACTTTCTGCAGGGTATGCGCTCTGCGATGAGGCCGTTCTGCAGCTTGTTGAATTTACTAAAAAAATGTCGAAGGAAAATGTCCGTTTCCTTGCTGACTACAAACCTAAAAAACTGAAAAAAGCGTTGCAGAAAGCGGAAAAGACCAACGCTTCATTCGTTTTCGTGATCGGTGAAGACGAAGCGGCGAACGGAAAAATCCTCATGAAAAACATGGCTACCCGCGAGCAGACTCTTTTTGACAAAAACGACATTTCTGGAATAATTTCAGCCATCAGCGAAAAGTAAATTTTCCTTTTAAAAATTCTGATTTTGTGTATAATCGTCCGTTTGCTGTTTTGAGGTTTTAAACTTCTTAATAATTTTTTATGGAGAGAAAAATGAAAAAATTCATGGTTCCATTGATCGTTTTGGCTTTGTGCCTTTTCACGGTCGCTTGCGGATCAACAACAAGCAAGGGCGACACGGACTGCGATCCCGATGAAGAAGATTGCAGCAACACGACTGACGAGCCGACTGACTCGACAACCGAACCTACGACTGAGCCGACTGACTCGACAACCGACCCAACGACTGAGCCGTCTGACGAACCGACAAACCCGACTGATGACCCTGAAGAACCTGCTTCAACCGGCGTGATCACGCAGATCCAGAAAGGCGAGATCGCTGAAGGGACCGAAGTTACGACTGAATGCGTTGTCACAGGCATCTACTATGCTCAGGATGATGATTTCAACAACACTGCAATCAAAGGGATCTATGTTTCCGAGCTCATCAAAAAGGCTCAGCCCTACTCCGGGATTTATGTTTTCATCAAAGAGACAGCGGCGGTTGACGAATACAAAATCGGCGACAAACTTGAAGTAAAAGGAACTTACAAGGAATACTACGAAAATTCGCAGATCGAAGCAGAAGCAGCAGAAATCAAAAAACTCGGAACAGCAGATGTTCCGGAAGCGGCTGAAATCGCAGATCCGGCATCGATCGCAACTCCGTTTGAAGTTTCGGGACAGGATGAAAACGGCTACGACACTTACGATCCTACTGCAAACCACGGTCCGGATGCAGAAAAATATGAGGGCGTTCTCGTAAAAGTAACTGATGTTGAAATCACGAACAAATACATCGGACACGGCAATTTCGAACTTGACAACAGCCTCGTTGTCACAAAGACCCTTTATTACTATGACGGAGACCGTTCGAAAGGCATAAAATTCGAATCCGTCGAAGGTATTCTGGTTTATGAATACGACGCATTCAGACTTGCTCCGAGAGCTAAAACAGATTTCGTTGAAGGTGATAACAATACCACAGATCCGACTGATCCCACTGCCGAGCCGACTGAGCCTGCTGAAGTCGAAACCACTACGATCAAAGCTATCCAGAGCGGTACAAAAGCAAAAGGTGACCTTGTAAAAATCGAAAACGCGATCGTCATCAGCCCGGTTGTTTCCAAAAATTTCGATGACGGCGGAACAGGTTACACTTTCTATGTTTCAGACGGAAAAACCGGCGACTACAGCGGAATTTACATTTACAACGTAACTGCTGAAACTGCTCCTGCAAAAGGCGACAAAGTAACGATCGAAGGTCAGGTAGATTTCTACGGCAGCCAGTGGGAAATCAAAAACGCGAAAAACGCAGGTTCGATCACGAAAACCGGAACAGGAACAGTCCCTGCTGCTGTTGAAAAGGCTTCTGCAGACCTCGCAGAAAAGGACAAAGGTACCTACTTTGACATCACTACAGAGCTTACTGTTCAGGAAATCGACTCCCACAACAATGTTACCTTCACAAACGGCTTTGTAATCAAACCTTTCTCGGGTGTATCTTTCTCGCTTGCAAACGGTGACACCTGCTTTGTAAAGGGTATTTATGACACGACTTACGGTGTTGCAGGACTTGTTATCATCGACGCAAACGACATCGTAAAGCAATAACTTTTCGGAGATTTTATGAAATCTTTCAAAATCTTAGTCCCCCTTTTTTTTTCGTGTTTCTTCCTGACTTCATGCTTTGACAACAGCTACGGCGGTGCGCCGGTAGACGAAGGTCTTCCGCAGAAACTGGTGTTTATCCACACTACCGATACTCACGGAAAGTATCTTCCGTTCTGGATGGAACCAAACATGTTCGACCGCAACATGGGGCTTACATCCGGCAATCCGCCGTGCTGGGATCTTGACTACAGCGGCGGCAGCTCATACTGCAACGGCGCATACAACGCAGTTACAGGAAAGTATCAGGTCTACGAAAACAGCCAGTACGTCTACTACACGAAAGAAGAACTCATCGCAAAAGGCTACTATGCCGCAGACTCGATCGAAAAAGGGCTCGTCATTGAAGACATAAACGAGGACGGCAGATGCGACGTGCTCGACTGCCAGAGATGCTGGGACAAAAACCACAACAACATCTGCGACCCGGACGAAGATGTCGACGGCACAAGCGGATGCGATTCCCGCGACTGCTTTGAATCAGGCACAGACCGCACATGCTGGGATACGAACAAGAACGGCAAATGCGATAAAAACGAGGATATAAACTTCGACAACTGGTGCAACGTTGACGACTGCGCGCTTGTGTATGACCGCAATCACAACGGAAAGTGCGATTATCCTTACGATTCGCTGAAAAGAACGTGGCGCGACGGGAACGGGAAACTCATTCTCCGCAAAAATTTCGATGACGACAGCTCTTACAATCAGGCGATGATAACTGCTGAAAAGGAAAGCGAAGACATCAACCGCGACGGAAAGTGCGATTACAGCGACTACCGGCCGGGCCTTGTCAACACAGGCGGCATTGCGAGAGCGAAAACTCTGATCGACGAAATCAGGGCTCGTCACGAGCGCGACGGCATACCGGTTCTTTTCCTCGACAGCGGCGACACTTTCCAGGGCGCACCTGAGTTCAACCTTTACAAAGGTGAGGTCGAAATGCTTTCGATGCAGAAACTGGGCGTTGACGCGATGGTCATCGGAAACCACGAATTCGATAACGGCACCGGCGGGCTCGTCTCGGCTTACAAAAAGTCGGGCGGATTCCCCCTCCTTGCATCGAACTACCTTTTCGATCCGGACGGTCACAAAGGGCTCATGGATATTTCCTCGCCTTACCTCATCGCTTTTGCGGGAGGTCTGACTGTCGGCATCGTCGGCGTTGCAAACGACAGCTCGATAAATTCAGGCTACCAGATTGGCGGCAGCACGGGATTCAACTTCCTTGACCCGATAGAAACGACTCAGACCTACGTCAACAGTTTACGACCGCTGGTCGATATCGTCGTCGTTCTTTCGCATCAGGGGCTTGACGGAGACTACAAAATCGCGGAAAACGTCAAGGGCGTTGACCTGATTTTAGGCGGTCATCACCATGTCATCCTCGATCCGCCGAAAGTCCTCAAAGGGCCCGACGGAAGGGACGTCATCGTCGTCCACAGCGGTGTCAACCTGAAATCAGTAGGCGAACTCGAAGTCGCGGTGCAGGACAAACGGATCGTATGGCACAAATACATGACCCGCGCGATCACCGAAAAAATCGAGGAAAACGGCGACTTTGTGAATATGCTGAAACCTTACGTTCAGGGGCTTGACTATTCGCAGTATCTCCAGAAAAAGGTCGGATACGCAACTTCGACGATCGTGAGAAACGATCCGGCAAACGGCGACAGTCCGCTCGGAAATATCGTTACAGACGCGATGATGAACCACGAACTTGCAAAGGCGCAGCTCTGCGTCACGAACTCGATGGGCATCAGAGCCGACATTCCGACCGGTGAGATAACCCTTGAAAAACTCTACGAAGTTTTCCCGTTTGAAAACTCGATCACGACGATGTATTTGAGCGGAAACGAGCTGAAAACGCTCTTTGACTTCGTTGCGAGAAAATCGGCGACACGCGGCTGCAAAACACAGGTTCAGGTTGCCGGAATCGGCGTTGAACTCGACTGCAACCCGAGCGAAGAGCTGCAGAAAAAGCACAATTCCTACGCTTTGACAAAGTGCCTGCAGATCGGCGACACCGTAGTCATTGACAACTACGAAGTACTGCAGCCCAATCTGCTTTTCAAGATGGCAACAAACGACTACATGGGCCGCGGCGGCAGCGGTTTCTACATGCTCGAAGCCAACACGACACGCCTTGACACATCGGTTTCGCTCCGTGATGCAGTCGTAGATTTCTTTGACCAGGTGGTCGAACTCGATCCGCTCCTCTGGTCTCAGAATCAGACAAAACCCGATGAATGCGGGCGCGGCAAACGCATTTTGATGCTCAACTAATGAAAGAAAAAGCTTCTGCAATAAACATAATCTGGTTTTCGATAATCCTGATTTCCATAGCCTCAGCGGCATGGCTCGGCAAAATGAGCGAACTTACTCTCGCCCTTTTCGAAGAGTCGAAAGCGGCGGTCATGCTCGCAATAGGGCTCATCGGTTCGATGGCTTTCTGGCTCGGCATGATGAAAGTCCTCGAAGCGGCAGGAGCTTTAAAAGTCCTTGCAAAAATCGTCCGCCCTGTGATGTCGAAACTTTTTCCGGAAATTCCGAAAGATCATCCCGCGATCGGTGCCATGGTCATGAACATGTCGGCAAACATGCTCGGCATGGGGAACGCAGCGACTCCTTTCGGCATAAACGCGATGCAGGAACTCGACAAACTCAACGGCGAGAAAGGGCGCGCAACGAATGCGATGTGCCTTTTTCTGGCAATAAACACTTCAAGCGTGACGCTTCTTCCGCTCGGAGTCATCACGATCCGAGCTGCGGCAGGAGCCAAAGACCCCGCTTCGATACTTATCCCGTCACTTTTAGCGACGATCGTTTCGACGACAGTTGCAATAATAGCGACAAAGCTCATGCAGAGAGGCACTCCCGACTGCGTACAAAGTGAAGATCCGGCTGAAATCGAAGAAAAAGAGCCCGAAGTCAGAGAAAAAAAGGCTTCAGTCGGCAAAAAGATCACAGCTTCTCTCTTTATGCTCCTTATTTTTGCCGGAATGATCTACCAGATAGCATCGTCAGACATGAGCGGCATTTCTTTCACAAGCGTGACGAAGGCCGTTTCCGACTGGCTCGTTCCGATGATAATCGTCGTGATCCTCATTTTCGGATACTTGAAAAACGTAAAAATCTACGAGACCTTGTGCAGCGGCGCGAAAGAAGGCTTCAATACAGCGGTGAGGATCATTCCTTTCATGGTGGCTATTTTTGCGGCAGTAGGCATGTTCAAGGCAAGCGGCGCAATGGATATCATGATCCGCGCCCTCAATCCTGTCACCAGTTTGGTCGGTCTTCCTGCTGAAGCTCTTCCGATGGCGCTGATGCGGCCTCTTTCGGGTAGCGGAGCATTCGGAATAATGAGCCAGATCGTGGGAAACGAGCCCGACTCCTTCCTTTCGTTCTTAGTTTCGGTAATGCAGGGATCTACCGAAACGACATTTTACGTACTGGCGCTTTACTTCGGCGCGGTCAGCATCAAAAACAGCCGTCACGCTCTTCCTGCGGCACTTTGCGCCGATTTTGCGGGCATTATGGCGGCGGTATTTTTCTGCCGGTTGTTCTGGTAAAATCTATTAGTAAAATCAATAAAAATGTCATTTTCTTCAAATTTTTGTCAGAAAAATCGGTCATTCATGGAACTAAACAAGAGTGCGGCAGATGTTCTGCCTGATTATTTTTAAAATTATGGAGGACAAAATGAAAAAGTTATTGATTTTTATCGCGATGCTTGCGGTTGCAACTACACTTTTCGCTGAAAACAACACGATTTCATGCGAATCCGACCTTGGGAAATGCACCTACACTCTTACAGATTCATTCAGCAGAGAGTGCACATGCCGCGACAACACGGGAGTTTCAGAAGCGGAAATCCCGCCGGAAGGAGGAACTGTGGAAGCGACTCTCCCGACAGAAGAAGAGTGCCTTGCCGAGCTTGCAGATATCTGCGGGAATGCCGATATCCTGTGTGAAAACGAAGCCGGCGAATGCAGCATGGAACCGAACGGCGAATACAACTGCGGATGTTACGGCATCGTTAACGGCTACCATTCAGGCACAGCTGATTCTGCCTCTGAAGAAAGCTGCAGTGCAGTTCTCGTAGAACACTGCGGAACAGCAGCAGCAACGGCAAGAACGCTCTGCACCGATTCCGAAATTTTCAACGTATGCCTTACATACGCGAAGAGTTTTACGAACACATGCTACGAGCCGATGACAGATGAAGAAATTGAAGCCGCTCTCGACCTTCCGGCAGAAACGAACGACACGACTGCTGCACTTGCAGTATGCTGCCAGGATGAAGAAATGAGAGAAGGCTGGTTCAAAGATTCTTTTGAATGTCTCGAAGCTGTAGAAAGCTGCGACAACAAAGAGTGCTGCGAAACCTGCGATGTTTTCGTTCTTGAAGAGTCCACTGAAACTTACGCTCCGGAAGACGGTGCTGAAGATGCAGGCAACACCGAAACTCCGACCGATGATGCAGTTGACAACGGCGACGGCTCTGCAGCTCCGACTGACGGTGCTGATGCTCCAGCTGAAAAGGAAGAAAGCAAATCCGACGGCTGTTCGATGCTGTTCATCTAAGCGGCGCAAATCCTGCCGGGATATCGATATATCGATATTTCGAAATAACGACCGCCGCCGAAAATAATCTTTAGATGTTTCGCATTCGCTCAACATGACGGGAAAACTTGTCATTCTGAGCACAGCGAAGAATCTCTCAGAATTTCCTTTGCGATTTTTTCAAGAGTGAATCTCGTCACTTCTATCCCGTAGGAAGTGTCGATTATGTGCGTTGCGAAAGGCTTTTTCGCTTCAAAGCTCATCTGGCTCGCGATCCTTATTTTTGCCTCTTCTTCGCTGATATTGTCGCGCGTCATCAGGCGGTTAAGCTGGATCTCCGGCTTGCACCAGGTGAGCATGACTGTATCGAAATATTTGTGCCAGCCAGCTTCGATAAGGATCGCGGCTTCTAAAATCACGGGCGAAGTCTGCGAAATTTCATCAATGATTTCGAATGTTTTTTTCAAAATTGCAGGATGGGTGATCTCGTTAAGTTTTAAAAGCTGCGCTTTATCGGAAAAAACGATTTTTCCCAAAGTTCTGCGGTCTACGCAGCCGTTTTTTATGACTTCCGTGCCGAAAGTTTCACCTATTTTTTCGATGATTTCTGCATTTTTAAGAATTTCGTGCCCGACTGAATCGGCTGAAACGACTTTAAAACCGAGATTGTCGCGGAAATAGTCGAGAACGACCGTTTTCCCGGTAGCGATAGAACCCGTCAGCGCGGCAACGACCTTATTTTTTGTTTTCAGCATCGCGTTCCTTCAGAAAAACACGGATGTAATACGGCGGCTCGCCTTTAACTTCACGGATTTTGATAAGCTGCTTATCCTTGATTTTCATAGGCATTTTGTAGGTGACGACTTTTCCGTTCGGCATCTGCACCGTCTGCGGAACTCCTTCCTTAACTTCGTCAACATAGATCACCTGATCAAGCACGAGCGCGTTTTCGGGAAGTTTCGGCTCGACCTCGCAACTTGAGAGCATCATCAGAAACAAAACTGAAAAAACGGTAAAAAACCAACGCATTTTCTCCTCCACAGCAAAAAATGACGCAGCATTATAATCCTGCAGACAAAACTGGCAAATCCGTCTTTGTTCATTAAACTCCCTAAACTCCTTAGACTCCTTAAACTCCCTAACGAGCGGCGGTATTTCAGCCTGAGACGTGTCAGGTCGTGTCTCTACTTGACTTTATAGGCAATTTTTAATAAATTCGCGCGTTTTAATCCTGTTTATTGTGAATTTAATTGGAGGAGATATATGAAACTTGGAAGCAAGCTATTGTTTTTACTGGCGTTTTTTGCTTTTAGCGGACTTTATGCATCAACTGTTACCGACACTTTGGGCGCAACAAGCACAGTCAATCCCTTCAGTGCGAGAATGTTTGCCGGCGGCGCGGAGACGACTTATTTCAACCCCGCTCTTCTGCCGAAAACGAAAAGAAGTTTCACTCTCAATATTTTTTACAGCTATCAGAATCTTGACATAACCCTTTTCGACCGTCCCGATTCGCTGAATATCGTGGGAAGCGTTAATGAAAACTCGGGAATTTACGGTGCTGATCAGATAAACAACGACAAGTTTGAGACAAACCTGCCCTACAAAACACGTCCGACAGCCGATCTTGACAAGAGAGGCAACGACGGCACGAAAGAAGGCAACCTTTACGGTGCTGTAGGTCTCGTGCTCCCGATCTGGAAAGACTACATTGCGCTCGGTTTCTACGGCATGCTCCCTCTCACTTCACTGATGAAAGAACAGTCGTTTTTTGCCGACGAGAGAGAAGCAAACTTCTCGAATTCGCTCCATTACGAGCTTTACGACGACAGAATGACGACTTTCAACCTTTCTCTCGCTCTTGCAGGCGGGTACAAATGGGTCTATGCCGGAGTCGGAGTAAATATCGCGGCTGAAGCGAATGTCAAAGCTCCGATCTTCACTCCCGATGCAGGTAAAAACGAAAATAAAATCGGCACTTTTGCAGAGATCAAGCCGAAACTCGTTCCCCATTTCGGACTTATTATCAGACCATGGGGGCCGATCCAGCTCGGTTTCACGGCGCATCTTCCTGTAAAAACCGACATAGATGTCGATACGACGATAACTTTCTGGTATATCGACAGAGAACAGGAAGCGGAAATCAACAAAAATTCCGTTCATGTAGCCTACGCTTTCAAACCGCTCGCACTTTCGCCTTCGATCGCACTCGTTGACTGGAAATTCAAGAACGATCTGGAACTCAATATCGGTTTCACCGCGATTTGGCGTCAGTGGTCGAAATATAAAAACCGCTACAACGAAAGCCCTGAATACAACGTTTATTGGGACAGCTCGATTCAGGAAACGGACAAAAACGGCACCGTCACTAAAGTCGGAGGCTGGAATTCCGAATATGTCAAAAAATACAAATGGAAAGACAGCTGGGAATTCACTCTCGGCACCAATTTCAAATATCATGCGATCAAAACCGGTCTCGATTTAGGTTACTTCATGTCACCGGTTCCGAAGCAGGACGGCAGGACAAACTATGTCGACAACGACAGATTCAGCATTGCGGCAGGTTTCAGCTACACCTGGGATCTTCCCGAAAATTTCCAGCTTGAGCTCGGCGGCAACTTTCAGGCACACATAATGCTCGAAAGGACCACGACTAAAGCAGAAGGTGAGGCGAACTCGGTCGGAAAGGACGGAAAAACAGTTGATGAATTTCCCGATTCCGAATGCGACGGCTTTGATGCCAACTGTCCTGCAGGAACTCCTATCGCCGAATCAGAAGGTTTTCAGACAAACAACCCGGGCTATCCCGGATATAAAAGCAGCGGTCAGATTTTTACCGGCGGTTTATGGCTCACCCTTTATTTTTAGGAGGATATTATGAAGAAAGCATTGATTTCACTGACTATTTTTGTTTTTTGTGTACTGATGGTCTCATGCGGCAGCGGTTCAAGTGACAACGGAGATACCGATACCTCAACAGATACCGACACGGACACTACCGACAATCCTGATACGGCAACTGATACCGATCCTACTGATGAACCGGTAAATCCTACCGATCCGACGACTGACGAACCGACAGATCCGACCGATCCGACCGACAATCCTACGGACGAACCGACCGATACGCCGGCAGACAACTGCACAGAAGGCGAAACGAGACTCGGCGAAACGGTCTGCGGCTCGACACAGCACGGAAAACTTTATCAGGTATGCAAAGACGGCGACTGGGAAGACACCGAAAAGTGCACCTGCGATCCCGGCGAATATCCCGAAGTCTGCGGGACTTACGCACAGAAAATGTGGTTCACTTCGACTTCGAAAGTTGCCACGATAGACCTTGCAGAAGGCTGGACGAGAACATACTTCCTTATTGAACAGGAACAGGAGCAGGACAAAATCCATGCAAAAGCGACCTACTGCAACATCAAAATCGACAACTCCGTCAGCTATATGCTTCAGATCGTAATGCCGCAATCCTTTGCCGATGCGTTGGGAACAGCCTTGAAAGAATCTTACATCACCAAAAACGATGACAGCACTTTCGGATTCAATCAGGATGTTTTCTGGGAGATCCGCGGGATCGATCCGGCATGCTACGGCGACAATCCTGAAGGATACAACCTTCCGACAAATTCGGCTGACCCGTGCGTTCAGGACTGGGACAATGACGGAATGCCCGGCCTTACAGTCAATGCAAAAGGAACTGTAGGAGGAAACAGCATCATGAATATGGTTGAAAAATCTTCTTCCATAATCCACGACGGTCTGATTTCGGAAGACGGTCTGAAAATCGACGCTTTAGTCTCCTGGACTGATGAACAGAAAATACTTTATGCAGAAAACAATGCTCTCAAAAACGGTTCCGACAACAAAATCAAAGACAGCT
This sequence comes from uncultured bacterium, assembly GCA_905235605.1. Lineage (GTDB taxonomy): Bacteria > UBP6 > UBA1177 > UBA1177 > UBA1177 > UBA1177. The sequence goes on from CAJOMF010000013.1 coordinate 42,829, forward strand.
CTAAAGAATTTGACGGTCCTGCGAACTTTATCGAGCAGTTCAAAATCGAAGACGGAAGCGACTGCGCGTTTATCGTAAACAACGCGGCAACGATTTTCTCACCGGATCCGGTAACACTGAAATAAAAGCGGTGAAAAAAATCATTTGACAAACAGCAAATTATTTATACAATATTGAGCCATGAGTGATTTTACGATCAATAAATCAGTTTCTCCCATGCAGCTCGCAAGGCTGGCAGATACACGGAATGTTGAAGAATGCAGAGGTGTATTCTCCCGGTTGATGAAGGTGACCGGTCTTGACGAAGGGCTCATAAAAAAGGCTCTTGACATTTTTGACGATGTCTACTGCCTTTACACCGGCAAATACGAAGGATACAAATCGTGCGACACCGAATACCACGATTTCAGGCATGTCATAGACGTGACCCTGGCTTCGCTCCGCATTGCCGATTCGCTGATGCTGAACGGGGAAAAGTTCTCGAAAAACAATATTTTTCTCGTAGGGATCGCCGCTGTTTTCCATGATACCGGCTATATTCCTGAAATCAGCGATCCTGTCGAAAACGGAGCAGTTTATACTTCGACTCATGTAAGACGCAGCATGGTTTTTGCGGAAAAATATATGTCGGAAAAGGGATATTCCGCTGATGATATCGAAAAAACCAAACAGATGATACTGCTTACCGATCTCAGCGTAAAACTTGCCGACATCAGATTCATTGACGCCGAGACCGAAAGATTCGCGAAAATCCTCGCTTCGGCAGACCTTATCGGACAGATGGCCGACAGGATTTATCTCGAAAAACTTCTTTTCCTCTACCGCGAATTCGAAATGGGAAAAATCCCGTTCTATTCGTCTGAAGCAGATCTTCTTACCAAGACGATAGGTTTTTTCAAAATCATGGAAAACCGTCTCATAACCGATCTCGAAGGCGTGAATGCTCGTCTTATCCTTCATTTTCAGAAAAGATACGACATCAATGAAGACCTTTACCGCAAAGGAATGGACGGCAATCTCGCATATTTGACCAGGATCCTTGCTGAGCATCCCGGTCACCACAGAGAGTTTCTGAGACGCGACAAAATTGTCGAAAAACTTTGACACGACCTTTAATCACCTCATTTTCGGAGTTGTTATGAAAAAAATCATCTTTATTTCCCTTACGATTCTGTTCTGCATCGTTTCCTGCTCGTCAAAAACCGACAAACCGTCCGCTGAAACCCCAAAAGAGGTATCACAACCGCCGGAAAAGGCGAAAACGATACTCGATTACACAGGGATCGAGACTTCCCATTCGGGTTTCATGATGAAAGACGGCAGAAAACTCTATCTCGCTAGAATTGAAAACGCCGCCCAGCTCTACCTTGAATCTGCCGACGGTAAAGAGACGAAGCAGCTCACTTTTTTAAGTGACGCGGTTGACGGCTACAAAGTAAGCCCCGAAGAATCTAAACTCATTTTCGTCACTTCAAAAGGGGGAAACGAGCAGTATGACTTCTATCTTTACTCTTTTGAAACGGGCAAATACGAACCGCTTCTTGCAGACGACGCTGTCCGCTACGAAGATCCGACCTGGATCAATGAAAACGAGTTTCTCTTTGCTTCAAACGAGGCCAACGGCAAGGATTTTTACATCTATCACTTTGATATTGCTGCGAAAAAGCGGACACTACTCGTCGAAAAGAAAGGTTACAACTCCATAAGCGACGCTTTGTCGAAAGACGAGTTCCTTTTCTACACCTACGAAAGCAACTACAAAACCGTTCCATATCACTTTTACAACGGAAAAGCACACAAAATCAAAGTCAGCGACGAAAACAAAAAATATATTCCGACAGCATTTTTCGATGGCGGGATTTTGATGCGCACCAACGAAACAAACGACATGGAATATCTTGAAATCATTAAAGGAAACTCCAAGAAAACCATTTTCGGGGACAAGTGGGGAGTCGAAACTGCCGCAGTTGACAGAACGAACCGCAGTTCCGCGATTTTCTGCACGAATGAAGAGGGCTACAGCCGCTGTTTCTACTATCACGACACTCAAACCGAGCCGCTCGATTTCGGCAAATCGCTCGTTTCGGTAAGCGCTTTCAAAAACGGGAAAGCAGTCGTAAAAATTTCAAAGGACAGTGAACTTCCCAAGTTGCAAGTCATTGATTTAACTACAAAAAAATCGGAAGTTTTCGGATATTCCAAGGACAACGGGATCAATGTAACGCTATTTGCAGCTCCCGAACTCAGAAAAGTCAAAAGTTTCGACGGCGAGGAGATCCCCTACTTCCTCTATCTTCCGAAAACAGGCAAAGCGCCGTTTCCGACGATCGTCTACTTCCACGGCGGGCCGGAAGGTCAGTTCAGACCGGGATTCGCAGCGCAGTTCCAGTACTATCTTTCAAAAGGGATCGCCGTTGTCGCTCCGAATGTCCGCGGATCATCGGGCTACGGCAAAAGATACATGGATTTGGACAACTACAAACTCCGCATGAATGCAGTGCGTGACGGCGGCGCGGTACTTGCAGACCTGGTCAAAATCGGCATTTCAAAACCGAACAGATTCATCGCAAGCGGCGGAAGTTACGGCGGATTCATGACAGTCGCATCAATGGCGCAGTTTGCCGACGACTACATCTGCGGGATCGACAACGTCGGAGTCGTCGACCTCATCAACTTCCTTGAAAACACTTCGAGTTACCGCAGGCATCTGCGTGAAGCCGAATACGGCCCGCTTACCGACAGAGAGTTTTTAGCTTCGATTTCGCCCACGAATATGGCTGAAAAAATAAACGGCGAACTTTTTGTTTTCCACGGCGCGAACGATCCGAGAGTTCCCGTCAGCGACGCATACATCCTCATCGACAAGCTCAAAAAAGCGGGCAAAAAAGTGCAGAAGCATGTTTTTGAAGACGAAGGGCACGGCTACCGCAAAAAGGAAAACAGAAATCTTTATTTCCTCAAAAGCGCAGACTTCATTGAACACTGCGTAAAGGACAACTGATGGATACCATTAAGATTTTCAGGGATTATCTGCTTCACGAAAAACGCTATTCTGTTCACACGGCCGATTCTTACTGCCTTGATATCGAACTTATGCAGCGCTATTTTTCAGAGCTCGACCTCGATCTGACAGAACTGGCGAAAGATGATCTGAAAGACTATCTCGGTTCTATTTATTCCGAAGTCAAGGCCTCGTCGCTACGGCGCAAAATCGTAGCAATAAGGCAGTTTTACCTTCTTCTGCATAAACGCAGAATTATTGAAGACAATCCGGCACTTACGCTCACAGGTCCGAAAAAGGACGGCGTTCTTCCGGGAGCTTTGACCCGCGAAGAAATGACAAAACTCATTGAATACAACTATCCGCAGAATCTCAAAGGTCTGCGCGACAGGGCGATAATAGAAATGCTTTACAGCAGCGGAGTCCGTGTCGGAGAGCTCATTTCACTCAAAATAAAAGACATGGATTTCAAAGGAAAAACCGTCAATGTTTTAGGAAAAGGCAAAAAGGAAAGACTGCTTCCGGTAACTGCTCAAGCTATTGATTCCATTGAGAATTATCTCCTTAAACGTCCTACCGGAAAAGAGAAGGATTCTATCATTTTCTGCAATCTCAAAGGGGAACAGCTGACAGAGCGCGGCGTGCAGTACATCATCGACACACTGGCAAAAAACTGCGGGATCTACCGCAAAATCACTCCCCACATGCTGCGTCACAGCTTTGCGACCCATTTTTTGGAAAACGGCATGAATCTCAGGTACTTGCAGGCTCTTTTGGGGCACAGCAACCTTTCCACCACCGAAATTTACACCCACCTTTCGATAGAAGAACTCACAAAAGTTTACCGCAAGGCTCATCCCGGTTCGAAAAACTGAAAATTTCACTTATTTTATGAGACTGAATTCAAAATCGGCAAAAAATGTCGGCACGAATTTACCGTCGGTAAAACCCGAATCTTTGAGAACGCTGTAGTTCATTCCGATCCCTGCGCCTAGAGCAAACCAGCTGAAAATACTGTAACTTCCGCCTGCTTCGATGCCAACTGACCAGTCGTTGAAGTTTGAATGTTCGGAATTGTCCCAGATTTTTTTGTAACCCAGGCCTGATTTCAGGGCGAAATCGCTTATTTTGTAAAATCCGCCGGCAGTAATTCCCAGCGAATAAGCACGCTGCGAGGAAGTGCTGTAGTCTGTTCCGACTGAAAGAGTCGAATAAATGTTCGCGAAATTTACCCTGACGCCTGTGCTCAACATCGGATCAAATTCGGTATCGTGCTGAGTCTGTAAAATGAGATCGAGCGAAAGTGATGATGAATCATCTTCTTTAATGATTTCAGGCTCTTTTTCGACCTTAGCAGCTTTTACAGCCGCCTTTTTATCCTCTTTTCCGTATATCGGATAGTCATACCTGGGAGTCGTTCCGTAGTATTCGCCCCAGTTTTTTGAAGAGGGTGTATATTCTTCTTTAGACACTTTTTCTTCCTTTTTTTCACTTTCCGCAACTTCGGTTTCGGCTTCTTCTGCTTCGCCTGCGCCACTTATTTCATGCTTTTTTTCGCTCTCCTTTTTCTTTTCTTCTTTGTTTTCAACCTCTTTTTCTTCAGTTCCGGCAGATTTTCCCTCTTTTCTCTCTTCTTTTTCAAGATCGGCAAAAACAGTGCTTTCCCAGCCCGGCGCATTTGCCCCTTCAGTTATCTCGACAGTAAACTCAAAAGGCTTTTCCCCATCCTGGGCAAAAATATTTTGAATTAAAAAAAGACTAATAAAAACAAATAGTTGAAAACGCACAAGCCTCTTAGTTCAAAGGTGACGGAGCAAAAACGAACATCGAAACTTTAATGTCATTTTTCTGCGCGTCAAGAACTATTTTGTGCTTGTGTGAATAATT
>CAJOMF010000013.1:47733-57299 GCA_905235605.1 uncultured bacterium
TGCCGTCACGCTCGGTCTTGACGACAAAAGGAATCGAATTTTTTCCTTTTTTCAGGCTTCCCGTCCATTCATGCGTCCGGGTACTCCTGATTTTTTCATTTGACGAAAGAAACGTCACTCCATCGCCGAGTTCAATGGAAAACTTAACATTTTCAAGGTTTTCTGCGGCATCGTAAACAAGATTTATGGTGACAGGACTGCCTTTCGCGACGACCGATTCCGAAATTTTTTCACCGGTCTCGTCATAAGTCGGCTTAGAGAATAAAACCGCGAAAATTATTACGAAAATTGCAGCCGCAGCAGCTGTCACATACTTTGAGAAAGCTATAAATTTGGCTTTTCTTCGCTTCTGATTTGCAACTTCTTCAAGCCTTGCGTTGATTCTTGCCTGAAAATCCTCACCGATCTCGTCATCAGATTTTTTGTAGGATTTCAACAATTTGCCGTATTCTTCCGGCATTTTTTCGATATTTTCCGTCCCGTTTTCCATAATGACCTCTCAAACAACACAAATACGACATGAAAAGTGCCGGAAAGTTACATTTTTATTTATTTTTTCGGTAGTTTTTGCTAAAAAACGGCGCTTTGATCTTTCAACACGATTCCAGCATTTCCCGCGGAGTGACCACAAAACACTGTTCAGGAAAATGTTTTATGTTGCCTGTCACGAGGTAAGTTTCCTCAGATTTTCGGCTTTCCATCGTTATTTCGTAAAAAACTCTGTCTTTCGGATCGGAAAAATCAAGATCAAGTGTTGCTGCCTTGATTGACATGCCCAATTCTTCAATATTGCCGACAAAATCCTCAACTATCTGTTTGCTCAGGTTGAATTTCGGTCTGCTTAAAACTTCGCGGTATTCATTAAGAATTTCGTCATTAAAAACAGGTGTGATGATGCCGTCGAACACAAGTTCCAGAATGTTTCCCGGCAGAGACTTCCATTTCAGCATTGCCGAAACAACGACATTTGTATCTATCACGGCGTAATAATGCATCTATTTCCGCGCCTCTGCGATTTCGGCATTGATCTCATCAAGCGTCATTTCGCTGTTTCCGTTCTGCTCGGCGATTCTGCTTGCGGCTTTCATTGCGGCAAGACCGCGGCTTTCTTCAAGTTTCATCGAAAAAGGAATCCCGTTTTCGCGCACTAATCTGGTTACGCACATTCTCAAATAAGTCGGAAGATCAATTCCCAGCTGCTCGCAAACAACAAGTGCCTGCGCTTTAGTGGAATCTTCCATTCTGAACTGAACAAACGATGTTGACATTTTTGCCTCCATAAAAATTCGCTTGTTCATTGTATCACAAATGCAATCAAACACAATCAAAAAATTTCAAATAATGCCCGCAGCTTGAAGTCGCATTTTGCGACATCAAGATTTCATACTAAAAAGCCTTCAACAAACCAAGCAACAACAATACATATTTTCAAAATATTATCAGCTTAAATTTAATTAAAATTACAAAAATGTTCTAAAATCATATCTAAGCATCCTATATTCTTGATTTAAAAACCCGTTTTTGTAAGATGTTCCGCGTTTTTCGGAGGATGTGATGCTGAATAACAGAGAATGGGAACTCATAAATTTTGCGAAAGGTGAAAAAAACGCGTTCATCGGCGATGACTGCGCGGTGTGGAACGAGAAGTCGCTTGTCGTAACTACCGATCATTTCTGCGAAAATGTTCATTTTGACCTTTCTTTCATGCCGGCGGAGGCTGTGGGCTGGCGGCTCATGGCGGCGAATGCGAGCGATGTGATCTCGATGGGATCGCGTCCGACGCACTATCTTTTGAATATCGCGGTTCCGGAAGGCGGTTTTGAAAATGCGAAAAAAATGATCAGCGGTATCCATGATTTTGCAGAAAAATACGGGATAGCGCTGCTCGGCGGCGACACGACTGCGGCAGGAAAATTCACTCTGGGAGTCACGATGTTCGGTGAAAAACCCGAAAAGCCGCTTCTCAGAAGTGCTGCAAAACCGGGCGATCTCATCTATCTCGCTTCAGAAACAGGGCTTTCGCTCTGCGGTTACAAAGCTCTGAAAAAAGGAATTGACGGTTTTGAAAAATCGAAAGAGCGCTTTCTATATCCCGATCCGTTTTTGCATATTCCGAATAAAATCAACGAGTTGAATGCCGCGATCGATATAAGCGATTCTCTTCTCAGCGAACTCAGGCTCATCTGCGCACTTTCAGATGTTTCGATAAAAATCGAGGCTGAAAAAATTCCGGTGCATGAAGAAGTCAAACTTGGAAGTGAACTTTTTTCGATACCGCTCCTCAATCTGCTTTTCGGAAGCGGCGAAGAGTTCATCATGCTGTTTACCGCAGACAGAGAGATCGACGGAGCTTACAAAATAGGCAGAGTTACTGACAAACCGGGGAAACATCTTGAAATCACTTATGAAAACAGCGTTATTGATGCTGATTCTATCAAGCTTTTTTCTCATTTCGGCTGAAAACATCTGCGGTTATCCCAAAGATGCAACAGTTGAAGTGACTTCGGCCACCGGCGAAAAAAAATTCTTCTCAGTCGGTATCGCCGAAACTGACGCATTGCACGAAAAAGGGCTCATGTATTGCAGAAAAATGGAGAAAAATCAAGGGCTTTTCTTCATTTTCGATAATGAGCAGCAGCGTTTTTTCTGGATGAAAAATACGACTATAGAACTTGCAGTCATCTTCATCGACCGCGATTTCAATGTCGTTTCGGTGCGCCGCGGCATTCCTCTGAGCAAAACGACCCTCCCCAGCGTAAAACCGGTCAGATTCGTCCTCGAAGTGAACTGGGAGAATGGAAAATCGGTGCTTCCGGGCGACAAAGTCAAGCTGAAAATGCTGTGAGAGCAGATTTCTGAAAAAACTTCAAAAAATCTTTACCCTTAAATTGAATTTTTTCTGATAAACAATAAAATAGCCCGCTTTGTGTTTGGTAGATAGAGGTGGTTGCTATGAAAAAAATCTTCTTTTCTTTGATATTCCTGCTTTTTCTGACTGTTTCGTGCGGTGAAACGACAGGCGTCGAGCCGAAAAACAGAGGGCTTGCAGGTTTTCAGGTCGAATTTGCCGAAGATTTCGATTCGGGAAGCCCCGAAAACAGGATCGAAAACCCTGAAGGCGGTATCGTCACGACTATAAACATCACCGCGCTCGGTTACGACAAAAAGCCTCTCACCAAATACAGCGGGGAAGTCGAAATCGGTATGCTTTACGGCGAAAACGCGGCTGTTTCGAGAATAACGATGGAAAACGGATACGCGGAAAATATCGAAGTGAAGATGAGATACTGCCTTGACAACGACAGAGTTGTCGTGCAGGAAGTCAAAAAACATGACGGTGATTCCGGCTATGAACCGACAGGAAAAATGGGCGTTTCTCCCGTTTTTTACACAGAAGTTGCGACGATTTCCGCGATTCAGGGAACAACAAGAGGCGATAAAGGGCTGTCTTCAGCTTTCAACAACCGCAATTTGACTTTAAAAGACAGGCAGATGGTCGTTATCGCCGTAATCGAAGGCGGTTTTTACCTGCATGAAGTCGGTGCGGAAGATTATTCATCGGTTTACATGTACACCTATTCGACTCCTTACGTCGATGACAACCGGGAGGACAGTATGTTTCTTCCGGTCGGTACGCTGATCGAAAGCGCGAACGGCTCAGTTTTCGAGTTTTTCGGATTCACTGAGATGAGTTTTCCGACTTTCAAACCTGTTTATGTCACCCAAAACGGGAAAAAAGAGCTGAAAATCGACAAATCGCTAATCCCCGAGCCGAAAAATATCAACGGTATCCTTACCGACAACAACGAAATGGAAAAACGCGAGGCTTCGCTTGTAACTGTCGAAAACGTTTCGGTTGCATGGTTCAACGAGGAGGATTCTTCGTATATCGAATACTCGCAGTTCCCGCTTGAAACATCTGACGGAAAAACGATCATGGCACAGACACTTTACACCGCGCCGCTTTTCAATGCAGTCGCAGAAAAACCGGAGGAAGGAAAAACCTCGCATCACTACAATTTCACCGGCATTTTGAAGCAGCACACAAGCGCGCGACCCTCTATGTGGATTCTGGTTCCGCGTGATATGGACGACATAAAATGTTTGGATTGTGACAAATAATTTCGGAGAATCATTATGAAAAAAATCATTTTTTTAACAGCGTTTTTCTTCGTTTACGCTCTCTTTGCACAGGAAGCGCAGCCGGAAGAAAACGAATCTGAAGCTCCTGCAGAAGAAACCGCTGAGGCCGCTCAGAATCAGGAGGAAGCCGCTCCGGCAAAAGCTGATGACGACAAAATAACGGTCTCGAAGGAAGAGCTTGCAAAACTCGTCAGAGAGGCAGTAGCCGAGGAAATGGCAAAAAAAGAGGCTGAAAAGAAGGAAGCCGAAGCTGCAGAAAGTGAAAAAACAGTTACTGCACAGGCTGAAACAAAGCCCGAAGAAGCCGGAAAAACGGAAGAAGCTGCTGAGAAGAAAGAGATCCACGGCACGGAAGACTCCAACGGTCTCATCCAGACAAGCTACACCAAAAGCAGCATCGCGTTCATCATGGGCGACGACAACCTTCGCGACAATTCGCAGTATTCTCCGAAATGGGACATCGGTTCAAGGTACGAATACGAAGATTTCGCAGACAGAGTCTACGGATACTCCAACAACGTGAAAAGTTCGACCAAACTTTCGCTTTTCCATGAAGAAAAGGGCTTTCTCCCCTACCTCACGGCGAGGATGTCGCTCTCTTTCGCGATGTACAACTCAGTCGACGCGATGTCCGACAAGCTCATCACATCGCTGAAAGAAGACAGATCTTTCCTTGAGATCGACTTCCGCCACCCGACGAAACACAGATTCAACATCACGCTTTATCCCTACAACGCAGACAACATAGCGATAGGTACTCTGCGCGGGCTCCGCTGGGGAGGCAACGCTTCGGTATGGCCGCAGAGCGATTCATCGCCGGTTCCGGGATTTCAGGTCCTTTACGGCTACTCCGATTTTTCGGTATACTTCGGCTTCAAGGCTCACGCGCAGTCCAAAACCGACAAACTTTCGACCGAAATCGTTCCGAAAGAGACTGTTTACGGATTTTTCGGCGGTCTCACTTACAACAACAAGCCGCTCGGTCTCAAGGCAAGCCTGCAGGGAGCTTTCATCGACAAAGGCGACAACGTAAACATTTCAGATGCAATGCTTAAAAATCCGAAAGACGACACAATCAAATCTTACGGGATCGATGCTTATCTCGAATACAACAACGGTTCGCGTTTCGGTGATCCGCTCGGCATCAACTCTTATTCCGACGGGACATGGATCCGCCCCGACTACACGTCAGACATTTCGTGGAGGATCCGCGGTGAATACCTTTTCCAGAACGAACGCCTTCAGAATGCAGACTACCTTGCATCATCGGACGGCAAGGCTCAGCCGATAACGGACGACTACTTCGCTCACGGCGCGGCTGTTGACCTCGGCTTCCGCTGGAAAGGGCTCAGAGCAATGTTCCTTTACAGCTACCGCGATCTTTCCTTCATGACTTTCGATGCTCCCGGCGTCAACCCGTGGACCACGATCCCGAGCGAAGCAAAGCAGACGCCTGAGCACATGTTCACCGTTTCAGCCGACTACTTTGTCTGGAATTTCTGGTTCGGCGCAAGTTTCGGCTACAAAATTCCGGCGACATACACCGTCAAAGACGAAAACGGCCGCAAAAACACGATGGTCATCCGCGAAAGACTTTCTACAGATGCGGTCAGCACGGCATTTGACAGAACGAGGGAAATGCTCCCGACCGGAAGAGACGCACTCGACATTTTCTTTGTCAAAGCCGACATCAAATACCAGTTCAGCGATTCATTCACCGCAATGCTTGAATACTCGTTCACCCGCGACCATAACCGTCAGAGAATGGTTGCGCAGGAAGACGGCACCTACAAAAGCGAGTCCGACGTCATCGAAGTTATGGATGTTCACGGACTTATGTTCCTTGTAGAAGGAAGATTCTAAGGATTATTTCACTAAATTTTCAGGATTTTTTCCATTCAAAACGGCACAGCAGTCGTCGATCACCATTCTTGCCATTTCAGAGCGTGTCTCTTCGGCAGCGCTTCCGATGTGAGGCAGAAGAACGGCGTTTGCAAGAGTCATAAGTTTCTCGTTTATCTTCGGCTCGAATTCGTAAACGTCGAATCCTGCGGCATAGATCTCTTTCTTTTCAAGTGCGTTCGCCAGAGCCGCCTCGTCGATAAGCTGTCCGCGTGCAGTGTTGATGATTATCGCGCTTTTCTTCATGGTTTTGAGCTCATCCGCACCGATCATGTGGTGAAGTTCCGGAACGTAGGGCAGATGCAGCGAAAGGAAGTCGCACTCTTTCAGAAGTTCTGCAAATTCGCAGTATTTAGCGCCGAGTTCCCTCTCAGCCTCTTCGTTTCTGCGCCTGCTCCAGTAAATTATCTCAAGCCCGAAAGCCTTCGCCCTTTTTGCAGTTGCAAAACCGATCCTGCCCATGCCTAAAACACCGAATTTTTTGCCGTCAAGCGATACTCCGTTGAAAAGTTCGGGCGCCCAGCCTTTGAATCTGCCTTCTCTTGCATATTTTTCAGCTTCGACAGCACGTCTTGAAGCCATGAGAAGCAGTAAGATCGCGATATCGGCAGTCGAATCAGTCAAAACTCCCGGCGTATTCGTGACCTTGATCCCGTGTTCGCGGCAGTAGCTCAGATCAATGTTGTTGAAACCGACAGCATAGTTCGAAACGACTTTTAAATCCGGCATTTTTGCAAGAAGTTCAGCATTGATCTTGTCGGAAAGCATTGAAATCAGGCCGTCAGGCGAGATTTTTTCAAGAGTTGAGGCGAGATTTTTGTGTTCTTCATCATTCAGAACTATCGTCTCAAAATTTTTGTCGGCAAGCAGATTCTCATATCTTTTGCCCGGAAGTTTGCAGGTTATTACGATTTTTTTCATCTATCCCTCCAATCAGAAATAACTTTTCTCAAAATTTTTGGCGTATTCGGACGCTTTTGAATAGAAATTCCTCAAAATCTGGAAATTGAGCATGCTTTTTTCGGAGAGCTGACGCCCTTCGGTGTGGTGGAATGTAAAAGGCGAAACGATCGAATTGTCGCTTTTCCTGAGATAGTAGATCACGCCGCTTTTTTTGTCGCTGAAAATATATCCGCTTCTGCCGATGACAGCTTTTTCCTTGTAAAGAGCGTTCTTTTTCAGTGACGGATTTATGCTCGCAAGTCCGCGGAAAAAAGCACGTGTCGCGTAGTTGCTGTAGATGAGTTCCATCGTTCCGCCCAATCCGCGCGACTGGTCGAATTCCATGAGTTTTGACAAGAACGGAACGTGCACTTCATCGTTTGCAGGAACTTCGAAAACCGGGACTAAGCTGTTGTTTTCATAGACGAATCTCACCTTGGGGCAGCCTCTGAACGGACCGTTCGTGATGCACGGCTGAAGCGCATAGCCGTCGGAAGTGTAATAGAGTGCTCCGTTTCCGGCATCGAAAAGATAGACTTCCGAAACCGTTCTCGCCGAAGAATTTTTGTATTTGAGATAAAGGATTTCGCCGGTTTTTTCGTTGTAGAAAAAAGTGAGGGTGTCACCTTCGCGGAAACGGATCTTGTAACCGTTCAGAAAGTAGACGATTTCCTGAATATTTTTAACTATATTCTGCGGTAGTTTAGTGTTATATCTTTTTGCGAAGGAATCGGCTATCGTTCCTCTCATCACAAAATCAGCATAAAGAATGTTGTCGCCGAGAGGCGAAAAAGTCCTGAACTGAGGCAGATCAACATCATAAGTCAGCGGAAAATCAAGCGAGGAATGGTCGGTCGGATAAAGCATGAAAGGCTTTTCATCATCTTCTTCAGTTTCAGGCTCATCAGAATCCAAATACAGGAAAACATTGAGAAAAATTGAAACCACAAACAGTAAAACGAAGATGTTGCGAATGCGTTTTTTCACGACTTTTCCGGATTGAGGCGCTATTTAAGAAGCATTTTTACAGACTCCATTCCGGCAGGAGTTTTCTCTTCGATAGCTTTGAGGACTGCGCCGCCGCCTGTGAACATGTAGTATTTCGCGTTGTCAAGCGCCGCCATGTAGGTCCCCGGAAGGAGTTTTTTGAAATCCTGCAGAGTGTCGCCGCCGCCGTAAAGTTTGCCTGCGTCTTTGTTTTTGTCAATCAAAGAATACATCGCAGCCGTTCCTGCACCGAAATTCGGAGTGAAGCCCATTACAGCGTTTACGAAGAAGGTTTTTGCGTTTGCAAAAATCTCAGCGACTGCCGGATCTGCGAAAGTTTCAGGCGCAGCATCGAGAACGAACTTGAGTTCCATTCCCGGCTTGAGGTCTTTAAGAGCGACGGTCCTGTACTGACCTTCGAATCTGCCGTCCATCGTGTCTGATTCGACGATGTATGGAAGTTCGACGATCTTTCCCGGGAATTTTGCCGAGAAATCAACGAATTTCTTCGCAGCAGCAACGTCTTCTTCTTCAACTCCGGCAATTTTTACGCCGTATTTTGCGCAGAGGTATGCGTTATAGATTACACCGCCCAGAACAAGGTGATCTGCCTTTTCCAGAAGGGCCGAAAGAGGCTCGATTTTGGTATCGAATTTGGAACCTGCGACAGCTGCGAGGAAAGGTCTTGCCGGTTCGTAGATGCGTTTCAGGTTCTCGATCTCACGCTCCATCAATATTCCGGCAAATGCGGGAAGGCGTTTTGCAATTCTGACAGTCGAAGTGTGGCTCTGCCACGAACCGAAAGCGTCGTTTACGAAAACATCGGCGATTGCAGCCATTTCGTCTGCAAGTTTCTCCGCCTTTTCGTCCTTCGCCTCTTCTCCTGCGAACCAACGCGTGTTCGGAAGGTAGATCATGTCGATCTTGCCCGATCTGAGCTCGTCAATAAGCGGATTCATCACTTCTTTGCAGAGGCTTTTGTAGCCGAAAGCGTCTTCAGCCTTGAACTCCGGAACTTTGATCTTAAGCGCGAGTTTTTTCTCAAGATATCTGACGACCGGAAGGACTGAAGTCTTCTCTTCCATCGCGATTTCGCCCGTTTTTTTGTCTTTCGGGCGTCCTACGTGTGTCATAAGTATCGGTTTTCCGCCTTTTGCATAGATCCTGCAGATCGTTGCGAAAGTCGAATCTATTCTGTAAGGATCTTCGATTTTTCCTTTTTTTACTACATTGTGATCAACACGGACAAGAACTGTTTTTCCCTGAAGATCGGCTTCATTCAAAGTTTTAAGAGTGAGATTTTCCATGATTCCCTCCGAAATTAAAGGCAGACTTTGTCTGTTTCGTCACAGGTTCCTGTTTCGCATCCTGCAGTTGCACAGTCCGGAAGGCATGCATGGATCTTCTCAGAGCATCTGTAGCCTACACGGCAGTCGGAAGGTTTCGTGCATTTGTGGAAACAGTAGCCGTCACCCCAGCCGTTGTAGCCGTGGTAAACTCCGCCTGCATTGTCGCAAGCTTGATGATCGGTAGAATCACAGTTGAAAGTGCAGTATCCGCCTGGAGCAGGGAAATAGCTGTCGCCCGCAGTA
>CAJOMF010000014.1 GCA_905235605.1 uncultured bacterium
GCGGCTATTTCTTTTTCTTTTAACTCTATGATTTTTTTTGTTCGCCTGATTAAATCAATGGCAAACTCCTGTATCTCTTTGGTTGGAATGGCGACAGGCATAGCCAAGAAATCCTCCTCTGGTATACTTCTTCTGCGCGCTGTTGTTCCTCTTAGTTTCGACTTGTAATAATCAATACTTTTGGGAGATCGAAGCCACATTTCCAAGTATTTTGGAATAATTAAATTTTGGTTAATATCCCAAATTTTATAAGCAGGACTAACAATCCCATATTCAGTGATATCTTGTACAGCTAAAACGCCTTCATCTATTGGAAAGCTTACAACAAGCTGATTGTATTTCACGACAGAATAGTTTGAGCGGTCAACAGAAGCAATATCCTTTTTAAAACGATCGTTCTGGAAAACTATTCCATCATGCATTGTCATTGACAGCACAGGAAAACTTCTGTCACCGCACTTTTCTACTTTTGCTTTAGAAATTAATTTCCCGAGAGCTGTGTATTCCATAATTATTTTCCTCTCTTAATTTTCTGGCCGTTTTTCAGGCCACTTTTTTGGCCACTTTTTATTTTCTGGGTAGTTTTCTGGGTAGTTTTTCCGGTTTTCTGTCTACTTTTCTCTCCACTTTTCTGTCCACTTTCTTCGTTTACAGTGTCATTTACAGTGCCATTTACAGTGCCATTTACAAGGTCGTTTACAAGGTCATTTTCTACGACCTTTTCTGCGACCTTTTTTACGACCCTCTGTACTGTTTTCTCCCTAGTTTTCTCCACAGTTTTTTGATCTTTTCCACAGTTCTTTTCCACAGTTTTATCGGACATTTTTTCGGACATTTTATCGGACACTTTTCCCGTTTTATCGGACACTTTTTCGGACATTAAAAAGGGATTTTCTGTCCCGAAACCCTTAAACATTCCGCTCCTCCAATTTATCATTTTCCATTCATTTACTTCTCTACTTGCTGTTTTTTTACTGAGTATTTACGAGTCTTGTTTGAGCCTTGTGCCTCCAAGATTCCAAGCTCAACAGCCTTTACTAGAAGTCTGTTTGCAGCTTTAATTTCTATTTTTAGCAAATCTGCTGTTTGGCTACTGGAAATTGATTCAACGGTTTGTAAATAATTAAGAACCGTAACAAGACGTGTTTTGTTTTTATCGGACATTTTACCGGGTTTTTTATCGGACACTTTTTCCGTTTTATCGGACATTTTTTCGGACATTTTTGGTGCCACGTCATCATTTTTGGTGACACTGTCACCATTTTCATACTCATTCATCAGTGCCAGATACACATCCGACGCATAGCAGCGGGCTGTTACACCGCCGAGAGAAAGGTCGATCGCAGTTTTGCGTTTTCTTCCTCGCAGTATCTTGTGATTTTGTTGAAGCCGCGAGCCCAGCTTTCAATCATACCGCATTTAAAGAAGACATTGGCAAGATTCGGATTGCACGGTTTTGAAACGTGTTCCTTAAACAAATCTTCGACTGGTACTTCTTTGGGAAGCGCTCCGTCGTTCCAGAGACGGATTTTGTCTTTGTAAATACGGATCTGAATCGGCGTGGTGGAAAGATAATCTTTGTGGATCACGGCATTCAGAAGCAGCTCACGAAACGCCGATTTCGGGAAAAAGAAGGTTTCCTTTCTGTAGAGGTCATCATAGGAAATGAGAGCTTTCATGTATTTTGTGTAAATAAGCTCCATTGTTTTTTCGACCTGAAGAATCAGCGGGCCGTGTATCTCGTCCTGATAGAGAATGTCTGCATCATTTTCAAAATAGGCGACTTTGATATATGCGCCTGTTACCCATCTTTCAGGGTCGGGATGGAACGCAAGCATACAGGCACGGGTCAAGTAGTGACCTTCCGTAATGTGCAGATTCTGAATGAGAGTTTCGTTTGTCACATCTAAAGCCTCGTCATCAAGACGCCCCGATTCCTTAGCTTTTTTCTTGAAAAGTCTGATCGCGTCATTTTCCAAATCTGCAACCGAAATATGGGGAACCGGAACAGAATCCCACGTGCGGCCCTGGACTCCCAGAATCATTTTATCCAGCTCGATACCGCTTACTTCCTGAATAGTAGAGCCTGTGCGCTTGTAATATCTGCCGTGATAACTTACAGGAAACGGATATTTTTCGGTAACGATTTCAAAATAATCAAGACCGTTCTCTGAAAGCAGATTGACAGCGCAGATCAGACCCATGGAATTGCGGATTTTATTCGGAATATCCTCGCTCAGTTTGTGCGCATCATCCACGCCGCAGACAGTGCCGTCATCCTTTACACCGATATAAAGCCTGCCTCCGTCTGTATTTGCAAAGGCGCAGACCCATTTGAGATATTCGTCACGCCAAGACTGCTTGTATTCAATATTCTGATTTTCCATGCTTATTCTCCAATCATCTTCTTCAACTCTGCAAGTTCTGTCTGGATCTCGCTTTCGAGTTCATCGATTTTTGCCATGATTTCGCTGGTGGGCGGGTATTCTACCGCCACATATTCCGTTTGTTTGTATTTGTTGATGGAAAGGTCGTAGTCGTTGGCGACGATTTCATCTTTCGGAACGAAGAAACATTGCTGAGTGCGGTCGCCCTCTCCGTCACCGCTTTCTGCGGCGACACCTCCCCCTGAGTGGGAGGCAAGTTCTTGGCTCGCCCTTTGGGAGAGCTGGCGCGAAGCGACTGAGAGGGTAAATTTTTCAATTATATCCGGAATATCGTTTTCTTTGACGGGACTGCGTTTGTCATCAAGGCTGTATCCGTCAGCTTTCATGTCGTAGAACCAGACTTTGTCGGTGCCGCCGTGCCCTGTTTTGGTGAAGATGAGGATCGCAGTCGAAACACCGGCATAAGGTTTGAACACGCCTGAGGGCATCGAAATAACCGCTTCAAGACGGTTGTTTTCAATAAGTTCACTGCGGATGGCTTTGTGCGCAGTCGAAGAACCGAAAAGAACGCCGTCGGGAACGATGCATGCGCAGCGCCCGCCGACTTTGAGCATACGCAGGAAAAGTGTTAAAAAGAGAAGTTCCGTCTTTTTGGTTTTGCAGATTTTAAGCAGATCGGTCGAGACGATATCCGCGTCCAGACTCCCTTTGAACGGGGGATTCGCGAGGATAAGAGAATATTTGTCGCGGTCAGGATTCTGGTCGGAAAGACTGTCGCGGTATTCGATGAAAGGATTGTCAACACCGTGCGTCATCATGTTCATCGCGCCGATACGGAGCATCGTGCGGTCCATATCAAAACCGTGGAACATGCAGTTCATGTAGTGGTCTTTGTTCTGACGGTTGAAGAAAACCTCCTCTTTGCGCCTCTCCTTGAGATAGTCGCTGACAGCAACAAGAAAGCCCGATGTGCCGCATGCAGGATCGCAGACGATCTCGTCAGCCTTGGGATCCATAAGTTCGACCATCATCCGGATAATGTGGCGCGGAGTGCGGAACTGCCCGTTTACACCCGCAGTCGCGATTTTGGAAAGGAGATACTCATAGACATCGCCGCGTGTGTCCGAGGTCTTGAGCTGCGCCATCTGCTCGTAGATACCGTCCATCGCCGTCACGATCTTATCAAGCATGAGAGGAGTCGGCACCTTGAAAATAGCGTCGCCCATATATTTTGAATAAGCACTTTCCTTGTCGCCGTGCAGGTTTTTAATGAACGGGAAAACCCATTCCTGCACCGTGGAATACATCTTCGCAGCCGGAAAATCGTGGAAAGCGCTCCACTTGAGCATACTTCCGTCAACAGTGCGCTCGCCGACATGCACCTCTTTGGCAAAAATGCTCTCATAAGGCAAGCCCAGCATCGCAGCCTCTTTCGCACGGAGATTGTCAGTCTCGTCAAGATCGTGGATAAACATCAGATAGGTCATCTGCTCGATGACATCAAGCGGATTCGTGAGCCCGCCCGTCCAGAAAATTTCCCAAAGACTGTCGATTTTGTTTTTAAGTTCTCCAGTGATCATGTTTTACTCCTTATTTTGCCTTATTTCATCCAAATCAGAACTGTTTTTGGATGAAAAATCTAAAAATTCATGCAGTTTTTGTATTCAAGGAAAGGTTCGACCCACTCCTTGTTTTCGAGACCGTTTTCCTCGAAGAAGTGAAGGAATGCCTTGATTATCGAGAAATCCATGCTGATGAGTGCGTTGGAAAAACCGTCTTTTATGAGTTCTTCCCACTGTTCCTTATTCATCATTCTGATCTTTCCGAGCAGGAACATGATTTTTGATTTGAAGTATGAAACACCGAATTTTTCCGCATAGTTAAGGGCTTCTTCGAGAATTTCGGTAGCCTGCGGATAGTTTTTGAGCATTATGCAGATCTCGGCGAGTTTGCATGCGCTTCTGATGTAGAGAATGTAGATAAATTCAGCCGGACGGACCCCTTTGCCGTCAGATTTTACGATGACGTCGCGCAGAAGTTTGTAGCCACGGACCGCAAAAGTGTTGGCTTCGAGGTGGTTTTCGTTGCCTATCAGGATGTCGGTCGTTTTGTCGATAAGGCGGAACTCGTCTTCGTAACAGCCTGCGATGTGGAATTTCTTGATTATGTCGGCAACTGCGGCGAAATTGATGTTCTTTTCGTCAAGAAGCAGAAGTTCCGACTTGGCAAGAAGTTCAAGGTGATAGTCGAAATGCTGTTTTGCGTAGGTGAGCAGCTTTTCCCAGAAGATTTTCGCCCACTGCGGTTCAACAATGCGCCACAGACGCGCATTTTTGATCTCAGGGAGGATCCTGAAATCATCTTCGGTATCATCAGCCTCGAAAGAAGAAATGATCGTCTGGTAGCTTCTCTGCGCGATTTCGAAGAATCCGAGTTTTTCCATATATGCGGCGGACGAGAAAAGGAATGAATTCATCTTTTTGTCGACTATTCCGCCCAGATTGATGTAGCTGAGCAGCAGCCAGTGCCTGTTGATCGAAATGATGTCGCCCTGCGTTGCGGCAAGTTTGTCAACGATATTGCGGTAGAAATTGCGTTCCGGCTTACCGATTTTAACCATTTTTTTGAGTACGTTCATAACGGCTCTCGAAGCAAAGCGGATCGAATCGCCGTCGGACACGATGTAGCCTTTTTTGATAAGCTCGTCAACGCATTCCGCGCCTGTCGTCGAAACAAGTGCGAAAAACTCTTTCGGAACTGAATAAAGGTTGAGGAGCGTTATTTCCTTCAAAGTGAGCAGCAGGTCTTCGGAAAGCAGGGCAACACGCTTGTTTATCAGCTCGTCAATGTCTGCCGGGCAGACGAAATCGTCAGGAAGTTTTGCAAAACGCCAGCTTCCCTTCATTTCGAAAATAAGTCCTAAATCTTTAAGATATTCAGTAAGCTGGATGGCAAAAAGCATGTTCCCGCCGGCTTTTTCGCGCAGGAGTTTTTCCATATCGGCCGGGATCCTTTTCGTATCTAAAGCGGAAAAGATGGTTTCGGTAAGTTTTTCTTCGCCGAAACCTTTGAAATCATAAATATTTTCCTCTTCGGCGCTGGCAAGGACCGAAGCATCCGGATCTACCATGCAGATGACTGCCATCGGTGCGTAGTCGAAGAAAGAGCGGAGATTCGACAGGAATTTTACTGTCCTGACATTCAGTGCATTTGCGTTGTTTATTACCCAGAGAACCGGTTTGTTGCGGCTGAGGCAGTAAAGGATATATGAAATAAGGTATTCCATATCGTGTTTCGGCAGCTTTGTCCTGAGCGGCACGAAATTGAGGCATATCAGTGCTGTGAGACACTCTTTTTTTCCGTCAGGAAGAGCGTCTCCGAAGAGAGAATCAAATCTTTCCGCAACAGCTTTAGAATCGGTACAGTCTTCGATTTTCATCAGTTTTTTGATGAGGTTGATGAAAATCATGAAGTCGAAATCAAAAATGTTGGCGTCGCTTGCAACGACTCTGAAAGTCTGGTTTTCCGAATTTTCCGTCTTTTCTGAAAAAGCGTTTACGCTGTTGAAAAAACGGCTTTTGCCTATGCCTGACTGTCCGCGCAGAAAAAATGTCCCGCCTTTGCATATTCTGAAATTCTGCTCGATTTTCCGCAGCATCGGGATGCACGACTCTTCAAATTCCGGTGTTACAGTGTCTCTGATAAGTTCATCAAAGGAAACATCATAAGTTTCGTTTACCTGACGCGGTTTAAGTTTGTATGCATCGGCGTTTTTTACCCACATTATTCCTGAAGCTGAGGCGGCGGACTGTCCCGTTTTCGTTTGTTCCGGCTGTGACAGCTCCTTCTTTGTTTCTTCAGGCTCTTCGGCAAAAAGTTCGTGCCCGATTTCTTCGTCGGGGTTCTGATTAGCTGAAGATGCCTGAGGTTCGATTTCAAGCATAAGCTCTTCAGGCTCTTCCGGCAGAACAGAGCGCTGTTCAGATCCGGCAGGCTGTTTTTTTACCGGCTCGAACAAATCGTCAGACTCGGTTTTTTCGTGTTTGTCCGGTGCCGCAGCTTCCTTTTCAACCTTTATGGTCAGGGTTGTGAGCTCTTCAAAAAGTGCGTCGAAACTGTCCGGAGCCTTTTTCGGTTTTTCGGTCTTTTTGGGTTCTTTAATCACTTCTTTAGGAGAATCCCATTTTGTGATGAAATCCGTAGCGCCTTTCTCGCTTTCGATCGATTCGAGCGTTGTTCTCCGGCGCTGTGCTCTTGATTCTCCGCCTTTTTTGCGCTGCTCGGCAACCTGCTTTTCAAAGTCGAGTTCAGGTCCGTCCTGATTTTTTTGGACGGGTTCGTCATCCATTTTTATTTCGATAGTGACGCGCGGTTTTCTTTCGGGTTCGGTTTGTATTTTGAGCGTTTTTTCTCCGGGATCTTCTTCAGGAGCAGCTTCGATACCGAGGTCTATTTCGAGAAAATCTTCTTTTTCCTTTTTTGCACGGTTGTCTTCAATATTGGTGGTGCCGCGCGGTATATCGTCGTCAAATTCGATTTTTATTCCGTCATCTTCGGCCTGTTTCGGAGCAGCAGGAGCCTCGCTTTCAGCCTTTCGGTCGGGAAGATCTTCGAGTTTGCCGCCGCATGACATGCAGAATTTCGCGTTTTTGTCGTATTTTATCCCGCAGACGGGGCATAGTCGCGCCAGTTCTTTTCCGCAGCCGTGACAAAAACCGGCGTCCTTGTTTTCATCAGTGCATGAACAGTAAAAACATTTCATTTGGCACCCATTTTTTATATATTATTCACCACTCTTTCAAGACCGAATCTTCACCGCTGAGAGTATATATTTTTACGCGGAATTTTTCCATAATTTTTTTAACGGTTTCTTTTTCGTGCAGAGCGACCGAAACGGCAGTTGCTGCGGCATCAGTCAAAGTCGCGTTTTCCCCGATTACGGTTACCGATCTCGCGTCTTTGACCGGTTTTCCCGTTTTAGGATCCATTATATGCGAAAAAGTCTGGCCCTCTATCACGAAAAAACGTTCGTAGTCGCCGCTTGTCGCAACTCCTTTGCAACCCGAAGTGCCGAGTTCCAGTTTTTTCAGTATTTCCGATGGTTTGTCAGGATTTTTTATTCCTATTGACCACGGTTTTCCTCCTTTGTTTCCGCAGAAAAGCATGTCTCCGCCGTAGTTCACGATGAAATTTTCAACGCCGTGTTTTTTCATTATTTCGGCGGCTCTGTCGATCGCATAGCCTTTGGCAACTCCGCCCAGATCGATTTTTACACCCTTGCTGGCGAATTTTATTCTGTTTTCTGAGCAGTTGACCGAAAGTTTGTCTCTGCCTACAAAACGCTGTTTTTCTTCAATTTTTTTATCATCGGGGATCTTGTTTCCGTTGTTTTCCCAGAGCTCGCCCGTGCTTTTGTAGGTGATGTCGAAAACTCCGCCGCTCATTTCGCCGAACTCAATACTTTTTTCAATGAGTCTGCAGACATGCCCGGGCACTTCAATCTCTTTTTCGTGCGCTTCGCGGTTGAGGAGTGAAACAAAACTTGAATCTTTATAATAACTTAACTCGTCTTCAACGGTTTTTGCATCGTTTTTCACTGCATTTTCGAGAGCTTCGTTTTTTTCACCGGTGTAAATTATGCTGAGAACAGTTCCCATCCCTGAAAAAGTCAAACTTTGGATTTCGGTCTGTTTTGTGCAGCCGCAGAAAAAGCCCGGCAGAAAAAGAAGAAAAAAGATTTTCGCCAAGCGTCTCATGCGTGCTCCGTCAGAATGAGTTTTTAATATTGAATTCAAACTGGAATTTAGGATCTCCCGGTCTACGGGTGAGCGGGAATCCCCATTCGAACGAAAGCGGAGCCATCGGTGTTACCCAGCGCAGACCGAATCCGGCGCTCCACAAAACGCCGAGCGGAAGGTCGTAGATGTCCTTGTCTTTCGAATTGATGTAGAAAAGATGCTCGTCTTTTGCCCACGAGTTGCCGAGATCAACAAAACCGACGATGCTGATTCTCATCGATTTGACGACCGGAATTTCAAGCTCGTTGTTCATTATGAACTGCTTGTCGCCGCCGATGATGTAGGGATAAGTCGAACTCGTCGGGTCTTTTCCGTCTGACGGGATGTTGTAGTCGGTGTCGCTGCGGTCGTGGTTGGGACCGATCGAATAGAACGGATATCCTCGGACGCTGTACATTCCGCCGAGTTTGAATCTTTCGGCATAAGGCAGCGGCTTGTTCTGAAGGTGGATATTGTAACCGAGTTCGATATTTGTCCTGAAAACGACGCCAAGGAAAAGTTCCTGATACCATCTGAAGTTGAAGTCGAGGTTTAAAATATCCTCGTCACTTCCCATCCAGCGCGGGAAGTATTCGGCTCCGCCGATCACATAGATTCCTTTCGTCGCGTACATTCTGTCGTTTCTCATGTCGAGAGCGAGCCGCGCCGTGAGACCTGACGAGAAAATATCTCTGTAAAGATAGTTCATCTGGTGCTCTGTTGCGCCGTTGATATCAATTTTTTTCAGTTTGTAACCGACGTAAGCGCGCAGATACTTCGCGATCGGTATACCGAACGTAACGCTGAAACCGAAGCTGTTCTGACTGTAGTCGGCGTAGTATTCGTAAATGTCCGAATCGTAGTTCAAATATCTGTAGTAAAACGAAAGATTGAATGAAACATTTGAATCGACGAACCACGGCTCATAGAAACTGAGACTTATTTCACGCCTCATTCTGCTGAGCTGGCCTGCGAGGCTGAGGCTCTGACCGTAGCCCAGGAAGTTGTTCTGCTCGACTTTTGCGTTGAAAAGGAAGCTCTCGAACGACGAGAAACCTGCGCCGACATTGAAAGTTCCGCTTTTGCGCTCTTTGACCGTGACGACCATCCTCGCCATGTTCGGAGAGGAACCTTTGACGACTTCGATCTTGACTTCATCGTAGAATCCGGTCCTTTTCAGGTTGAACTCGCTCTCTTTCTGCTGTGAATAGTTGAAAAGGTCGCCCTCGGAAATCTCCATTTCGCGGCGCATGACTTTGTCGCGCGTCCTGTCGTTGCCGGCAAAGGAAACCTCTTCAATAAAGCATTTCTCCCCTTTTCTGACGATAAAATTCATGTCTACAGTCTGTTTTTTGTCGTCAAGATGTCTGCCGGGAAGTATTTCAACAAAAGGATAGCCTTCGTTGCCGTAGATTTTCTTGAGATTTTCAAAATCACGTATTGTTTTTGAGTGCTGATACCACTCTCCCGGCTTTTGCGTGAACTTCATGTCAGGCAGTTTGCCGCTGTCGAGAGGATCGCCTTCGACCTCGTATTTGCCGACTTTGTAGCGTTTTCCTTCTTCAACGATGTATGAAATGTAGATGTCGCGCTTGTCTTTTGAAATCATGACAGTCGGTTTGGAAACTTTGACATCGACGAAACCGTTTTCGTTGTAAAGATAGGTTATCGCACCCATGCTCTCTTCGAGCGCGCTTTTCTTGTAGCCGCCGTCGCTGAAAATCGAGAAAAGCCCGTCCTCCTGAACGGACATGTACTTTTTGAGCTCGGCTTCTTCAAGGTATTTGTTTCCGACGATCGTCACTTTTTTGACCCGGCTTTTTTTGCCTTCCGAAATCTTGAAGTCGATGTTGACCTCCTGCTTCTCCTTGTTTATCGCGACATCGGCATCAACTGTAGCCGAAAGGTATCCTTTGTCGTGGTAAAGACCTAGGATCGCTGAGGTATTTTTGGAAATTTTGTTCATGTCGAGAAGTTCGTTTTTCTTGACAGTGAGGACTTCCTTGATGTCGTCGTTGTCGATTTTCTTGTTACCCGAGAATTTGACCGAGCGGATTATCGGAAACTCGACTACTTTGAATTTAAGAAGATTTTTCGCGTCATCGTAGTAGATCGAAACATCTTCAAAGATCTCGATCGCTATGATTTTTTCAAGGATCTCGTTGATTTCTTTCTCGCTGTAGTCGCGCTTTTCCTTGAAATACTGCGTCAGGATCGACTGCTCGGTCCTGATCGTCCCTTCGACTGCCACGTCATCGACCTGCAGAGAAAAAAGCGGCAGAAAAAGAAGAAATACAGCGAAAAAAGCAAAAAATTTATTCATATACTGCGGATAACTCCTTCATTTATTTCAATAACTCTTCCCATTTCCGCAGCAAAATCCTGATTGTGCGTCACGAAAAGAGTCGTCAAATTTCTTTCCTCAGCAATGGAAAGAATGAGTGCTATTATCATTTTTCCCGTCTCGTTGTCCAGATTTCCGGTAGGTTCGTCCATCAGAAGAAGCGAGGGCTCCGTGACAAGCGCCCTTGCAATGGCGACACGCTGCTGTTCTCCGCCTGAAAGTTCCGCCGGTTTGTGGTTCAAACGGTGCGTCAGAGCGACTCTTTCAAGCATTTTTTCCGCCTTTTCGAGAGCCGTTTTTTTCGACTGAGTGAGCATGAGCGGGATCGCGACGTTTTCAAGCGCCGTAAACTCGGGCAGGAGGTGATGGAACTGGAAAACTATGCCGATCTCGCGGTTTCTGAAAGCGCTCAGCTTCGAATCGGAAAATTTCGAGGGCTCTTCGCCTTTCAGCAGGATTTTTCCGCTGTCAGGTTTTTCCAAAGTCGCCATGATGTTGAGCAGAGTCGATTTTCCCGAGCCGCTTTTTCCGGTAAGAGAAAGTCTCTCGCCCTCTTTCATTTCCAGATCCACGCCGCGCAGAACGTCGATTCTGTGTCCTTCGACAAAGTACGATTTTTTTATGTTTTCCAAAGCAAGAATTGCATTGTCTGCAGGCGAGCCGCCCGCGCTCCGAAAAATTTCACTCATGTCTAAGCCCCTCTACCGGAGTGATTCCGGAAGCCTTGATACTCGGATAGAGCGTTGCCGCGACCGAGATCAGAAGCGTTGAAAATATAACGACCGCAAATGTTCCGACCGACATCTGCACCGGCAGAGTCGAAAAAAAGTAAACCTCTTTGCTTATCTGAAATTCGACATTTTTCAGCAGAAAACAGATCAGAACGGCGAAAACAGAACCGAGAAAAGTTCCCATAAGACCGATTATAAAGCCGTCGAACATGAAAATCCCGCGTATTACCCGTTTTTTCGCACCCAGCGAACGCAGGATCGAAACTTCCCGTGTTTTGTCGATAACCAGCATGATCAGCGTCGTAATTATTCCGAAAGACGCGACCACAGCGATAAAAACGAGGATTATGAACATTATCAGTTTCTGTAGATGGAAAAATTTTAAAGTCGTTTTGTGGAGGTCTCTCCAGTCCTGGACTGCAAAAGGAAAACCGCCGACGCGGTCTGTTATAAGCCCTTTGAATTCAAGTATTTTCCCTGGATCATCGACTTTTGTCGAAACAAAACTGACATTGTGCCCGATGTCAAGCAGTTTCTGTGTCTCTTCAAGCCCGGCGTAGAGATAACGCGAGTCGTAGTCGTACATTCCCGATTCGAATATGCCCGCAACGACAAGATTTCCGCTTACCGGAACAGCGTCTTCACCGATGATTTTTCTGTTGCCGGAAGTTACGAGCGAAACGATGTCTCCCGGGGAAACCTGAAGTTTTGCGGCAAGATCAACACCTAAAATTGCAGGAAAAAGCCGGGGTTTTTCACCGAGAAACTCATCCATTTCGCTCATTTCGAAAAGATTTTTCGCGACATATCCGCACTTTTCCCCTTTTGCCAGACACTCGTAGTTTCCCTTGACCACAAGTTCAGACAAATCTGAAATTTTTTTGTAGCCTTCGGGATCTATACCGTTCAAAAATGCGGTAGCGAGCCCTTTTTCCGACATCAGAAGCACTTCTCTGAAAACGACAGGAGTCGCTCCGAGAACGCCCGGTATTGACTCTGTCTGCTTCTCCACTTCGGTGTAAGTGTCGAAATTGCCGACCAGTCTGTAAATGTTGGCGTGAGTCGTTGATTTGAGAACGATTTCCTCGGTTTTCGCGATAAGACCGTCCATGACAGAAAGGACGATTATCAAAGTTGCGACGCCGAGCGAAAGACCCAGGACCGAAATAAGCGAAATCAGGGAAAGAGTATGTTTTCTGTGACTTTGAGTGAAATATCTTAAAGCGATAAACCTTACAAATTCACTCATTCAGGTCTCTTAAACGGGAAAAACAGATGCGGAACTATTTGGATTCTTCAGCCGGTTTTGCTTCTTCTTTTGCAGGCTGGGCTGCAGCAGGTTCCGGCTCTTCGGAAGTTTCGATTTCGACTTTTATCTCGTCTTCCGGTTTTTCCTGAACGTTTTCGTCAGGTTTTGCTTCCATAGCTTCGTCAACAGGAGCCATGCTCTTGAAGCCGTCGTCGCCCGGCATCTTGGAAACATCGGGTTTGCCGTCTCTGTCGGTATCCTTTTCGATTTTTTCGATAACGCCGTTTCTGTAGTATTCCCAGTAATCGATCTTGCCGTCGCCGTTCTGGTCGAATTCTATTGCGATGAGCTGGCCTGTTTCATCATAATTTTTGATAATGTCGGCTTTTTCGTCAAACTGGAAATCGAATTCGCTTCTTACTACAAGACCGCCGATGAAGTAGTCTATCCGGTCAACTTTATTGTCAAAATCGAGATCGAGTTCTTCCTTGACGACAGCGCCTGTCTCTTCGTTGAAATAGCGCCAGACGTCGATTTTGGAATCGTGGTTGAGATCCATCATTTTGACAGAAATCAACAGGTCGTTCCCGCCTTTTTCATTCGGAACTTTCTTGAAAACATTAATGATATCAGGCTTTTTGTCTTTGTTGACATCGTATTGTTTCAACTCATAGACATTGCCGTCAAACCTGATCTCGTCACCTTTTGAAGTGAGTTTATAACGTCCCTCCATTTCTTTTGCTGCAGCGGACGTTCTTACAGAAGAAGCGGAAGGCTGCCCGTCTTTTACGGAAGGTTCAGACGCACATGAACAAAAAATAGCCGAAAAAACCAAAAAAATCACCAACTTAATCATTTCAAACCTCAAATATATAACAAAGTTGCGCGCGATATTACATTAAAAAGGGAAAAAAGCAATTTTTTGAGGAATTAACACTTGTAAGGAAAAGGTTTTGTCCGGTTTTTACCATAAAGCCTCATTTTGTTGTCCACTTAGGGGTAGTGCACTATAGATTTTTCATTCTTTTAAAATTTGGAAATAAAATCCATTCAAAACCAGATCTTTATTGAATTTTCTTTCAATTTTATTAAAATACCGCCCGAAATCTGTTTGAGGGGGTGAACCATGAAATTTCTGTCAATGAGTGTTACAGACAAAGGTTTGATAAGAAAAAACAATGAAGATCACTTTCTTGAACTGCCTGAACTCGGACTTTTCGCGATCGCGGACGGCATGGGCGGCGAGCTTTGCGGGGAAATAGCTTCCGAAACAGCAGTAAACGCTCTCAGTGATTTTGTTACAGAAAACAGGGCTGTTATCGATGCTTTTCAGATGAACTCGAGCGCGGAGAACAAAACCCAGGTGCTTGATATGCTTGCCGACGCTCTGCGCAACGCCAACGCAAAAGTTTTCAAGGAGGCCGGCAAGCGCGATATCGACGGCAAAATGGGAACGACTCTCACCGCTCTTCTCGTGATCGACAATACCGGTTTTATGGTTCACGCAGGCGATTCAAGGCTCTATATGATAAGGCACAGTGAAGTTACCCAACTTTCGACCGACCACACGCTGATAAACGACTACAAAAAGCAGTTCGGCGACTATTTCGGCGTTTTTGACGCTAAATTCAGCGGAATTCTGACCAAAGCAGTCGGTATTCAGGAGTATGTCGAACCTGAAAAACTGACGTTCGCGATACTTCCGGAAGACAAATATCTTCTCTGCTCCGACGGGCTTTACAACGGTTTGGAGTGCGACACTCCCGGTTTCGGCGATATTTTTGACACACCTTTTGAAGATCCGCAGAAGGAGAAGGAACGGCTGAAAGAGGCAATGCGCAGCCTTACCGACGTCGTTTATAAAAACGGTGCCCCTGACAATGTTTCGATGATCCTTGTTTCAGCTTTCACCACGGACGAGGAAGAAGTAACGGGAACGCGCGAATTTATTAAGAAATTCGACAAGATACGTGCAATAGAACTTTTCAGGGATCTCGAATACCGTGAACTCCTTTCTGTCATGGCGCAGGTCGAAATCAGGACTTACAACAAATACGACGTCATTTCGAAAATGTCGGCTTCAGACAGAGAACTTTTCATCATTCTTGACGGAAAAGTCTCCGCTTTGAAAGGAAGCAAACTGCTGAAAACCTTCCGCAGCGGCGATCACCTCGGTGACGTAGCCTTTTTAAGCGGAGAAATACCCTCATACAACCTTCTGCTTGACAAGACTTCATCGTTTCTTGTCATCAAAAAGTCAGCTTTTGACAAAATCGTTGCCGAAGAACCGATAATAGGCGTGAAACTTCTTACCCGGCTCGCAACTGTCCTCGCAAAACAGGCTAATATCGCAGCCGACCTCATCAACGAACAATGATTTCTTCTTCGATTTTCATACTGCAGCTTTTGTTATCTTCTTTGGTTTTCGATTTTTCCGGAAGCGACATCGAGAAGCATGTTGAACAGAAGATCCAGTATTTTCAGCAGTTTACTCCGGAAGAAAAAGAAGATTTCTGCAAAAACGGAGACATTTTTTCGTGCCGGATCCTCTTTTTTGAGTCACTGAAATCTAAAGAAAACTCCAAAAATCCGGAAGATTACCTCTCTTTAATGAGCGACAGGGAAAAAAGTGCCGGGATATATCTTTACGCCACTGAAAGATGGGAAGATATTTCTTTGGAAAAACTAAAAAGTTACCTCGCGACTCTTCCTGAAAACTCAGCAAAAAGCCTTTATTCGGTCTATCTCAAAAAACTCTATCTTTCGGGCAGCGTGAAGCAGTTTATGGAAGATTACCGGCAGGAAAACAGCCCTGTTCTCACGCAGTTTTACGTCACCGAGCTTTTACGGCGCGATCCCGAAAGCGGTTTGTCTTACCTGCGGACCCTGAATATCTCTTTTCCCGAATCTTTTTACGACACTCTTTCAAAAATCGTTGAGCAGCATTCAAAGAAACTTGGGAACAAAGCCTACAGTGAATTCAAAATCTGGAGCCTTGAATACAACTACCGCAAAGTGCGCTACAAACAGGTGATCCAGATGTCTACAGGCTGGTTCCCGAACAAAAATTACGCGAAACCTTACGACTGGAGAGCCCACCTGTACCGCGCAATGTCCTACACAAAAAGGCGCGAACATGCCCAGGCCGAGGCGATCTACGCGAAACTCGAACCATACTGCTCAAACGAGGAGCTCACCGACAGCGATGTCTACAAATTTTACAGCGAATACGCCTACACAGAGGCGGCTTTGGGCAAAAATGAAAAGGCAATAGATCTCTATCTTGCGGCTTATGACCGCTTCAAATCAAAGGATGAAGATGCGGCCGGCGAATTTTTATATATGGCTGCAGATATGGCGAGACTTGCCGGACTTTTGGAAGATGCTGAAAAATATTACAGAAATTTTATTGAATCTTATCCGCACTCGGGAAAAATCGAAATCGCGCGTTTTTTGAACTTCTGGATCGACTACAAACGAGGAAAGTTCAAAGATGCACAGAAGATCCTTTCTTCAATAATTTCAGCCACCAATGAAATGAGTTACGACCACCAGCGGGCAACTTACTGGTTTGCAAGAGTTGCTGAAAAACTTGGTGAAAAAGAGGTCTCAAATGAAATTTACTGCGAACTTGCAGCAAAAATCCCGGCATCTTTCTACGGTTCTTTTGCAGCAGGCAGAGTCAAAACAGAAAATATAAAATGCGCCGAAAACAAAGTTCCGGCGAATGGCAAAACGAAATTTCACGATGACACGATGCTGCCCGAAACGGAATGGATCATTGCGGCAATGGTGACAACCGACAAAAACATGACGGCGAAAGTGCTTAAAAACGCAGCGAAAACGATCGACAGCGAAGGAGATGAAATCGACAGACTTGTCGCAAGCTATGCGGCAAAAACCGTGAACAACCACACACTTGCGGCAAATATTTTAAAGTCGATAAGCAACTTTTCCGCCCCTTCGAAAGAGTATTTCAAACTGCGCTATACCGTCGCTTTTGAAGAAGAGATCCTCGCCCACTGCGACTTTTACGATGTCTCTCCGATTTTCGTTTTCTCGATAGCACGCCAGGAAAGCCTCTTTGACACATCGGCAATTTCCAGCAGTTACGCAATAGGACTTCTGCAGCTTCTTCCGGCCACAGCACAGACTCTGGCAACGAGAGAAGGCTACGGCAAAATCGAGACGAAAGATCTCCAGAAACCGCTCACAAATATCAGATTCGGAGTGAGATTTCTCGCCGATCTGGTAAAAAAATTCGACGGACAGATCGCTCTGGCAGCAGCTTCATACAACGCAGGCCCCAACAGAATAAAAAAGTGGATCGAAAACGACCCCGGGCGCGAACTTGACGAATTTATTGAAGACATTCCGATTTTCCAGACCAGGAACTACGTCAAGAAAGTTATGACGAACTACGCCGTTTATCACTACATTTTCTACGGAAAAGTCTACGACGGAATGAACTTCAAACTGCCGGTCAGTGCGGCAAACTGACCGGCCTTTCAGCAAAAATTTTCAGACTAAAACCTATAAAAAGCGATGACCCTCTCCCCTTTTTCAAAGTCATAGGTTTTTGTGTATTCAAGGTTCGAGTCCTGAAAAGGTTCCTGCTGGGAAGAATAGAAAACGACTAAACGTCCGCCCGGTTTGATGATCTTTCTGCAGTGCTCAAAAATTTCGTCATCGATTCTGACTGCTCTTGAAACGATGACGTCAAAATTTTCTTTAACATCGAAAAAGTTCCGGTTGATCCCTTCGGCGTTTGCTATTCCGAGTTCCGCCGCCGTTAGGTTTATGAAGGAGATTTTCTTTCTGCTTTTATCCAGAAGCTTGAAGTCTGCATTCGGAAAGTAAAGTGCAAGCGGGATTCCGGGAAATCCGCCGCCGGTTCCCAGATCGAGGATTTTCTCACCGTCAGAAAATATGTTTTTTTCACTTGCCGGAAACAAAGAGTCAACAAAATGCAGAAGCGCTGCTTCATGGAAATCAGTTACGGTCGTCAGGTTGTGGGTCTTGTTCCAGAAAACGAGTTTTTCCCAGAAAGAAAACATTTTTTCTGTGAGTTCTTCTGCGACACAAACACCGTATTTTTCAAGGTTTTTTGTCAGTATCTGCTGCAATGTTTCACGTGAAACATTTTCGGTTTTCTCTTTATTCATGGCTCTTTTTAAGGTGCATTATCAAAATTGAAATCGCCGCCGGAGTTATTCCCGGAATCGATGACGCTTCGGCTAAATTTGCCGGTCTCTGCTTTGTCAGTTTCTGCTTAACTTCGTTTGTAAGTCCGCTTAAGTTGCTGAAATCAAAATTTTCGGGGATCACAATCGTTGCCAGACTTTCAAATTTTTTGATTTCCTCTTTTTCTCTTTCGATGAATGAGGAATATTTTATTTCGACTTCAGCCCTGTCCCAGATCTCTGATGTTTCACGTGAAACAAAACCCGTTACAGCCTCTATCTGCGGGCGCGAGACGCAAGGCCTGCGAAGCAAAGTTGCAAGATTTCCCGCCTTCGAAAGCGGCGCCTCCCCCACTTCTTCAAGCCGCCTGTTTATTTCGGCTGTCGGATAGATCGGGATCGAGTTTATCTCTTCGACCAGAGCCTGGACTCTTTCGCATTTTGCTTTTTCGATATCGTAGATTTTTTCGTCGATGAGTCCGGCAGCAAACGATTTTTCGAGAAGTCTTTCTGCGGTGTTGTTGTCGCGGACTGAAAGTCTGAATTCGGCACGCGAAGTGAACATCCGGTAAGGCTCATCTACTCCTTTTGAAGTGATATCGCTGATCATGACTCCGGTGTAGGAATCGGAACGGTTGAGAATGAGTTCTTTTCCGCTTTCAGTTGCCGAAAATCCGGCATTTGCTCCGGCAACCAGACCCTGCGCTGCCGCCTCTTCGTAACCGCTCGTTCCGTTTACCTGACCTGCAAAGAAAAGTCCTTTCACAAATTTGCTTTCAAGCGTCATTGTCAGGTCTCTTGGATCGTAGGCATCGTATTCTATCGCATAAGCGGGGCGCGAGATTTCTGCATTTTCAAGCCCAGGGATCGATTCAAGCATCTCTTTCTGGACGAAGACCGGAAGAGATGTCGAAATACCGTTCGGATAGTATTCGCGGCAGTCCCAGCCTTCGGGTTCGATGAAGATCTGGTGCGATTCCTTTTCGGGAAATTTCATGAATTTGTCTTCGATCGAAGGGCAGTATCTCGGGCCGATTCCTTCGATTGATTTTGCGCTTCCGTACATCGGCGACAGGTCAAGATTGCTGATCACGGCTTCTCTCGTTTTTTCGCTGGTGCGTGTCAAAAAGCACGGGATCTGTTTTGTCAGTATCCCTTCCGTTCTCACCGAAAACGGCGTGTAGTCGGTCTCGCCGGGTTGTATTTCCATCTTTGAAAAATCAATAGTTTTTCCGACGAGTCTCACAGGCGTTCCTGTTTTGAGGCGGAATTTTTTATGCCCTAAATCGACTAGAAAATCGGATAATTTTTCAGAAGCCGGCTCCCCTAACCTGCCGCTTGAAAACATATCTCGGCCGATGTGGATTAAGCCGTTCAGGAATGTTCCGCTCGTGATCACGACTGACTTTGCCGAAAAAATAAATCCGTCCTTCGACTTAACTATAAAAGCGGAATCCTTATGCTCGAGCGAAACGACTTCGCCCTGAAAAACGGTGAGATTTTCTACCTTGAAAACAAAAGCCTGCATGAAATTTTTATACAGATTTTTGTCGCACTGAGCGCGCAGAGCCTGAACAGCCGGTCCTTTTCTTCTGTTCAGAACTCGGTACTGGATCGCAGCAAAATCGGCCGCTCTTCCCATCGCACCGCCCAGCATATCGACTTCGCGCACGAGCTGGCCTTTCGCCTGACCGCCGATCGACGGGTTGCACGACATCTCCCCTATTTTGTCGATCGAGATCGTGACGAGCAGAGTTTTCGCTTTCGTTCTCGCAGAAGCGTAAGCAGCTTCGATCCCGGCATGACCGCCGCCGATAACTATGACATCAAAATTTTTCATAAAGACCTCTGAAAAACGGCTTTCAAAATTGAGTTCTGACGCAAAAATCGGATCAAACCCGATTCGTTTGTCGCCCGGCAGAAAATCGTCGAATACGAGCCAAATGCGGCGTTATTTTGAAAATCAGACATTGTTCTCAAATCATTTCCCCAGGCAGAAACCGCCGAAAATTTTGTCATACACATCATGGCTAGTCAGATCGCCGGCAAGATCACGGATTCCGTTGAAAATTTCCGAAACAAAGAAAAGTATAATTTCTATTTGGTCTGAATCTAAATAAAGTTTGAGCTCTTCCAGTTTGTCCAGAATCTCTTCCGCTTTTTTTTTCTGCCAGTCGCTGAAAAAGATGGCTTCATTTTTATCAGGCATGCTTTTTTCGATATTTTCGCAGATCTTGTCAGTTAAAGTCCTGATTCCATTACCGTTTTTGCAACTTATCTCTATTGCGCCCATAAGTTCGGGATTTTCTGCCTGAGCAGAATCGCACTTGTTTTTGACGATAAGCCTAGATTTAATGCGGGTTTCACGCAATATTTCGCGGTCTTCTCCGTCAAGCGGTTTTGAGCCGTCAAAGACCAAAATGAGCAGATCCCCCTTCGCAAGCAGGTTCCGGCTCTTTTCGATCCCTTTTGCTTCGACTTCGGAATCGGCGATTCTTAAGCCTGCTGAATCAATCAAATTTGCCTGAAACCCCTTTGTGTAAAAGGTTTCAGAGATGTAGTCGCGTGTCGTGCCCGGAATGTCGGCAACAATTGCTCTCTCCTGACCGACTAAGATATTGAAAAGAGAGGATTTTCCTACATTCGGCTTGCCCAAAATGATGATCTGATAGTCCAGAAACTTTTCTAACGCCTTGGAATTTAAAAAAACCTTGTGAATATAGACCTTTGTGCGATTTATAAGATCGCTGAGTTTTTCAGAATCTATGTCTGTTGAGACCTGATCCGGGAAATCCACGACAGCAGTAGCCAAAGTGTGGAAATACTCCCACTCGGGAATAAGCTCTTTAAGCCTGTCGACGGTGTTTTTTTCGAACGCGGCCTTGCGTGAAAGCTCAGTAGCATAAGGGTTTTCCGAGGTTATGACCGTATTCAGCGCCAAGGCTTCGTCAACACTCATTTTTGAATTTATGACCGCTCTGAAAGAAAACTCCCCTTTTAATGCGGGTATAGCGCCGTTTCTGACTATCAGAGCTAAAATCTGTTCGGCATTTTCAGCGGCGCCGTGGACGTGAAATTCGGTCACATCTTCACCTGTGAAGCTGAAAGGTGCATGAAAAGTAAGTATCAGGCACTTTTCAACGATTTTTTCGCCGTCAGAAATTTTAACGAAATCAGCTTTTCTGTGTTCGAATTTTGTTCTGCCGGTGAGTGTTGAGGCGATCTCAAACGCCTTTGTGCCGCTCACTCTGATTATGCCTATCGAGCTTCCTTTCGCAGTAGCGAGAGCGCATATTGTTGAATTTATCCTGTCGAAATACATTTTTCGGAACTATTTTGAGCAGAGCGGATATTTGAGGACTTCTTCGGGAACGGTCGTTTCTTCGTCGAGTCCCGGAACTTCGGTCGGATAGTAGAATTCTACATTGTTTGCAACGATTTCGACGCTTCCGCCTTCGTAAAGATCTGCGTTTTCAGGATAAACCGACGTAATGAAAACAGAGCCGGTGTATCCTATGCCCATGATGCATTCGCTGCCGTTCTGTCTGTCTACAAGTCTGTAACGGACAAGTTTCAGCATATTGTCAACCAAATCGAAAGTTTTGACTGCGTTTATTCTGTATTCCGCGCCGCTCTTTATAGAACCTGGTGAAAATTCGAGTTCGTGTCTCGGATAGCCGCCCGCCGGATTCTGTTTGACGAAAAGCTGACGTCTGTTCGCACCCAAAGTGCCTGTGCAGTTGTCTGTAACCGCAAATGAAACAGAGCCGTCCCCGATTGTCGGGAAGTATTGGGTCGTGTCACCGTAAAGCCCGTTGAATGCAGCGTAGGGAAGTGCACCCTGCGCGAAATAGTTTGAATCACCAGTTTTTGCATTGTCGAGAATATATTTCGTCATGAAACGGACATTGAGAACACCCCACGCTTTTTTGTCGCATGTCGACATATCAAAAGCGGTGCAGTCGGGAAGGCATTTTGTCGCGCCGGTCATAGCTGAATTAAGGTTCGAGCAGGTTATCGGGGCAGCAGAATCGCATCTTTCGCCGTATTCCACAGTCTCGTTGCCGCAGCCTTGGGGCAGGGTGTTTTCGTTGTCGGGAATTTCGTCCGAAATTCCGGGATCGGTCGGTTGAGGATCAGTGGCATCCTGACCGGGATCTGCCTGTTCTGTGTTGCTATTGTCGACCGGAGCTTCGGAATCATCTGCTTCGTCGTCACTTACGACATTGGAGTAATCCCAATCGGGAATATCCGAAAGTTCCTCCGAATCTTTTGCAGTCTCACTGCCGCAGGAAACAATGAAAAACAAGCTCAAAGAGAGCATGAAGACCAAAAACTCTTTCATAAAGACCTCCATTTTTTGAGGAACACACGCCCCCGCCTTTCGGCACCCCCTCTAACTTAGATGGGGAATAAAAACAGAGTATTATAGTAAAAACATTAAATTTTTCAATAATTTTTGATTTTTCTCTGTATAATTCAACAGTTTTTGAGTCAATGTTCAGTAAATGAACGGGAAAACTCTTTTTCTCGATTTGGGGTATTTATCTCCGAATTTTTCGATGTACCAGCGGCGGTTTGCATGCGCTCTCGGTACGAGGTTGGCCATTGAGAAGAAGACGAATGCTAGTCCCGGAACAGACCATGTGAGCACCGCCCAGCCTGCCCATTCGACGATCTCGCCGAAGTAGTTCGGACTTGCTACGAATCTGTGGAAACCTTTCATCGGGATGTGGTAGCCGGGGCCGTTTTCCTTACGCAGACTGCGGACGATGTGGTCGGATTGTATATTGATGAACATTCCGCAGTAGAAGAGCAGGGTACCGATGATGAACTGCGGCGTTGCAAACCACGAAATTTCGTATTTCGAGAGGAAAAACAGCCAGTAGCCGTTGACAAAACCGTTCATGCAGTTGAAGAAAAGCGACATCGCGATGATCGAAAGAGGCATTTTGGCGCCGTTTTTGATGAGGAAAGGATAGATCAGATCGCGCTGGACGTAGTGCGAAAGCCAGATCCCGAGCATTACCGCTGTAACAGTTGTAACGTCACCAAGAAACGCGAAAACAATCGGAAGAACGACGACGGGAGACTCCATTATCAGCCAGCCGAGCTTCGGATTTACCGCGGGGCCCCATTTTTTACTGCCGTAGCGGCCGTAGCCCGCTGTCACGAAGTAGAGCGAGATCCATGTGAAAACGCCGCTCACGAAGATGAAGACAAGTGTCCAGAAGTATAATTTTTCCATCATTTTTTATCCTTTTTCGGCATAAGTTCGATCTCTTTGTTCTCAAAATGATAGATCATGATTCTTTTGTAACCCATAACACTGATCTCTACTTTGGTGTAGCCGCTCGTGAAGTGGAAAAACTGGCCGCCGTTGAAATCTTTCGCCTGATATTTGACGTAAAGATCCTTTTCGCCCATTCTTTTTTTGCCCGCTCTGCCTTCATTCTGCATGTATTCGAGGTTGTCGACCGAAATCCAGACATGTCCGACGAAGTGTTCGCCTTTCGGTTTTCTTGCAGTCATTTTGATCTTATAAGCCAATTTTCCGTTGAGTTTTTCGACTGCGACGAGCTCTCTGATGTACTCTTTCTCACCGTTTTTGTCGAAGTGGGGGATACCGGGCTTCGATTCGTGGGGATCGCATGCAATGACGCCCGGTCTTCTCGGTTTTCCGTCCGATTCGCAGGAATGGAGCTCGTATTTGAGGTCTTTATACCAGTAATCCCAGCGGGTGTAGACGTATTTTTCTGTCTCGAGCAGTTCATTAGTTTTGGGGTCGCGGTATTCGACAGTGACGTAGCGTTTGTTCTTCACGCCGGCGTAACTTTCATACATTTTCGAGTATTTCGCCGTGATCTTGTCGATTACTTCCTTCGAAAATTCGGGGGTTATCGGCATTCCCGCGTAAACAGCCGGCTTTGCAGCAGCGGCTTTTTCAGCAGTCTGCACCGGAGCAGCCTCCTTTTTTCCGGTTGCCTGCGTTGCAGCATCGGTTTTCGGCTCAGTTTCTTCTGCTGACACACAGAAACTTAATAAAATCACAGAGATAAGTACTAAAAGATTCTTTTTCATAGCTCCTCGATCAATTCAACAATAAAACTTTCTTAAGACTGCTTTTTGTCATCCAGGTTTCACTCCATCTGAGTTTTCCCTTGAAAACCGGCAGATTATATTGAAGACGGATTTTTTATCAAACCGGCTCCCGGCTCAATATTTAATTGTGAAAAAATTATCAATGTTTATAATACCGCGTTACGTTTTCGGTTTATTGTTAATTTGGAGGTTTCAATGAAGAAATTTTTGACACTTTTTGCTCTTCTGCTTTTTGTCTGCACACTGTCAGCAGCGCAGAAGAACAGCTTTTCCGCGGCTTCGGTAAAGAAGACCGGCGGAGTGACTTCTCTGGTTTCAGGGCTTGATATTCCGGTAAAAACGGATACAGATTCTCTGAAAAATTTCATTAAAAATGATTTTTACAAGGCTTTCAACATCGGTAAAAATGTTGAACCGGAACTTTTCCGCGCAGTAAAAATCGACGGCGCTTCGATTTACAAGTTCGTTCCTTTCTACAAAGGGATCAAGGTTGACGGCATTTACACCGTTCTCACAGTCAGAGACGGCAAAGTCGACAAAATCAGCAACGGTCTTTCCGACATCGACATTGACATTACGAAGATGATCCCGGAAAAACAGGCTCTCAAATCGGTCATGAAGGTCAGAAACATTAAAAACATGCCGAAAAACTACACAGCTGAAAAGATAATCACGCGTCATTTCGGCAAGTTCGTTCCGGCTTACAAAATCAGATTCGCGCCTGCTACGCTTGCAGACAGCCGCTATCACGTTGTCAACGCACTGACAGGCAAAGTCATCAAATCAAGTCATTCCACCTTTTTTGATGAGCCTACCACTCCGGCAGAACCTACAGAACCGACCGTACCGGTATGGGAATGCAAAGGCGACGAAACCGACACTGCGAAGATCTGGAAGTTCAATCCGAACGTCACTCCGGATCTTGAAGAAGTCGAACTGCCGTGGGTCGCTCCGGTAGACGACAGCGAACTCACCCCTGAACTTCTCGGTTCGCTCATCACCGAAAAAGACGCAAAGGGCATCAGAAAAATCAAAGCGTACAACTGCCCCGATGACGGAACAAAAGTCAAGATCGATCCGGCTTCAATGGGATTTGATCTCGGCGGCATGACATTTGATGTCCACGTATGTCATCCTATGCCGCTTGCAAACAAATGTGAGAAAGGCAGTTTCATTTACGACGACTGTGACAGCGGTCACGAATTTTCGGAAGAGGGGCTCGCTCCCGAAAAAATCGACAGATGCGCAGAAATTTCAATGTATTACCACGCTTCCAAGATTTATGACTACATCCGTTCGCTCTATACCGGCATCGATTCCAAAAACGAGTTTTATCTCCAGCACAACGACAAAGACAAACCTCTCAATGTCATCAGCAATTTCGTAATGCCTGATATGCAGGATTATCAGGGACTTTTTACCGGAACGAATAAACTTGCCGCTTTTGACAACGCGTTTTTCACCGAAGAACAGCCGATGCTGAACATGCTGCTCAAAGATTTCGGCGTAAACGGCGACCTTCTTGTTTTCGGACAGGGAACCAAAGCCGATTTCGGATACGACGGCGATGTCGTTTACCACGAATTCGGTCACGCTACGATCTACACTGCCGGCATCACCGGTCTTGAATACACCGACAAGTACGGTATGACGGTCGAGCCCGGTTCGCTCCACGAAGGTATGGCCGACACATTCGCATTCATCATGACCGACAACACCTGTACCGGCGAATACGCTTCTGAAGGTTTTGTAAAGATCAGCCCGCTCTACGAGGCTCAGATGGATACCGAAGGCGAAGGCGACAACAAGATCTTCTGCATGAGAAGCGCTCTCAACAAGAGAAGAGTTTTTGAAGATTTCGTCGGCGAAGTCCACTGGGACGGTCAGCCGTTCCTTGCTTCAAACTGGGATATTTACCAGCTTATCAAAGGAAGTGATACCGATACGCAGAAACACCGCGACAATCTTGCAAAACTTTTCCTCAAAACGCTCTATTCGATAGGCGATGCAAACGCTTCCTACAAACTTTGGGCAGAAACGCTTATGTCCGAAGTCGAAAAGGACGATAACTTCAAAGGCAAAGCGGCTGAAATCAGAAAAATCCTTGAAGACAGGAATTTCTTTGAAGAAGTCCGTGCACGCAGCGTAAACGAACTGATCAAAGACACGATGTATATTCCGGCAGGCGGCAGTAGCTCCGGCGAAGATGATCCTACGGGCGGTCTTATGGGATCAGGCGGCGGAATCGAGATCGAAGAGGGCAGTTCAACGATCCAGGTCGGTCCGGCTTACATCCAGCTTTACTACGATGTTCCAGCTGACGCAGAAAAAGACGCTCTCAAACTCAGTGCAGAAATCGCTGCCGACAGTTCAAGTTCGATGCTCGGCGACCTGGGCGGTATGGGCGGAACCCCGACGATCGAAGTTTTCTACAGAAAAGGTGCTCCGATAGAATATGTCGAAGGAGAAACAGCTATGAAAGCTGAAAAAGACGGAAAAGTTGCGGGAGATTCAAAGAAAGGCTGGATCATTCCTGAAGTCGAAAAAGGTGCAAGATACTATCTCCAGTTCGTAAGCAC
This sequence comes from uncultured bacterium, assembly GCA_905235605.1. Classification (GTDB taxonomy): domain Bacteria; phylum UBP6; class UBA1177; order UBA1177; family UBA1177; genus UBA1177. Next base: position 26,353 of record CAJOMF010000014.1, read on the forward strand.
TACCGCAAGTTCCGCAACAGTTTCAGCGATCTCGGTCGAATCAGCTGACGCTCCTGCAGATTCCGAAATTTCAGACGAAGATACAGACGCAACTCCTGACGACGAAATGACCTACAGCGACGACGATCCACAGGAAGAAAGCGGCAAAAAGAAGAAATCAAGCGGCTGCTCGCTTGTTCTTTAATTCCACGCTACTCACATTCACAAGTTTTTCAGTTTTTAAACACCACACTTAATTTAACCGGCTGAAATCAAAAAGGAATTTCTTAAAAACCCTTGACAAATAAAGAGTTTTGAGTATAATGCCAGCGTTTTTGTTCTTACTTGTCGGAGGTTTTTATGAATCAGTTCAAACCCGAAGATCTGGCGGTTTATCCTAATTACGGAGTCGGGAAAGTCGTTTCCGTCGAATCGAGAATGATGGGAAATGCCGAAGTTTTCTGTTATGTCGTGAATATTCTTTCGGACAGTTCGAAAGTCGTTATCGTTCCTGTAGATTCTGCCGAGCAGATGGGACTCAGGACCTTGATCGGACCTGATGAAGTCCAGAATGTCTACGGTTGTTTCAAATACAAAGATCTCGACCTTCTGAAGATGAACTGGAACCGTCGTTACAGATCGCTTCAGGAAAAAATGAAAACCGGAAAAGTCACCGATGTTGCAACCGTCATTTCCGATCTGATGTTCCTCAAAAAGAAAAAAGGTTTGAGTTACGGCGAGGAAAGGCTTTTGAACGATGCGGAAGACATTCTTGCGACAGAACTTTCCATAATCGAAAAACTTCCGAAAGAAGAAATCGTCACAAAAATCCACAACAGCTTCAAAAAGGAACCGAAAGAAGCAAAACCTGAATCTTAAATGATTTCCGTTCAACCGGACACTCTGGTCACCGGTATCGACAGGTGGCATCTCGAAAAACTGCTTGATTTTGATTTTTTCTGGTACGCAGATCCTTTTGAGCACTCAAAATCAAAAGGTTTTATTCTACCGCAGAAAGATTTCTCGATGAAAATCCCGATGAATCTGGTCGTTGACCTCAGTGAAACAGAAAAAGACACCCTCTTTTCGTTTGATCCTGCAAGCACTGTTTTTTACTCGGAAGAATGGCGGGGAAACGCTTCGGCTGTCGCCTCTTTTGTGAAAAATATCGTCAATTTTTCGGAAGACAGGGTCGATTTTGTGAAAAAGGATCACAGGATAGTCCGTTAAAAATGTAAAACGATTTTTATCCTATTTTACGTTGATGGAAACGACACCTTCCCAGCCGGCTGCGATGTAAACGGTTCCTTCGATGAGCTGCGGCTCTACACCGTAATCACGCCAGTAGTCGCTGTAGGAGTAAGCTCTTGCTGAGGAAATGTCGAAATTACCTGATTTTTCCCCGCCGTCGGGAGCGATGTATGTCCAGCCTTCAGTCGTTGAAAGGATGACTCCGCCTTCATTTACATTCATTACGAAGTTGGCGTTTTCAAACGACTTTTTGTAGATCTCTTTGCCGTCAGATGCCGAAATGAGGCGGACTTCGGTAACTCCGCTCGATCTGTAAGAGCAGGTGTTCCACTCTTCGCCGGTCAAAGTTTTTACGAAGAAGACTTTGTCGTCTTTAGTGTAAACACTGTTTGAAACAGATTCGTAGGAATTCTGGTTGTAACCGTAGGAATCGGTCAAAGTCTCTTTTGCGACGACTGTTGCGGATGTTTTGTCCTCGTTGAGTTTCAAAATATTGATGTCGTAAGTGTTTTCGCTTGACCAGCAGTAGTAGTCACCGTCAGCGCAGTTGTCGTCATAGTTGTAGATCTGCGGCGTTTTTGTGTAGAGATACTTCGCATTTCCGCTGATTCCTACAAGTTCGCCGGGGATGTTCACCCTTTTGCCCGCTTTAGGATTTTTCGGATCGCCTGCGTCGAAGGGAAGGGCGTAGCAGAGATACTGGTCACCGTTTTCATCGGCTTTTTTGAGTTTGCAGCCGCTTGACCAGAATGTGCTGCCGACTGCGAAAATGTTCTTTTCACGGATCAGAGACTCATAGTCAAAATCAAAATCAGTAACTTTTATTCCTTTTTTAGGATCGTTCATGTCGATCAGTCTCATTTTTGCATTGTCTTCGGAATGGTCGTCATACCATACTATATCGTAGGCAACAGCGGCAATGACATTGTTTTCCGAAGCGGTCTGGATCCAGGAAAGTTCTTTGTTCTCACCCAAAAAGAAATCGCCGACTTCTTTGACGGCTTCTCCGTCTTTGAATTGAACGACTTTGATCGCTCCTTCAGTATCGTTTGCTTCGCTATTGATCATTATGCGGTAAATATATGCGAAGTTGCTGTTCTTCGTCAGGGTGACATCTGAATATGAATTCTGCGGCAGAGTTTTTGTCGACCAGAGAGTTTCCCCGTTAGTCTTGTCGTAGATGTTGAAATTGTAGTAACCGTCCAGTCCGCAGAGATACTGTCCGCATCTTGCCGTATTGCTGACGTAGGAGGCAAGGGTGAGTTCAGACAAAACTTTCGGATTGTCCCTGTCAGTCGCATCTGCAAGAACGACATGGTTTTCACCGATGCTGAAAATGAGATCCTGGATCGCGACACCGCGTCTGACATAGCTGTCGGAAGCGATATAACCGCGGGCTTTCAGGCCTTTGTCAAGGTCAAAATCGATGAGATAGAGTTTGTAGAGCGGCTCCCAGTAAGTGCCGTAATCAATGATCGGAAGGAGGATAAGACCGAGGTCGTCGAAGATCTTGAACGCTTTCCAGTCGTAGTTCGCTTCGCTGTAGCTGTATCCCGAACCGATCTCCACTGTGTTGATTTCTTTGGGATTTTCCGGATCTGCGACATCGTACATGCTGACCTTGGTTTTAGAACCGTCGCGGCCGACTGCAAGGATCGTTGTTCCTCTTACTTCGATGAAATCAGACCAGCCGGGAACTTCAAGTTCACCCAGCTGTTTGAGGTTCGACGGGTCGGAAATGTCAATGACATGCAGCGGATCCTGCTGGAAATAGGTGACGGCATACATTCTGTCGCCTTCGAATTTCGTGCCGTAAAGCTGCTGGTTTGTCATGAATATGAGTTTGTCGAGTTTTTTGACGTTCGCAGGGTCGCTGACGTCAAAACTTTCGATCATACTGTCGCCGTTGCCCCAGCTTGTCGAGGAGCTTACTGCAAAGAAAGTGTTGCCGACCTCGTGCATTTTCCAGCGGTCGCTCATGAAACCGTCAGTCCTGAACTCAGCTTTTTTGACGATTTTGCCATCGGGATCGCTGATATCGAACATCGTTACCGGATAGCCTTTGTCGTAGTCTTCAGTCCAGTAGTACGTGTCAGCTTCGGCAACGTAAATCGATTTCTGCGAAACGTAGAGCGTGTAGCTGTATCCTTCGACCGAAACTTTGTCGACCATTTTTATGTTTTTCGGATCTTTGACGTTGACCGACATGATCGATATCTGGTCTGCTCCCGAGTAGCCACCGTCACCGTCGCAGTCATACCAGTAGTATCTGTATTCAGTCGAAGCAACGTAAATGACGTCTCCGACCTGTCTCGAATCTGTGATCCAGCCTTCGATCTCGAATTCGCCGATAAGCGAAAGGTTTGCGGGATCTTCGGTGTTTACGACCATGAGTTTGGAATAAGTCTTGTTGGAATAGTAGATCTCGTCGTATTCGTAGCTGGAATTCGTGTAGCTTACGAGGATGTAAGCACGTCCTTCCTGAAGGTACATCTCGCCGACATATCCCTGGAATCTGAGGTTTCCGAGAATCTTTAGGTGTTCCGGATCTTTAATGTCGACTGCGATGAGTCCTTTGTACTGGTTTGCGAGCCAGAGAACATTGCCGTCGAACTTGTAGATATCCGACTCAACTATCTCGCGTTCCGCGTCACCGTTTTCGCTGTCTTCGTTCGGTGCTGCTTCGGCATCGCCTGCATCGGCATCGACTTCATCCGCATAATCGCCGCCTTTGCCTGAATCACTTTCATAAGAATTTCCGACAGTTACGAATTCTTCCGTGCCGTCGCCCTCATACTCTGTTCTTCCGCCGTTCTGACTTGAATTGTCGCAAGAAGCGAAAAAACAAATCGACAGAACTAAAACTGCCAACAATTTAAAAAACTTACTCATCCCGACCTCCGTCAAAAAATACTCAAAAACATTCAATTTTCAGCAAATTGAACAAAAATACAATAGTTTAGTTCCATGTTGTGCCGATTTTTCTGATAATTTTTTTAAAAAAAGTGATTTTTTCCGATTATTTCACGTCGATCGTGACAATTCCGCTACCGTTTGTCGGAATATAAACTTTTTCACCGATGAGCTGTGAAGTGCCTGCAACGTTTGAAGCATCGGTGTCTTTGCTGAAAGTTCCGTTTTTTTCCTTGCCTTCCGGAGTTATGTAAGTCCAGTTTTGATCTGTCAGAACCAAAAAACCTCCGTCACGGACATTGTTCCACTGTTTTTCCCCTTCAAAAGTTTTGTCGAAAACTTTTTTTCCTTTGTCCGAGATAACTTTGATCGAAGAAGGTGTCTCCTTTGTGTAGCGGCACTCTTTGACCGATGTCGAATTTGCATCGGAAACAAAAACCATTCCGCTGTTTTTCGGGTATGAATAGCCGTGCTTTTTCGTTGTTTTGGAAACACTGTCCTTTTCCGTGTTTTCGTAGGTGTAGTCTTCCACGGTTTCTTTTTTGATGACACATAGTCCTGTTTTTTCGGCATTGAGTTCGAGAATATATGAATAATGTACCGAATCAGACTTGCCGCGTCCCTGGATCTCAAATGTGTCCGTATGCAGATAGCGTCCGTTGTCACTGATTCCGGAGAGCATTCCGGGAATATTTATTTTTTCTCCGGCTTTCGGGTTATTCGGGGCGCTGACATCAACCGGAGAAGCATAGCAGAGAAAAATGTCCTGATTCAGACTGTAGTCAACGCTCTGCTCTTCGCACCAGCTTACCCAGAATGTGCTGCCGTTTACAAGAATTCTGCTGATCCAGCCGAAATCAAAATGGTACGGAAGCTGTTTTATTCCGCTTCCCAAGTCATTCATATCGAAAAACGACAGTTGTTTCTCATCCCATGTCGTAACATAGGCGACGATATTGTTTTCAGAAACCGCCATCTTCTTCATTGTCTTGAACAGATCTTTTGATTTGAAATCGGTCTCTTTAAAAGAGCCGTCTTCTGAAAACTCTATAACCTTTAAAATTTCGTTGTAAGAGGTCTCCTTGCTGGAACTGTCACCGTAAATATATGCGCGGGAACCGTTTTTTCCAAAACAATTTCGGATATTACTTCAGGTTTGCCGTTTTTCGTGAAATTCACTGACAAAAGACTGGAACGGCTTATCGCCAAAACAGAATCTTTTAATGCAACTCCTCGTTTTAAGAGGCTTTCATCTTCTACAAAACCGTGTATTTCAAGTCCTTTTTCAATGTCAAAGCCGATAATGTACAACCTGTAGAAAGATTGCCATAACTCGTTGTATTCAGTAACCGGCACAAAGATAAAATCATCTGACACTTGGAATATCGGTCTGGAATCTTCGGTCCAATAATTGATGCGGTTCGAGGCAAAAGTCAGGTATTTTATAGTTTTCACATATTTAGGATCGGAAAGATCATACGCGGCAACTTCCCCGATATTGTCTCTCTTTCCCATTGCGATAAGACGGTTTCCCTTGACGGCGACTCCTTTAGACTGATTTGGAAGAGTTATGTTTTCGCCCAATTCCTTAAAATTTGAAGGATCTGAAATGTCGAAAATCTCAAGCCCGTAGACCTGATTATGAGTATAGAACACGGCATACAGTCTGTCTCCGTCAAAAATAGTGACATCGAGATCCCTGCCCCAGTCCAGCACAAATTGTGAGAGACTTTTTATATTTGTCGGATCGCTCACGTCGAAACTCTCAATTATATACATTTCGTCGGTTTCTTCATTCTGATAAGAAGTCACCGCATAAAAAGCATTGTCTTTTTCGTATATTCTCCGCAGGTCGCTTACTATTCCTTCTGCCTGAATTTCAGCTTTTTTGACTATTTTTCCGTCGCCGCTGCTGATATCCAGTACAGTTATCAGAGAACCTCCGCTTTCTGAAGTTTTATCCCTTGCGGTTTCAGCTACATATACCGATTTTTCAGAAATATGGACAGCGGGGTACGTGGGTCCTTCAACAAAATATTTGTCAATAATTTTCATAGCTTTAGGATCTTTTATGTTTAAGGATACGGTCGTTGCTCCGTTTTTCGAAACTTCATATTCTCCGTTGTCGCATCCGTAACCGATATATGTGGAATCACGCAATGCAAAGTATAAAATATCGCCTGTGAGTTTTGATGAAACAGCAAGCCATCCTCTGATATTGATTTCACCTGAAACAGAAAGTTTTGAAGGATCGGAAATATCAACAGCGGTAATTTTTATGAAACCCATGTTGACAATGCCGATATCTCCGGTTTCTCCGTCGCCCTCGCCCGCCGATGTTTGGCTGACAACGAAAGCAGTTCCTTTATGGATATGCATTTCAATAATATCTTTCCCTTTGATTTTAATGCTTCCCAGCCTCTTCGGTTGTTTGGGATTGCTCACGTCAACGGAAACCAGACCGAGATAACGGTTCGCAAGCCAGAGAATATCCCCCTCAAGTTTGTATATGTCGGGAGCATAAGTTTCTTCTTCATTCTTACGGCTGATACTGCGGAAAAGGCATCCGCTTCCTCTGCAGCCTGCTTCCTCGTGTTTGGCATAGGTTAGAAATTCTTCCGAACCGTCGGCTTTGCAGTTTACTTTCTCCGGAGTCTGATTTTCCGGATCGCTATCGGAAATCTCCTGTTTCCCGGACTTTCCTTTGCCTCCGCACGCTGTGAAAATGAAAAGAAAAACTGCAAAAGCTGTGAAAAATCTGATGAATTTTTTCATGACGACCCCTCTAAAAAACCGAAAGATTTTATACAAAAAAACAAAAATACAATAGTTTAGTTTCACCTTGTGCCGGTTTTTCTGATAATTTTTTAAAAAAAGTAGTTTTCGCAGATCATACCCTGTTTACCTCGCAGTCTCGGATTCCTTGACACAAATTCCGCTAATTTATATAACGCGGCTGTTTTTGGTTTAATTAACTTTTGGAGGAAAAAATGAAAAAAACCGCATTACTGCTGCTTGCAGTCGTTTTCAGCTGCTTCTTTGTTTCGGCTGAGACAAAACAACAGCCCGAACAGGCAAAAACAGCTCCCGCTGCTCCGGCAAAACAACTTCAGTGGGCAAAATATCCTGTGTTTATGGCAACTTGGGAAAAAGCCTACGAATACTGCGAAAATCTTGAAGAAAACGGATTCAAAGACTGGCGCCTTCCAACCATCGACGAACTCCGCTCGATAGTTAAAAAGTGCCCCGAGACCGCTACCGGCGGAAAATGCGCGATCAGCGACAAAAACGGCAAACTCAGCCTGAACGACTACGACAAACAGGACTGCCGCGGCTGCCGCAGAGGAGGATTCGACCTTCCCGGAAACGGATGGTTCTGGTCTGCTTCACAGGTAACCGGCACTGACCACTTCTGGGTCATCAGCTTCAAAAACACAAGAGTTTCTCACGGCAAAAGAGTCGTTCCCTACAACGCTTACTGCGTCAGATAAAATTTTGAAAATTTAAAAAATCTTAGAAAACCACTCCGAGATAAACATTCAGATAGTGGAAAAGCGATGTGTCATGCTCGTCTGTGTCGAGACCGGAGAAGGGGATACCAATTTGGTATCTTGTCCCGAGGCGCATTCCGCTTTTGTTTGCGTAGTCAATGCCGATGAAGGGTTCGATCGCATTCGGAAGACCTTTGCCGCCTAAAGAATTGTTCTCTTTGAGTGCCATGGAGTAAGTCGTTCCGACGTACCCTTTGAGGTCGTCAAGAAAGAAGTATGTCAGGGTGAGACTTGCGTAGTAGCCGGCCGTGAATCTGCCGAGGAAATTGTTCCACAAAGCTGAGTTGAAGTTGTAGTCTTTGTTGAAACGGAAGTTTTCGACGGTGCGGTCGCCTTTTGTTGAGGAGTTGTTTATTGCGTTTCCCGGGGTGTTCCACGAATCGCCCTGAACATAGTCTGCATCATCCGGTGAGGCGATACCGGTAAGGAGACCGATGTGAAATTTTTTGGGAATTACGCGGAATCCGAGGTCTGCAGCCCAGCCGACCATCTGTGTTTTGACCGATTTGTCGCGGCCGTCTTCGAGGCGGATTTTTCCTATTGAACCTGTGAGAAAAGCAAGTTCGGTTTTGAGCGAGAAGAATTTGTAATGCAGATTGAGCCAAGCATCGAGTTTCCAGAGTTTCGCACTCTGTCCCGTGTAGGCGTAGACTTTGTCTGGATCGACGAAATGATCGGTAGCAGGCTCGACAGTACCGTCCTGTTCGTCAGATTTTACCCATTCGCCGGTAGTGTCGCCTTTCCAAGAGAACATGACCATCGCACCGACTTCGACGACAGTTTTTTCGTTGAGGATCTTGTTTTCGAGAACTGCCGGATCGTCTTCCTGCATGGTGAACATGAGGCTGACGTTGAAGCCGTCGTCTTTCTGTGACGCATCGATGAAGTAGTCGTGATATTTGTCCAGAAGTCCCGTGGAAGCGAGGTCGAAAGCGGGGATTATCTTGAATCCCATGACCGGGATCGTGAGCTGGATCCTGTCGAGATAGTTGCCGCTCGAAAGGGTGTTGAATTTGTTGCCGTCGCTGTAAAGGATCCCGAGGCCCCAGTGGAACGGCATCCTTCCGACTTTGAGCTGACCGATCGGAGTGTCGAAAACGCCCCACAAACCTTCGAAAACTATGTTGGCCGAGGTCGAAAGCTGGGCGTCACGCAGAAGTCCGTTCTCTTTTTTATCGAATTCGTAGTTGTCCGCTCCCATTGCCGTGTTGCCGAAAATCGAAAGTTTGGTGTGGATCTCCATTGTTTCGGCAATGTTGATGACCGGTTCAAGGTGGAGTTTGAGCCAAGCCCAGTTCAAAACATGTTCGTTTGTTGAGCGGGTAACCCTTTCGCCAGTCGTTTCATCCGTGACGACGTTGTTTATCGTATTTCTTGAAGCCATGTACGGGTTGTTGCCGCTCAGCTTCATGTTGTATGAGAAGGTGTTTGCTACGTTGAAATAACCGTAAAGTTCGAAGAATTTTACAGGTTTTCCCTGCTGGATCTTGACTAGAGGCGTATCTGTCGCAGATTCTTCTTCGGCGATAAATTCCTGACCGTCCTGAAGTTCCTCTTCTTGTTCGGGGGTTTCAGCGTTTTCAGCAGAAGATTCAGTTGTTTCCGGCGTATTGTTTTCGGGTCCTTTTTCAGGTTCCGGCTCTTTTTCCGGCACGGTTTCCGCTTCTGCCGGTTTTTCTTCTTCTGCAGCCTGTTCCTGTGCGGCTTCTTCTGCGGCTTTATCCGGTTCTGCATCTTCTGCCGGAGCTGTTTCCTGCGGCAAAAGGGCAAAACTGAAAATAAAAATAGTTAAAAATGCAAGAATTTTAGGCATAAACCCCTCCTATTTTGCAAAATCTTCAAGGGTCACGATCTTTATTTTGTTGGCGAGCAGGATCTCTTCCGTCGCAGCCATGTCCCATGTTTTTATGGCGATAAAAGCTGAATTTTTACCTGAAGCCAGCGTGTAGATGTAGTCGATGTTTATATCATTCTCGCTTAAGAGACGTGCAATTTCAAGCAATGCGCCGGGCTTGTCCTTGAGATCGACCACAATGATTTTTACAATATTGTGCGATAGATCCATTTTTTTCAGTATATCGCCGGTTTTTTTCGTGTCGCTTACGACAAGCCTGAGCTCGCCCAAAGACGCTGTTTCATTGATTGTCAGACCGAGAATATTGATATTGCCTTCGCTTATCGACTCAAGGATCTTTTTCAAAACGCCGGGTTCATTCCTTAAAAGCACCGAAATCTGCTCTACTCTCATTTTTGCCTCCAAACATAAAAAAACACCCGAAAACATATCATCTAAAAATGACTGATGTCAAAATATTTTATGGGTTATTCAGTCATTCTGAGTGTTCCCGCCGTTATTCTGAGTGAAACGAAGAATCTCAGAGATGTTTCGCTGACGGTACGAAAAGATGTTTCAACATTACAAAAAATTGCCGTATAGCCTTTTTTTCCTAAAATACGGCGTTTTTTTTGTTGGAGAATTGGAAATGGAAGTGAATTTCAGTGACAGATGTTTTGTCTGCGGAAAAAACAATGTTGACGGGCTTCATCTCGACATACACCGCGACGATGAAAAGAAGGCGGCATGGGCAGAGATCGCTGTTCCGGATAAATTCTGCGGCTGGGAAGGGATAATCCACGGCGGGATAATCTCGACTCTGCTTGACGAGATAATGGCGTATTCGGCATTCACTCACAACGAAAAAGGGGTCACCGGCGAGATCAGTGTGCGCTTCAGAAAGCCGATGCCTTCGAACAGAAAGGTAAAAGTCGAAGGCTGTGTCGGATCGGAAAAGGGCAGAGTCCTCTGCACTACCGGAAAGATAACGCTTGACGGCGTTCTGATTGCGGAAGCCACGGCAAAAATGGTCAGACTGGACTGAGGAAAACATGATAAGAAAAACTGTTCTGGTCACCGGAGGAGCCGGTTTCGTCGGTTCCCACCTATGCAAAGCCCTGCTGGAGCGCGGAGATCACGTTGTCTGCATCGACAATTTCATCAGCGGCAGACTTTCGAATATCGAGCCGCTCAAGAAAAATCCTGAATTCGACCTTCTGATCCACGATGTGACGGAGCCTTACAATTTTTATGTTGACGAGATCTTCAATTTAGCGTGTCCGGCAAGCCCGATTTTTTATCAGAAAGATCCGATCGCGACTTACAAAACGACTGTTTTAGGCGCGATAAACGCCCTTGACCTCGCGCTCAGATGGAATGCGAAGATTTTTCAGGCTTCCACCAGCGAAGTTTACGGTGACGCGCTTGTTCATCCGCAGCCTGAAAGTTACTGGGGGAATGTCAATCCGCACGGTGTCAGGAGTTGCTACGACGAAGGTAAAAGAGGAGCCGAATCGCTCTTTTTCGATTATCGCAGAAAACACGGAATCAGAATTAAAGTTGCGAGAATATTCAATACTTATGGTCCGAATATGAATGTTGACGACGGCAGGGTCGTAAGCAATTTCATAATTCAGGCACTCCAGAACCGCGACATCACGGTTTACGGTGACGGATTGCAGACGCGCAGTTTCTGCTATGTTGATGACCTGATCCGCGGAATGCTGGCACTCATGGATTCCGATGATTCTGTCACAGGTCCTGTAAACCTCGGAAATCCCGGCGAATTTACGATGCTGGAGCTTGCCGGAAAAGTTCTTGAACAGACCGGCAGCAAGTCAAAACTCGCATTCCTGCCGCTTCCGGGTGACGACCCGCGTGTCCGCCGCCCCGACATAACTCTTGCCGGAAAACTTCTCGGCTGGAAACCCGAGATCCCGCTTGACGAAGGTCTGCGCCGGACGATCGAATATTTCAAAGGTATACTCTGATTTTTCAGCAAAAATAAAAAAGGCCGGCTGACACCGGCCCCGTTTTGGTTGGCAAAGATGAAAAAAATCACTTTTTACTTTTTTTAGGAGATTCTTTTTTCTCTTTTGCACAGACTTTGCAGAATTTGTAGCCGTTTTCCAAAGCCTCTTCTTCTGATGCGAAAACTTTGGTGCACCCTTTGCAGTTGTAGTAACGACATGTTGATTTGTGACACGTTTTTGTGTCCGGGTTGCAGTGAATTTCTGCCGCAAATGCAATCGAAAATGAAAAAATCATTACTGACAAAACAAGAAATTTGGAAACAACTTTTTTCATGATAAATACTCCAATTTAAAAAATTAACAAAAAACGGTGAATATCTAATATGCGATTTTAAATTTGTCAACAAAATTTTAACAAAAATTTGAGAAAATTATTTAAATATGCGAAAATATTGAAAAATAAAAATCCTTTGTAATAAAATATTTTTATTTATAATGAAAAATAAAAAGTTGATTTTTTGTTGTGGTTGCAATTATATAATTTAGAAAATTTTTCTTTGAGGTTTGAGACATGAATCAAAATGACACAAGTTTGATAATGTATATTGCGGAAGACGGTGTTACGCGCATTCAGGCGACTTTTGACCGAGATACGGTATGGCTTTCAATCGACCAGATGGCCGAACTGTTTCAGAGAGACAAATCAACAATTTCAAGGCATATAAAAAATGTATTTGATGAAAGAGAGCTTGACAAGAATCGAGTTGTTGCAAATTTTGCAACAACTGCCGCTGACGGAAAAACGTATCAAGTCGATCATTACAATTTAGATGTAATAATTTCAGTTGGTTATCGTGTCAAATCAATTCGTGGTACACAGTTCAGAATATGGGCTAACGGCGTTTTGAAAGAATATTTGCTAAAAGGCTACGCCATCAATCAACGGATAGACAGGTTGGAACGTCGTGTTAGCAAGACAGAGGAAAAAATAGACTTTTTTGTCCGCACATCACTGCCTCCAGTAGAAGGTGTTTTCTTCCAAGGTCAAATCTTCGACGCCTATGCAAAATTCGAATCATTCATTCAAAGTGCTGAAAAAGAAATTTTTCTTATTGACAACTATATTGATTTATCGGTTCTGGAAAGGCTCACTAAAAAACAAAAAGATGTGAAAGTCACTATTTATACGGATCCGAAAACGAAACTAAGCGAGCAGGATGTTCAGAAATTCAACGAACAATATCCGCAGCTTACACTAAAACACACATCTAAAGCACATGACCGCTTTCTTATAATTGACGGCGTAACTCTTTATCACATCGGCGCATCCCTAAAGGATCTCGGCAAAAAATGTTTTGCATTCGAAGTGCTTGATTCAGCGTGGATAAAAGAGATTTTGAAGAATTTGTGAAAGAATGCCACGACCCGGAGAGACGTTCTGGAACGTCTTCAGAAAAGAACCATTGAATCCGTAAATGAGACGTATCATGATTCGTCTCTACAAAAAAATTGCGGTCTCTGACGAACAACCTCTACCTGACACAACGGACACTATGTCTGTTGATGTTCTCCCTATACTGGTCGTACACGCGGCCGGAATAGAAATGCACGCCCCACGCTTTGCGTGTTTTGCAGACGAAGGTAGAGGAAGACCAAAAATAGCTATCGATGCTTGGCATATCGGGAAAATCTGAAGCGGGGTTATATTTTTTATAATTTACAAGGGAAGCCAGTTCGTTTTTGTTCGGAAGCCTCCAGTCAGAATATCCGGCATAAGTCAGGGTTTCGCAGTAGGAAAGAGCCTCTTGCCAGATCTTATCGGTTACATAAGTTTTCTGCCAGATGAGTCCTGTTTCTCTGTCTGTCACAATGACATCTCCATGGACGGTCGAAGATTTAAATGAACCTGTCGGCAATGTAGCCCCCCTAACACACCTGACATAGACCCAGTACTGAATAGTCTTATCGTGGTAGTCCATGCGTCCGTCACCGAAATCCACACACCACGCGTAGTCCGTATAATCTACGTCTACGTTGGTAGAGGAAGACCAGAAATGGTAGTCTGGCGTATCCGGGAAATAACTCGTGTCGATTGCAGGATAATCTTTTGAGTTGTCAACGATAGTCAGAAGTTCCTGCGGTGTCGGCAGACGCCAGTCGGAATATCCCGCGTATTTAAGACTGTCGCAGTATGAAACGGCACCATCCCATTTATATTCGTCTGCTGCCACATCAGCCCCGTGTTGTTGTCAAGAACAACTGTCTGTGACGAAATTGTCTGAACAGTAAAATCCTGCGGTATGCATACTCCCTGATACTGCACGTCCTGACCGAAGAAATCTTCTCCTTCTGCCGGGCACGTGATTTCGCTGTTCTCGTAGTCGTAGCATTTGTCCTGACCTGTGCAGATGTTGCCAAAACACAGTTTTTGCGTCGAACAACCTTTTTCACCCGTGTCGGCGTTGTCGCTTGTTTTCGAACCGCCGCCGCAGCTTACGACGAAAATCATCGCTGCGAAAAGTGCAAAAACAACCGAAAATTTCTTCATTTTTTCCTCCTAATTTAAAATACCTAGTCCAGTATTTCCCAATGACCGTTTTTGTCGGCACCGATACGCTTTATGAGACCTTTTTCTTTCAAAGACGAAAAAATTCTTTCCGCCTGTCTCTGGCTGATGTTCAGACGAAGTGCAGCCGTTTTTGCCGATATTTCAGGATTTTCTTTAATAAAATCAAGAATTTTAATTTCGCTCGCGCTGACATTTACACCGACATTTGCACCGACATTTGCACCGACATCTGATGTCGTTCTGTCGGCAAACCGGTGCCTTTTTATGGCATTGGCAATCATTTTCAGCATAAATTCTACAAAAACTCCCGAATCGGCATCATCGGTGCTCTGTTCGATCGCTTTGTAGTATCCTGCCTGATTTTCCCAGATCATGTTTTCAATGGGCAGGTGTGCGAAAACGGGATTCCACTCCGAGAGAAGTCTCGACTGCCAGAATCTTCCCATCCTGCCGTTGCCGTCTTCAAACGGATGGATGAACTCGAATTCGTAGTGAAAAACGCTGCTTTTGATGAGTATGTGGTCTTCAGCATTTTTCAGCCACTCGAAAAGATCGGATATGAGCCCTGAAACCATGTGTGCCGGAGGAGCGACATGCGAAATCCCGCTTCTGCCCATCACGCCGACTCCTCCGCGCCTGAAATGTCCGGGATTGTCTACTAAGCCCAAAGCCATGATCCCGTGCGCCTTGAGCAGGTCTTTAACGCTGAAAGGATCGAGATTCGGGAACTCTTCGTAAGCAAGGATCGCGTTTCTTACTTCCTGGATTTCTTTTATCGGCGCGATCACGTGTTTACCTTCGATCAGAGCTGTGACCTGCTCTTCAGAAAGTGAGTTCCCTTCGATTGCAAGAGAGCCGCGGATTGTTTTCATGCGGTTCACTTTGCGGAGCATGGGCCCGTCAGCCTGTTCGAGACGGATCGCAAAACGCTCAAGCAGAGCCGAGATTTCCGCCACCAGATTGACTGTTTCAGCCGTTATCGTAAAGGGCGGAGTGTGGATTTTTTTCTTTTTCTCGACCATTACTTATTGAATTCGTTGAGCTTGTCTTCGAGAAGCTGTTTGATTTCAGCCATTCTTTCAGGCGTTTCGGCTTCGACTCTCATGACGATAACGTTCTGCGTGTTGCTCGGACGCATTAAGCCCCAGCCGTCTTTGAAAGTGACTCTGACGCCGTCGATATCGTTTACTTCGTAGCCGCCGTTTTTGAAGAAATTGACAACGTTTTCAACGATCTGGAACTTTTTCGTCTCGTCGACTTCGATCCTGAGTTCGGGAGTAGAAAATGTTTCGGGGATCCCTTCAAGAAGTTTGTCGAAATCTGCTCCGTGTTTTCCTATTATCTCAAGCATTCTGAACGCGGAATAGATTGCGCAGTCGTAGCCGAAGAAGCGGTGTTTAAAGAAGACGTGTCCGCTCATTTCTCCGCCGAAAGCGGCTCCGATCTCTTTCATTTTGACTTTGATGAGCGAGTGTCCTGCCTTCCACATTACCGGTTTGCCGCCGTGGGATGCAATGTCGTCGTAAAGAGTCTTGCTGCACTTTACATCTCCTACGATTGCCGCGCCGGGAACTTCTTCGAGGACGCTTCTTGCGAAAATATTGAGGATCTTGTCGCCCCAGATGATTTTTCCGTTTCTGTCGACTATGCCGATTCTGTCGGCGTCGCCGTCAAAACCGATGCCGAGATCGGCTTTGTTCTCTTTTACCGCCGCGATCATCTTCTGGATGTAAGCCTCGACCGTCGGATCGGGGTGATGGTTCGGGAATCTGCCGTCCGGCTCCTCGAAAATGCTGATGACGTTGAGCCCCATCTTGCGCATGATCGGAACTGCGACAAAGCCGCCGACACCGTTTCCCGCATCGACTACGAGTTTGATTTTTTCGGGATGATCGATGTGTATCGTCTTGAAAATGAACTTTTCAAAGTCGGGAATGATGTTGTAAGTGGTGTTCGTTCCCTTTTTTTCAGGATTGATGAAGTCGTCAGCTTCCATGATATCCGCGATTTCCTGAATTCCGTCGCCGTAGACTGGAAGATCGATGAGGTTTACTTTGAAACCGTTGTATTCAGGCGGATTGTGGCTGCCCGTGATCATTACCGCGCCCTGAACATCGATATTGAACATCGAAAAATAGCAGAGACCAGTCGGGATCATGCCGAGAAAGATCGTGTCGATACCGCTGTCGTTGAAACCTTTTATCATAGCCTGAGCAAAAGAAGGCGAGCTCAGTCTCGCATCGTGACCGATCGAAACCGTCTTGAAAGAGGGGAGTTTTTTCTTGTAGAAACTTGCGCATCCGCGCGCCAGATTGTAGGCAAAATCATCAGTTAAATCGATGTTTACATAGCCTCTGACATCATACTGTCTAAAAATCGTTCTGTTGATTTTCATCTTTTTCTCCGCAAAAAGTCCTTAAAAAAACCGCGGCATTTTAGCAGAAATTATTTTTTTTGAAAGTTATAAGCGCTTGAAAATACGATTTTTATGAAAAGTTTTGAGCAGGTTACAGCACTGCCGCCATATAATACGGCAGGTAAATCACTTCGTTATCACGTTTTACATCACCGTCATACAGGACATACTGCAAGCCGACTTTGTTGGAAAACTTTGTTTTGAAATTCTGGAGTGATTTCACTGCAAACTCTCTGCCTGATTTTACCTCGACCGGAACAACTTTTTTTTCGTTTCTGATCAGAAAATCGATTTCCATCACGGGTTTGCCCTTATTGTTGTATTCAACATAAAAGAGGATTTTATGCCCGTTGCTGCGAAGGCACTGCGCGACCGCGTTTTCCACAAACATTCCCTCGTTTATATGCAGTTTGTCAGTGAGGATTGTCTTATAAAACCCGTTATCCATAAATGTTCCGTCGCCGAAACTGAGGTTTATAAGCAAACCGGTATCAAGCAGGTAGCACTTGAAACGCCCGTTATCCATATTGAGGGTGAGAGCAGGGCTCGGATCGGTGACATTTCTCGCAACATTTACGATCATTGCTTCAGAAAGCCACGTGAGAGGGCTGCTGTATTCGCGGTATCTGGCGTTTTTATCCACATGAGAGAGCTGAAACGAACTGCTTTTTTCGTGTTTTGAGAGCTCGGAAGGAATATTATCCAGGATATTTCCCAAATAGGTGCTGTTTTCCTCTTTTTGATTCTTGATGTCGTTTCTGTAAAGAGCCAGAATTTCTTTCTTTGCAAAATCGACTTTTTCAAAATCTTTCGTCTGAATGTATTTTACAACGGCCTGCGGCATTCCGCCGACACACATATATTCCCTGAATTTTCTGAAAATGTCTTTGTGAAGATTCCCGAGCGGTTTAATGTTTTCATAACTGCTTTTTATGATAGGAAAAGTGAATTCGTCGCCCGCTGCCTGGAGAAATTCTTCAAAATCAAGCGGAAACATTTCAACGGCATATTCTTCAGAAGGAATAAGGATTTCCGAACTCTCGGTCTTCTTTTTTATGCCAGCCAGTGATCCTGTTTCGATATAGTCGTATCTTCCGTCAGCCAACAGGGTTTTCAGAGCCTGGCGCGCCAGAGGGTAAAGCTGTATTTCATCTAAAATAATGAGCGAATCCCGCTTATAAAGCTTTTTCCCGTATTGCAGCTGAATTACGTTGAAAAAGTAATCTAAGTCCAGAAGACTGTTCACGAAAAGGTCTCGGACAGTGTCGTTAGTTGATTGGAAGTTTATAGTTATGAAAGACTTATATTCGTTTTTCCCGAGTTCTTCCGCAATGGTTGTCTTTCCGACACGGCGTGCGCCTTTCAAAAATAAAGCATATTCCGGCGCATATTCTTTCTTCCATTTGAGTAATTCTTCATAAACCTTTCTTTTCAGTACGATTTCTGCCATTTGAGAACCTCTTTTCCACAAAATCTCCAATTTAAACCATGAAGATTTTCACAAAATCTCCAAATTTGTAATTGCCAGATATCACAAAATCTCTAATTTTTCAATTTTTTAATGTAGATTTGTGATCTCTGCACACATCCTGAACATTTTCTGCCGCGCGGTTTCGTGATCCAAGCGCGTTCCGATTTTTCTTGATTTAAAATGCTTCAAAAGCATAATTAGGCGTTTTGTTGATGTTTAAAGGTGTGATTTGGCTGAAAATTTCAAAAATATTCTTGTTTTCGACGCTTCTTCTTCGAACATTTTTTTCGGCGGTGCTGACGGAAAGGGATCTGTTTTCCGGGCTGGGAATTTTGAAAAATCGAAGCTCAGCCGCTATCTTCCGGAAGAGTTCGGTAAAACTGTCGGAAACCTTGATCTGACGGAGCTTCCGCGGGTGATCATCGGCAACGGGCCGGGCGCTTTCACCGGAATAAAAACGGGTACGGCGTTTTTTCTGGCGTATATCTATTCGCTCGGTGTCAAAACGGTCGAAACGGTAAGTTCGTTCTCGTTCATTTCGGCTCTTTCCGGGCCGTGCGCAGAAGATGCGAGGATCGTTCTCATTCCTTTCAACAAAGGGGAATATTTCGCGGCCGTTCTGGATAAAAACAACAAAATCCTGCGCGGCGACATCTTCATAAAGCCGCCTTACGAAAATATATCTTCTTTTTTTGCAGGTTTTGTAGGAAAGACAGCCGGCATCGTCGCTCCTATAGAGTGCGGAAGCGAAATGATCCCTGAGCTTGAGAAGATTTTTTCAGTCAAAAATGTGCGTTTTGACGGTTTTTCTTTCGACAGAGGCCGCTTTGAGGCGCTGCCCGATACGAAAATAGTTGATATCACTGCGGAACCTTACATCGTTAACCATGTGATTTTACCGGCGAATCTTGACAGTAACGGCAATTTTTATGTTGAAGTCAAACTTCAGGAGGCAAAAATGAGCCAGGATAATTTTTCGCGTGAAGAAATTCTTGCAAAGTTGGCACAGCTTAAAGAAGAACATGCGAAACTGAACGAAAAATCAGGTGAACTCTCGTCGAAAAAGGTCTTTACTCCTGCTGACGAGGCTGAACTCAACATTGTCAGGAAGCAGAAACTCCGCGCGAAAGATATGATAGCCTACTTTGAAAATCTTCTGAAAACCATGGAATAACCGCTATTTTCTTTCAAAAACGAACTCGTTGTCACGGACGCAGCAGAGAAAATCACTGTGTTTGTCTGAATTTTTGTAGTATTCTTCGAGGAATGCACCTTCGAAAAATTTTCCGACGATCCTTTTGACAGCTCTTGCACCCATGAGTCTGTCGCGTGCAGTCATCTTCGAAACTATGAGTTCCTGAGCCGATTTCGGATCTTCTATTGAAAGCGAGCAGTTCTCCATTGTGTTGACTTTTTTAAGAGTTTCGTTGAATGCAGTTCCTGCAAGTTTCACAAAATCTTCCTGAGAGAAAGGCTTGAAGAGCACTATGTCATCAACGCGGTTTACAAGCTCTTGGGAAAGGAAACCTTCGATTTTATTGATTATTTCGGCAGATTTTGCGCTTGTGTCAGCATCGCCGAATCCGACTCTGCCGGCTGAAAAAAGTTCTGCTCCCAGATTGGTCGTCATGATGACTATCGATTCGCTCATGTCGGCGGTGAAACCGCGCGTATCGGTAATTCTTCCTTCTTCAAGAATCTGCAGCAGGACGGTGAGGACTTTCGGATCGGCTTTTTCTATCTCGTCAAGCAGCAGAAGCTGGTAAGGTTCGCGCCTGAAAGCCTTGGTCAGCTTGCCGCCTTCGTCGTAACCGGAATATCCGGGAGGCGCGCCGATAAGTTTCGAGACGGAGTGCGATTCCTGAAATTCGCTCATGTCGAAAACCACCATTCTGTCGGGGCTTCCGAAAAGGAACGAAGCCAGTTTTTTCGCAGTTTCAGTCTTTCCCGTGCCGGTAGGACCTGCGAAAATCATCGATGCAAGCGGCTTTCCGACCGGTTTATTGCTGAATTTCCTCGCAAAAATCCTCGAAATTCGCTCTTTCGCACTTTTCTGCCCTACTATCGAGCGGTCGAGGACTTCCGGGAGCGTGTTCACGATTTTCGCCGTGTCGATAAGAAGATTTTCCTGCGGGATCCCCGTCCGGTTGGAAACTAACGATATGAGATCGTTTTTGTCTGCCTCGCTTTTCCTTTCACGTTTCAGGATGCTTCCCAAAGTGTCAAGCAGAGAAAGGACTTTGTCGGGCTGGCTTTTGCCCGAAATATACCGGTCGCTCAACGTTATTGCCGCTTTTATGAAATTTTCACCGCCGAAAGTTACACCATGGTAATTTTCAAGAGTTTTTGCTGCATTCGAGACGATTGCGAGAAGTTCTTCATTTTTAGGTTCTTCGACTTTCACGATCGAAAAACGTCTTTCCATTGCGGGATCTTTTGCGATGAATTTGTTGAATTCTTCGGTCGTCGTTGCTCCGATGAGCGGGAAGTTCCCGCGTGAAAGGGCAGGCTTGAGCATGTTTGCCACAGTATTGTCGCTTCCTGAAGAAGAGTAGAGAAGGTGGATCTCGTCAATGAAAACGATGATTTTCCCGCGGTTTTTTTCAACAAAATCAAGAAGTTCGGTAATTCTTTTTTCCAGAGAGCCGCGGTATTCTGTTCCGCCGACAAGCGAAGAAAGGCGGAGTTCCCAGATTTCGATATCGGGCAGCAGACCTTCCTTCTGCCTGAGCGCGACAGCTTCCACGATCGCTGTTTTTCCGCTTCCTGCAGGGCCGATGATCATCGGGTTGTTGCTGTTTTTCCTGCCCAGAATGTCGATTATTGCTTCGATTTCGCGGTTTCGCCCGAAGACAGGGTCGATTTTTCTTTCAAACGCTTCCCGCGTAAGGTTCCTTCCGAAAAGTGAAATGGCGCTTGCGTCGATCGGACGGTTTTGATCGCTCCTGGTTTCGCTGTCGAAAGAAGGATAGACTTTCGTTGATTCCTGCAGCATTTCGTTTGCGCGGTTCGTGGCCTTTTTTGTCGGAGCGTCTATGTGTGCCAGTGCAGAGGTTCGGATGTTGGATACGGTCCCCATT
Source organism: uncultured bacterium (assembly GCA_905235605.1). GTDB lineage: Bacteria > UBP6 > UBA1177 > UBA1177 > UBA1177 > UBA1177. Next base: position 47,390 of record CAJOMF010000014.1, read on the forward strand.
GCATCAAGTATCCTGTATGCGAGAGTGTCGCGGATGCTGGTCAAAGCTGCGAGAAAATGTGTCGGATTGACTGGCTGACCCTTGTTGGAACAGTATGAAGCGGCACTTTTTTCCAGTAATTGAATGACCCCCTTTTTTTCTTCCATGTTTGTGCCGGAAAGTTTTGCATCTTTCAGCATGGAATTGTATGTCTTTGCGACAGTCTGATATGATATTTGAAGATTTTCCAATATTGCTGCTGCTTCGCTCGGAGCGGAAAAATAAGCGAGAAGAAAATGGAGCGATGTCAGGGGTGTCTGCATCCTTTCTGCAAAATCAATAGCTTCACCGTAGAGCGAAACAAGAGCCTCATCCTGGATTTCGGACAAAATTGCCTCCCAAAAATCAAAAGCGGCGCAGTTTAAAGCAAACGGTGTCTTTTTTCAACAAATATCTGAGTTTAAAATAGTGAAACTTGACTGTTTAATCATTTTAAATAAAATATATGCGTTTTTGTTTAATAAGGAGGTTAAATTATGAAAAAATCGTTGGTTTCCATCGTTTCTATCATTTTTCTTATGGTTTTGGCTGCATGCGGAAGCGCTGACAAAAAGGACACCGGCAATGCTGTAAAAAATGAATTTGACGGTGCTCCGGAATGGGTTCTCGGCAGCTCCAGCACGGCTTCTCAGATTTGCGGCGTAGGAAGTGCGGCAGGTTCAAGAAACGTTTCTATGATGCGTACCGCTGCGATGGGCAGAGGCAGGACCGAAATCGCAAGAATGCTTGAACTCAAAGTTCAGTCGATGTTGAAGGACTATCAGTCGACGACGACCGGCGGAGAGGATTTCGGAACGGCGGCAAATGACGAACAGCACATCGTTGACGTTGCAAAACAGATCACGGATCTTACGCTTTCGGGCACCGAGCAGAAGGAAAGCTGGATCTCCGATTCGGGAACGCTATACGTTCTTATGTGTGCGGATCTCGAGAAATTCAAAAATACAGTCAACAGCATGAGCCAGCTCAGCGAAAGCGTCAGAAAAGCAGTCACCGAAAGAGCCGACAAGGCTTTCGAAGAACTTTCAAAAGAGATCGAAGCTCAGAAAAAATAAGTTCTTTCATTTTTCAAAGTTTTAATGAAACTCTTTTTCCTTTTATTTATTCTGTTTCCTTTTTTTGCTTCGGCGTCTGACGATACAGAATCGGCTGAATCTTTGACGGAAGGACGCGAAATAGCACCTCTGCCGAAGACTGACGAAAGGATCAACGGTTATCGCGAAGACTATAAAAAACCGAAGGAAAATCTGATCGAACTCCCGAAAAAATACAGGAAAAAGGAGAAATCCAAAAAGGAAAAAACAGTGCTCCGGGAAGAAAATCCGAAATTGCCGGAAACTGCGCCTAAACCCTCCGAAGAAGCTGAAAAAACTGAAGAAAACAAAAATGTTTCACATGAAACACTGCCGCCGAAAGCTGAGCCGAAACCTGAACAGAAACCGGCGGAAAAACCGAAACCTAAGCCCGGATATTACGGCGAAACCTTTGACGGTCTGCGCGACGGAAAAGGAAAACTGGTTCTCGAAAACGGCGATATCTACGAAGGATACTGGAGAGAAGGGCAGAAGGACGGGCACGGAATTTACGTCTACGCAAACGGAATAAAGTACAACGGGACCTGGAAAAACGACAGAATGGACGGCTACGGTTCGCTGATCTTTCCCGACGGAAGTTCATACTACGGCGAATTCGAAGACGGTGCGATATCCGGCACGGGCACTTTCAAATACGCAGATAAAGCCGAATATTCAGGCGAATGGAAAAACGGAAAATGGCACGGACGCGGCCGATTCAGACTTGCCAACGGCAGGGAAATCAACGCGGTATTCTGCGATCAGCAGATAGTCGAATTCATCAAAACCGAAGAAGATTCGGAATAGAAATTAAGATCTGCAGCGGATCAAAAATTTTTCAGAGATTCTTTAAAAGGTTCAAAAAAACGGGAGAGTTTTTTGCTCGCCGCAGATTTTGTCAATCCGTATTTTTGGGCGATTTCCGTAAAATCGGGTCTGTAATCATGATCTGCTGAATAAGCGTCCAAAAGTTCCTTATCTATGAAAGTGTAATTCACCAAAATCTCAGGGTTAAGACCATACAACAACAAGTTTTGGAGTGTGGCCCGATAAAGTCTGTGATAAACCTCTGTAAGATCAAACTCCATTTTCAGAAGTAAGACTGTAAGGATCTCGGAGAGCATCTGATCAGGATTCTTTTTCCACTCTTCCTGGATCTTCGGGATGAGTTTCTGCAGATCTTTTTTCATAAGGCTTTTTTCCAATGGATCGGTGTCGTTATCTTCCAAAAGAGTGTCCAAAATGGAGAAAGTTTCTCCTTCATCATTCGTCTTTTCGAGTTCGGTGGTGTTTGCATGTTCTTGAATTTCTTCGCCTTTTGCGGTGTTTATCGCCTTTTTCAATGAATTGAAAAGATATTTGCTGAAAGGAGCACCATTTTTGCGTGTTTCTGACTCGGGAAACCATTTTAGGCAATCTATGACCACTTTACGAACTTCATCAACATATTCCCCGTAAGCTGATTTTTTGATCTCTTTGACTTTCAGGTCTGAATTCTGGGAGGCTCCTTTTGGGGTTAATGCTGCCAGAACGATTTTCCATGTAAAGCCTTTTATCGCGACTTCGATGTTTTCACCACGATCAAGGGCGTTTTGATATCCTTCGTAAAGTTCGTTAATCTTTTCAAAAATTTTTTCCATGGTCAGTCCTCGAACAATGCGTTAATTGTCTTTATTGCTCGTTCACTGCTTGAAGTCTCGATCATGTTGGTAAAGTTCTGCATAAGATAGAGCGGGGTGATGTCGTAGATCATAGGTGAACCTTCTACGATTTCGTTGTTTTTGAATTCAACTTTGGAATAAACAATGTAGCCGACGGAACAATCGAAAAATTTCTCTGCAAACTGGCACACTGTGAAAAGCAAAAATGCCAATGGTTTCGGGCCATAAGTAGTGTCGGCATAGATTTCGGCATCATGCTCGAGTTCTTTGAGGATGGCTTTGAACATAAACTGAAAATTTGTTTTCGACATATCGAACGCGCTCGGAAGTATTTTATAAGTGATTTTTGCTCCGACTTTGTTGAAATGATCGAGTTCTTCCTCAAAAAGTTTCGCGTTGTCGCTTCCAGCGTTTTCACCCCCTTTTGTCTCGAGAAGGAGAACTTTGACATCATCATCCGCTTTAAGCGAGTTTGCAAGAGCAGCTGTCGCAGCAAACAGAATAGGTTCTTTAATCTCAAGCAGAGCGTTGCCGTCAACGGGATAGACGCATTTTTTTAAATTCTTTTTAAGCGGAAGTGTTACGAATAGGATTTTTTTCATTTTTTTTACCTCAATTATTCACAAAAAAACATTTCACACTGTATATAATCGGTGAAAAACGGATAAGTTGACAAAATTTTTTCAAAAATTTCATAATATGCCTGTTTTATTGATGTTTTTCTTCACGTTTATCCATTTTCGCCAGCTCGAAAGTGAGATATATCAGGTAGATCTGAATCGCAAAAGCGTGCTTTTCAAAGAAATCGACCTCTTCGTTTTCGGAGCAGTAGAGAAAACTCATGAATTTTTTCAGATGAGCGCGTTCGTCTTCATCCAAAACATTATTATTATAGATATTGGTTTTGTCGAGTTCCTCTTTGGGAAACTTGAGATAGCCGTCTTTATTGAAGACTTTACGCCATAATTCTTTATTGTTTGCCGCGTTGATGTTCAAAGGAGCCGTGATCTTTTTAAAATAATGCTCCAGAATTACGAGAAGTTTTTCCGCATTTTCTTTTTGAGCCGGATTTTTCTTAAGTTCACAGAGATATTGGTAAGAATCAAAAAAAGCGTAAAGGAGCAGCTTTTCCCAATACAATATTTGAAAATCGTTGAACATTTGGAAGTCGATATATTTGTCGAACAGTTTATAGACAGCGACATTCGCTCCCAAGTGGGTTATCCTGTTGCGTTCGGGATACAAAAACTTGTGATTCAGCGCACTTCTATTTGTAAAGCGGTCGTTTTTATTAGCTTTGATCGTTTGCCCGTCGAGCGAAGGATGTCCGTCCTGCCATTCCATTTCGGATTCTTCAAAGAATTTGCAGGTTATTTCCCTGCAGAATTTTTCATTTCCGGCAAAAAATGTCTGTGTAAAGCACTGATCCTTGAAACCGAAATCCAGTGTCTTGAGTGTTTTGAGATTAGTCAATACCTTTGTTATTTCTTCATTAGCTTCTGTATCGGTATAATTCGATTTTTTTCTGTTCGGGAAGATTTTAAGAATAGATTCCTGATGTTCCCTTACAAAATTCACCACATTTATGAGTTTTTCCCTCGGAACGGCTTCGTTTTCCGGCGGCATGAAATTAGCAAGGATGCGGAGAACGCCTTCATTCGCCTTGAAATAATTTCCTTCGAATTTCGTAAAATCGATATCCGTGAATGGAGCTTTTTTTAAAAAACCGAGATCTTTGCTGATTTTATTAAGGATTTCACTCTGTTTTTCAGGCAGATACCAGGATTTTTCTTCCAAGGCCGAATCAAAAAGCTTCTTGATTTTCAATTTCCGTTCATCGGAAGCGAAAAATGTTCCGACTTCGCAGATGTCACGCAGCAGAAAGAAGAAAACTCCCTGCAGAAGCCGCATATCTTTTTCGAAAAGTTCAGGATCGATATTTTTGATCTTATCAGGTCTGGCAAGCGATATAACAGCAAAAGCCTTTTCCGCGATAGTTGTTCCAGCTATGATTCCGCTCGTTGCATTAAAAATATTTTGTTCGACTATGCTTTGGGGAGCAGAAAATACCTTTTTTAGAGAATCAATATTCAAGCCACTTAAAGAGTTATAAAAAGCGAGAACCTTGTTCGGTTTTTCACTGAAACCACCGCGCAGGACCTCTTTGTTTTTCTTTATTTCTGCAATAATTTTATCAAGTTCTTCTTTTGATCTCATGGCATTCTCCATTCAAAACAGCAATCCAATGATTCTGCTGATAAGATATAAGCGGTGAAAAGAAGGGCGGTTGACAATTATTTTAACTTTTGTTGTTCTTTTTTTGTCGCATCATAGGCTTTTTTGACGCTTTTTTTGACTCCGTTGAAAGGGTTTAAAACGGAGTTTTTTGTCGAGTCTACATCCTCGTCATACCTTGCTGATGCGACCACATTATTTTCGAGATCGGTAAAAATAATGTAAAGAGTCCAGTTCCTCTGGTTGTCTTTGTCAATTTCCTCATCAAAGTTTTTGAAAACAGTTCTATAATTCGTCAGGAAATTTTTCGAGTCAGTCTCAATTTTCTCCTTGTCTTTTTTATAACTGAGAACAAAACAGTGGATCGGACTGTTCTGATAATAAGAACCAGTGTAATTGTCTCCTTCAAAATCACTGTTGATTTTTTGTCCGTTTATGCAACGCCTGTAATCATTGTTGCTTTGTCCATATGAGGTGGTGTATACATATGGAAAATCTGCAGTGGATTGCTTTTGCAGAGAAATCTTCTCAGCCCAAACGGCAGTAAAAACGAACAAAATGGCAAAAACAGCCAAAAATTTCTTTAACATTTTTTCCTCCCTTAAGTTTAGATCCGTAATCAACCAAAATTCGAGTCAGAATAGTTAAAAATAGAGATTTGTAAATATTATGCGGCTTTGTCGAAAGCCAATATTTTATTGATCAATTTCGACAGTGATTCTTCTTTGAGTAATTTGCCGGTGAACTTTTTTATTGTTTTATGGTACTGACGTATATCGTATATGACCTCATCTTGCTGCTCTTTGTTTCTGAACCTCAATATCATAAAACGGATGTGTCTCTGGTATGCTTTGAAATCGGAATTCACGAAATCATAAAATGTCTTTTCAGGGAAGCGTGTATGGTAAAATATTGCAAATTCGCTTCTTGCTTCCGTCAGATCGGAATAAGACGGCTTGTCACTGTGTTGGATATCTACTATTTCGTTGTTTATTTTTCTTTGGTTTGATTGAATGAGATCGTAACCTGGGAATTTTTTTGTTTTATCGGAACTCCAGTCTCTGTCGATGGGTTTTGACGGATCAAAAAACTCTCCCGAAAGGTCGTTGATGTAAAATTCCAGATCTTCGATCCCGATCTGCTTTATTTTGTGCTTTTTCTCCATAAACTTCCGGCCTTCAAATGTGATTTCATAACTTTCGCCGTTTTCTTTCAGCAGCTCGTTCTTTATCAGGAAATTGAATTGCATATTCAGAAAACTGTTGCTGTCTATGCCCAGGAAAGAGCATATTTTCGAATATTCGGTAATACCGTTGTCGACAAGTTTCAGGATCACCATGCTGAAACGGTCGATTTCTCTTTCAGTTTCAAAAGCGACTTTCTGTTTGCATTTCCAGAACGGGAGATCAATTTCGAAAATGTCTTCCAGCTGGAATCCTTCCGTTGAGTATTCGTCCTTGTAAAGTTCCCAGATCCTCTGTTTAAGTTCTCTATCCATTGAAAACCTCCTCCAAACTGTTGAATATAAGACCTTCTTTCTGAAGTTTTTCTGCTATTTTCTGCAATTTGAATTCCGGAAAATCCTCCGACGGGGTGAATGTCGCCCTGTTCAGGAGGTAATCGCTGTCTCCGACTACGAACAGCAGGCGTTTCGCTCTCGAAAATGCGACGTTGATCCTTCGGTAATCGGCTAAAAATCCGATGTTGTCCTGCCCCTGAGCACTTCTGACGATGTCGTAGATTATGATATCGCGTTCGGCTCCCTGAAATTTGTCGACAGTCTTTATTTCTATGAGGGGCTCACCCTTTTCCGTTACGAAATTACGGTATTTTTTCAGATTGATCTTCTGCTTCAGAAGCTCCACCTGACCTTTGTAGGCGGCTATAACACCAATAGTGAGCGGCTTCTCTTTTTTCGTATTGGACGGATAAAGCGAGTTGAGTTTTTCAAGCAGTTCTTTTATGGCTTCGACATTGCACTGGTTCTGGCGGAAGAATTTGTTGCCGTTGTCGTAAGGCTGAGGTCTTTGGGAAGTGCTCAAAAACGCTATGGATGTCGGTTTTTTCAAATTCAGACCATGTGCCTTGTCGGCATCGAAGCCGGGAATATCAGGGTTTTTGAGTTTGCCGTCGTAAAAGAATTCCGAGATCAGGCTCCCGATCTGTTTAGGCATCCGGTACTGGATATCGAGCATTCTTATGAAACGCTCGTTCGGAGTTCCCTGAAATCCTTTTTTTATTTTTTCGAAAAGACTGACTCCGTAGGTTTTGTCTATATCGAGACCGTCGTCTTCCATTTTTTCTCTGACATTCTTTCTTACAGCTTCTTCTCTTGTGATAACTGGCGGAAGCTGCCTGTCATCTCCTATCATTATGATGTTTTTCCCCATGCTCAAAGGGACAAGCGATTCTGCAGGGGTGGCTTTGCTGCTTTCATCCATTATTACATAGTCGAATTCAAAATGTATATTCCGATATTTGCTGCTTGCGATATGGATGCATGTCGCTCCGACAACATTCGTGTTGTTAAGCATCGCGCTCAGGAGATCTATCTTTTCGCTTCCGTTGTCCAGCAGTGCTTTGTTTTTGAGCAGACCGTTGCCTATAAATGCAAGCCAATCTTTATTTATCTCAAGCAATATCCCGTTTTGGTCTTTGTCCGCGAACTCTTTTGAAAAATTTTCCGATGATGTTTTTGCCGTGTCGTTTATGTATTTTTCCAGCTTTTTTTCGAAGCAGTGCTGTTTCATCAGAATCGAAACATTGTCCTTTTCCAAAGCGTTGTCACTTGCCAGCCGCATGAATGTCACATCTTTTTCTCCAGCAAGTTTTTCCAGGACGTTGTCCACTGCCAGATTCGACTGGGATGTCAGCAGGATCCTGACGTTTTTATTCTGTTTGATCAATTGGAGTATGATCTCAAGGATAACTGTCGTCTTGCCTGTTCCGGGAGGGCCTTGAATGAGGTATATCGGTTTGTAGTTGATCGCATCGACAACAGCTTCCAATTGAGATTCATCGTTTTCCAGCTTAGGATTGAAAAGATCATTCAGAATGTCGGCATGATCCGATGGATGGATTCTGCAAGGTATTTCGCTTTCAGGCGTGGTTACTATGTCACACAGTTGTTTATTCACAATATCGCGCTGTTGAAATTGCTGACAGGCCTCTATCTGCTTTTTAAACTGGCTCGTTTTTTGATTGGTGTCTTCTGTAATGGTCCATGATTCAGGGATTTCTTCAATATTCCGTTTTGGATCTTTTATCGTTATAGTTCCATCTTCCGGGCCGTAGTCGAGGATCTCACCGATCAGCGGAAGCGGAGGTTTTTTGCTCTGTAAAAACACTTTCGTTTGTTCATTTTTCAGTTCTTTGATCTTGCCCCAGTTGATCCCAGTATAGTCCTTTAAATAGAAGATCAAATCACCGTTGTCGCTTTCTTCTACCTTGTCATACTTTACTGCAAAGGCATTTTCTTCGATGTAGCGTTTTTCCGACTGAGGCAGTTCCTTCCAAATCTCCAATTCATTTTGTTGAGTCCGGTTCAATTCAGACAGCCTGTTGCTTTTCACTGCTGAGCGGAAATGGCGGCTCAATGGTGGCAGTTTTTTCAGCAGATCTATCAGATCTGCATACTTAGAAAAACGTTCGGTGCGTTCCTCTGCCAATGACCCAGACAGTATCAGATCGATGGTCTCCTTATGGTCTTCAGTCGCATAATTCTCTCTGATAAAATCCTCGAAAGTCTTTATGAGAGAGTAGATATCATCCTGAAAATTTATCCGGCCGTTTCTGCTAGAAAGATATCTTTTTGCTCCAGCAGAAAGATAATTTTGATCAAGCAGTCCTTCATCGGCGAAGATGTCGAAAAGTTTTGCGAAAAGGAGTTCTGCACGTCCCTCATCGTCAATTTTGATGTATTTTGGTGATATTATGAATTTCTCTGAATTCTCGTTTTTCTTGAACCAATCGAGGCCGAGAGCAATATTGGTAACATCGGTGATATCAACTTTTTCGGCGGATTCTTCAAGCATGTTGTCTCCGAAATTCTCATAAACTATGTAATAAAAATGCTGATTTTCATCGTATCCTGTATCCATGATCTTTACAAATCCAGGGATCTCTTTGTCAATCAAAGGCTTTATTTCGTAATCAAGGATCCTTTTTATCTTTCTGGCGTTTGTTTCCGTTTCTTTTATCATCAGAATGTCAAAGATTTCGCCTTCACGGTTTTCGCACCCTTCGAAAAAACGGAGGTTGGAACTTAATTCTTTCGAAGCTGAGATAACGGTGTAATTTCCTATCGTTTCTGTGCCCGATATGTCATTTGCTGCACTCTCTTCCTCTTCTTCAAAGACCTCTTCGGAATCAAAATCCATGCTTAATGATTCATAAGAAAAGAAACGGTCGGATCTCCCCGAATAGGTGAGTTCTTCGATCGGTTCTCCGAGATAGAATAAATTCGAGTTTTTTTTCATTTTTTCCTCCTTGAGAAGCGTTACATCCAACACCACTTATAAGCGGTGAAAAATCCCTGAGTTGACAAAAAATCTGTGCAAAAAGCTTAAGGCTGTTAAATTATTGGTTGTTTCTCACACACACAACTTTGAGTTTATAGTCGAGAATGTAGGGAAAATCTGCCGAATGTGCTCCTCCGCGATTGTATGCGTCAATAAGCATCGTCATGTGGCCGACTCTGGCGTTCATAAAGTCAACGCCCCATGCTTCTTTAGTGTTTTCCGGGTCGAGAGTTGATGACCAGAAGGCCTCAATTGAGCCGGTTTTGCTGAATTTGGGATCGTTTATTTCTTCCAAAAGTTGTTTTTGGGTTTCTTCTCCGAGCTCATAGTATTCCGTTTTTGCCGTCAGAGTGTTGATTTTACCGCACCCGTTGCAGTCTTTGCTCCAGCATTTTTCATTAAGGCACTGTCTGTTTTCGCTGATTCTGCACCTGCCTCCCAATTTGGTTTTGTCGCAGTTGTGAATAAGCGTGCGCAATTCGTCTATGTTTGGCAGGTGCCAGTCGGAATTGTTGTTTTCTGTAAGGTTTGAGCAGTAATTCTGTGCTTCTTCCCATGTCATCGGATCGGCTGCAACGGACGACCACTTCAAAGACTTGGGATTTGGCAATGATTTCACAGGTTTCCTTTTAGGTTTAACCTTGAAATCGTCATCTTTTCTGTCGCGGACGCAGATCACATCTGTATCGTGGTTTATCACCGGCACATAAAGAGCGAGGTCGAGCACCGGACTGTATGTCCAGCCGAACCGGTCTGGCCTTGCATGAGAGCCGTCCCAGATACTGTTTGCCGTGAGAGCCCTTATCCCGTGAGTTCTTCTTGCAGCAAGGAAAAAACTTTCATCTGCATCTTTTTCCGGCTTTTTATATCTGCCGTGCAGCGATTTTAATTCTTCTATTGTCGGCTGGCGCCAGTCGCTGAAACCTCCTTCTCTTAAAGATTCACAGTATGCATAGGCATCATGCACCCCGAAAGTATTGTTCACGCAGTCACGATACAGGTATCCGCAGGGAATTTCCCGTTCTTCGTTTTCTTCGCAGATCCAGCTTTCATCGCAAAGTCCTTTTGCTGCGGTGTACATGATGTGCCGATCTGCAAGCAGCGCTGCTGTGTAGTTTTTCTTTTTCGACACCGTGCTTTCAGACCACTGCAGTTTGTCAGGATCGATGGTTTTTTCTATTTCAATTTTTTTCTCTGCGGCAAAGTCTTTCGGGTAAGATTCCCTGACGCACGCAACATTGCAGAGATCCCGCATACACGGGCGGCACGGATGCCAGTCAGGATCGGCAAGGCAGCTTTTTCCGCTAACCATCCCGTAACCGTTAAACCAGTTCTGGTCATTTTCCTTTTCGTTGAAAGACCAGAAACAGCTGTCGTAAAGGTAAAATCCGTTGACATAAGTCCGCAATGTGTCAGCCTCTTTTTCTGTGTAGAATATGCCGCTTCCCTCCTTGAATACTGAACAATCTTTCATTATTGATTTCAATTCCTCGGTTGTCGGCGGTCTCCAGTCGGAAAAACCGTCTTCGCGCAGCTCTTCGCAGTATTCTGCGATGGTGTCGTAATACATCGGTCCGGGAGAGGGCTGCGACCACATAAGATTTGGAGCGACATCGGTTTTTACAGTGGACTGCTTCTCACGGCGTATGGCAGGATCGGGATCATTTTCAGTGTCTTGAAGCAGAATTATGTCTTCGTTTTTTGGTTTCTGAACCTCTTCTTTTGAAGAACAGCCGGACATCAAGCAGAGTGTAATCATGCAAAGGTGTAAGATCATTGAGATATTTTTCATCGTTTCCCTCCGTTATGTGGTTGTTTTAGGCAACGCAAAGAAGACGGTATTCTTCGTGCCATGTTCTGTCGTCTTCAAAAGCGATAATGTTTCTGAGTTTTCGTCTGAATTCGCGCTGAGGTTTGTCACTTTTGTAGAAGGAATAGTGCGTAAGGTGGTAACAGCCGCATTTTGAGCAGTAATATTTCCTTTTCGGGATCTCGTTCGCGTGTCCGCATTTTTTTGCTCCGTTGAGAGCGTTTCCCGCTTCTCTTTCAGTGTAGCAGATCTTTCCCGTGCTTTTGCATCTCAAATCTCTTCCGAAATCGTCTTTCATCTTTTCCCTCCATTTGTCTTGTCAATCAAACGCCTACACGACATGTAAGGGGTGGAAAATGAGAGAGTTGACAAAATTTGCCTCCTTTTTTCATACTAAAGTGTTAAAAAGCCTGTCCCCAGTGTCTGGTCCTATGCCGTTTTTTTGAGTCAAAACTTTTTGACCGACAAAAGAATTATTTGAAACTCTGACTGTAAAAACTTCATAATCGTTGAATTTTTTAATAGATTTCTCGCACAAAACATTCGTGACAATTTTAATTTTATCTTTTGGAATCTCAGATTTTTCGATTGCACTCAAAATGCCCTTTCCTGAATTGATAACTGCATCTACGAAAATAACGTCTTTGTTGAAAAGCAGCAGTTTGTTTTTCTCAAAAAAATCCTTGTCTGTTTTGTCATCGTAAAATGTTACGGCACAATCCAGACAATCTGCAAAACCTAAAGCCATTGGAATCCCAGCCCTTATTAAAGCTATGATTATGGAATCTTTTGTGAAGTGATTTTTAAAATATTTCCCTAATGCAAATCCCAAATCAATATGAGCATGTCTCAATTCAGCTCCAGTTTTTTGAGAGTCACTTTTGCAAATACTGATTGCGTCAACAATTTTATCTGTTGAAAAATTTTCGCTTAAAACATACAGCATTACTATTCTCCTCTGATTCCTTTATATTGATTTTCATTCCCTGCAAACTGTCGTATTGCGGTGTTTCTATGATTATCAATGTATGTTTGTACAGCAGGTCTTATTTTCCCTGGAGCCCAGAGGTAGCCGCTTGACATTTCAAGCATATAAATGTCGCACATGCTGTCTCCGGCACTAAAAACTTCGTAATTTTGTAACAGAAGCAATTCTACGACATAACCTTTGACAAAATCCGAGATAAGATTCTTTGAGTTTTGGTTGAGATCGTTGCCTATTACCATTTCAAATAAATGATGCTCTGCATTGAATTGATTCCAAAATTTATATATTCCAGAGGTGAGTCCAAACACGTGATACCCAGAAGTTTTTAAAGATTTTAGTTTTTCGATGACGATATTATTGGCATGAAATAAAGAGGTCTTAGGGTGTTTTTTGAAGTTCTTGTATAATTCCTTTTGTCGCCAAAACTGATATACAGAATAGATATCGTCTGTAAAAATGGTTTTTAATATTGCAGGATCGGTGTTGTTGAGTTCAAAAAACGGAATAGTCGAATCCTCTTTAATGATGGTCTTGTCACAATCAAATATGGCGATTTTTTTAAATTTGTTTGGGTCGGAGCGTGTGTTCTCAATTTGAGAAACAATTCTTTGAGCTATGTTCATAGGTGTTAATTCAGGGAAACAATCCATGTATTCATGCAAAAACTTCATGTCCAGATCAAAATCAGCATCCAGAACAATGAATTCTTTACGAGATTTGAAGCATATATCTCTAAGTTCCGAAATCTCTTTTAATTGCCAATCTTTTATTTGTTGTTCCGTAAGATTTCTAAATTTTTGATTTTTCTGGCTTAAATTTATTCTTTCTTTTGCAATAGATGGATTGACGTGCAGGTACAAAAATATGTCGTACAACTTACAATCGTTTTCTGTGCAAACAATTTTAAAACTTTGAGAATCAGGAAAACAATAGTGACCATCGACAATAAAATCCTGTTGATTTTTTAATTCTTCTGCGAAAATAGTTCTTGTCCTTTTTTGAAGTTCGGAATCTAATTCCTGAAAATTTTTGCAATATATCCTGTTAGATATGATGTTTAATTGCTCAGATCCTTTCTTGTGGCAGTATTGCGGAAAATGACGAAGAAATTTTTCTATAAACGTGTCTTTCCCGGCACAGGAAATTCCATATACAGCAATCTTCATTTTATATCCCCTATATATTTGTCAAAATAGCATTCCCCGTCATTAAGCTGCTTAAATCGTTGCATGGATTTTTCTACCGATATTAACGAATCTGACGCCTTGCCTATTTCATATTCAGGTAGTCCGATGAATCTGCCGCAAGGGTATATTTTATTGTTCGCATAAAAAATGTTTGTTTTTCCGACCCCGCATAACTGACCATACATCGTGCAGTCGTATCGTTTGGGTTTGCGCAACTGTCTCAGTAACAGTTTTTTTTGAGAGGCCTCCTCTATAAATTTAATAAAATCGCCTTTGGATATGTATAAATCCGGAGATTTTTCATCCACAAGTCTGGAAAAGCAGACTTCGGAAAAATTCTGCTCAAAAAATCTAAGAGTTTCTGTTTCGCTGCTCAGTGTTCCTTTGTGAACAGTTGCATTTACGGAAGGTGTTTCCTGAAAGATTTTTTTATATAGATTTATAGAGTTCATTACAATGTCAAAGGAGCCTTTTCCGTAGGCAAGTGTTCTGCATGAATCATGTAGATTTTTATCGCCGTCTATGGAAAAACATAGTTTTATTAAATCCCGATTGTTGTGGAACCACCGGATAATATTTTCTGTGGCAGAGATCCCGTTGGTTATGGTGTAAAAAGACAGCAGTTTATGTTTGGCGATCAGCCTGGTATACGAGACAGCTTCTTGTATTAAATCAAACCGGATTAACGGTTCCCCTGCGCCGACAAGTCCGATTTTGAAATTTATCTTGTTCTCTTCTGAATAAGCAACAATGTTGGATATAATATTGAGCAGAACTTCTGTAGAAATGTCATTGCAAGACTGCTTTGAAACATGCTTGTCAAAGTGGCAGTATCTGCAGCGAAGTTGGCATTTGCCTGTTATGGAAATACAAGCTCTGTCAATCATTTCAGACCTCATTGTTTTCAGTTTTTGCAAATTTTTTATTAATTTCAGGATCGTTGATTTGGAGGGCATAATCTTTGGCGGTTTTGTTTTCGTAACGACTGTGAATATTTAAGTCTGTTTTATCAACAAGATAGTTTGCAACATCAGAACACTTTCTAATGCAAGCTTTTATTAAAGGCGTAAAACCGTTGGAATCCTGTTGGTTGCAGCAAGCTCCCTGTTCAACAAGATATTTTACTATCTCAAGTTCTCCATGCCATGCAGCGATCATCAAAGCAGTGTTTCCGTAATTATCGCCTTGCGAACCTTTGTCTATGTCAGCCCCGTTTTGCAATAGGATTTTTATAAATTCTAAATTTTTTATTTGAACCGCATGGCTAATTGGTGGAAGTCTGTATTTTGCATCGTCGCATTTATTTATATCTGTTCCCGGCAGGGAAATAAGGTATTCGAGCATTTTTTTGTCTCTATTTCTGATTGCTTGAATGCAAGGGGTATATCCCGTTTTGGGGTCAGTATGATTTATGTCGGGATTTCCCTTTTTTACTTTCTCTGCATCCAAAATATTTCCGTTTTTAACAGCATTGTAAAAATTGCCGGTGTCTCTGGGGCTAAAATCTTCATCCGATAGAGAGAATTCTCTTTCGTAATCCTCAAGATTTAACACTTTGAAATTTAGAGTTGATGCAGCTTTCAAAGGGAAATAAACATCTTCAGCAAGAAGAAAAACGGTTAGTGATGAGTCTTTTTTGGCTTCACGCAGAGCAGCATTTATGATTTTATTGTCGTTGAAATTCTCATTTTTATTAACAACATCTTCGAGAACTAAAAATCTTTTTTCATCTTTTTTCTGCAAATCAACAAAAGACTTCATAGCTAGCCAAGCCTGTTGCTTTCGTTTTCCACGATCTTTTTGGTAATTCATTTCATCAAGAACTGTTTCGGTAATGCAGATATAGTTAATGGCTTTTTTTCCATTCATTTCTTCCAAAATTCTTGGTCTGCGGCACAATATGGATGAATCCACGATCAGCATGATTTTTTTTGATTTTTTCAATCCTAACAATTCGTCAATGCTCACACAAAATGTTTGAGCTATTTGAATTAGCTGGTCGGTTGTCGGAAGACTTTTCGCTTGTTCCCAATTCGACACTGTAGGTCTTGAAACATTGAGCTTGTTTGCAAACTCTTCTTGTTTTAGCCCTTTGGAATTTCTTAACTCTTCAATGTTTTTAGCAATTTCGTCTTTTGAGTAATTCATTTTTTTCTCCTTTCAAGTGGTTCTGTTTCTCAAAAAAACAATCAACGAAAAGTATTTTAAGCAAGAATTTTTAATGTCAATATCAATTACTTGTATTTTGACCAATGTTAAATCTTCTTACATTTGTAAAAAATCCTGACATCGCAATAAATAGAACAATGTATCCTTTTTTCACTTATCAAAGAACCTTTCTGCTCTACCTATAAGCGTCAAAAACTTTCTGAGTTGACAAATAAGAGAGATTTTTTGAGAAAAAATTTAGCTGATGAAGGAAAAGATCAATATATTAAGTGGTTTGCTTTGAGCTTAGTACAACTTTTCCTTGTGTTCCAATTCGAGTTTTTTATCGTCGATGGAAGCCTTGAGGATTTCGTAGTATTTCTGGCGTGTAAATATGTTTGCTTTGTATTGTGCGTGCTGTTTGCCGTCCAGTTTGCTCTCAACTGCATGCCGTTTCAGAATCTCTTCGACAAAACGGTTCGGGATCGCGTAGTCGATAAGCAGACAGTCGATGAGATCGACTTTGCTCCTGCCGTTCAGGAAAGCGCAGGTTTTGAGAACATGGACGATTCTTTTCCAGCGGGAGTCACTTACATAGAACTCGAAGCACTTTCTTCTGATTTCTGAAATGACACTTTTGGCTTCTTCGCTCAGTTCGACCCTGTCGATTACCGGCTGCCACTCTTTTACTTCCTTTATTGTAAGCAGTGCGGCTTTTTGTTCTTTATCGGGATGCGGGATTGTCTCGAAGCTGGGACTGTTTACGAAGTTAAAAAAATTGTCGTCATCCGCAATCGGTTTTACCTCGACAGTAATGACCCAATCTTCATTATTTTCCGCAGCTTTATAGGGATCTGCTTCCGACGAGTTTTCCATACGGAATAAAGAATCAATGCCGTATTCTGACGACCGGGGGGCAAACTGATCATGGCTGTAATAATCTTTAAACGCACTTTGGATAGAGAACTGAATAAGTTTTTTGTCGTTGTCGGATCTTCCGGAAAGAATAATGTCTTCCGCAGCAACAGCCGAAAGCAGCGAAAGGTTGATTACTTCCTCTCTGCCTCGCAGATTACGGTTTAAAAAGGCAAGAACAGTTTCAATACGGTCACGCATTTCCTTGCCGGAAAAAATCTTTTTTTCTCCCGAATTGTTGTCGCTCATCTTCAACCTCGTAAAAAGTGATTAAAAAACTGCGTAATTTTAAAGAAGAAGAGATTTTTGACAATTTTTTGCGGGAAACGGTTTTTCAGCTTTTCTATTTGCTGCAAAGCTTGGATTGTTCTAAAAATGGTGCCGGAGACCGGGCTCGAACCGGTACAGGAGGTTATCCCGAGGGATTTTAAGTCCCTTGCGTCTACCAATTCCGCCACTCCGGCGGTTATAAGTTTGAAAATGGAGGCACCTTCCGGATTCGAACCGGAGATGGAGATTTTGCAGACCTCTGCCTTACCTCTTGGCTAAGGTGCCGACCAAAAAGAATTTCGATTGAAAAAGGACATAAAAAAATGGAGCGGGAAACGGGATTCGGACCCGCGACGTCTACCTTGGCAAGGTAGCACTCTACCACTGAGTTATTCCCGCTCTGGCAGGCGACAAGATAGTCAGAAACTTTTGAATGTCAAGTTTTTTTTGCAGGTTTTTGAAAAAATCTGCTTTTTCCTGCGCGCTCCCGCCTTGTATCTGAGAAAATTTTGCGGAAAGTGCGTTTTTTGGCGAAAAAAATTTTGCGAAAAGTGCAGTTTTGAGCAAAAAAAATTTTGCGATTCCTGCAAAGCCATTAAAATCATTATTCTTTTTAGTTGTCCGGTTACAAAACTCATAAGTCGCTGGATTTATTCTGTGAAAAGTTTTCTTCGCGAATCGGAGAAAAAATTCTGCTTTACACTAAAGATTATCAGAAAGACGGCGAAGTTCAGTGCATTCCCGCTTATTTCACATGGCTTTTGTGATTTTTTTGCCAAAACAAAGAATTTTTATAAAATACTGCGGTTTAAAAATCGAGGCTCTCCGAGGTCGCAAATGAGGAAAATCACGACGCTTTTTGCTCTGGCAATTTTGGTGTTTTTTATTCTGATGACCGGTTGCAGTAAGTTTCCGGAATGCAGCCCGACAAGCAAAACTCCGTGCAAAGATTCATCAACCGGTCTTATCTGGTCATCAAAATCACACGGCATAATGTATGATTCTGATGCCAAATATTATTGCAGCCACCTTCAGGAAGGCGGTTATTCCGACTGGCGTCTGCCGTTGATTGATGAACTCAGAACATTGATAGAAAATTGCCGGAAAACGGAAACTGGCGGGGAATGCAGAGCTTCCGAGGAGTGTCGCGATAGCTGTTGCGAAAATGATGCCTGTGCGGGATGTCCTTTCAATTCAAGCGGTTATTACAGCAAGTTAGGTGACAGCGAAACACTTTGGTCTTATTCCTGGCCTACTGACGGTGGGGCAGATTGCAGCTGGTCTGTAAATTTCAGCGAAGGCGCGGTTCACATTGACAACGAATACCTTTACACCCGCTGTGTAAGGGGTGCTTCCCAAGATGATGAAGAAGGAGACGGGGAAGATGAAGAGGATGAAGAAGACGAGGAAGAAGAGGAAGAAGAAAACGGCAACCGTTTAAACGGTGCGTGTTTCAAAGTTGACGGCAGAGAGTGGTCGAATCTTTCTTCCATAAAATTTATCTGGTCTGATGCAGTGAAGTACTGCGACAAGTTGAATCAATGCGGACATTCCGACTGGCATCTGCCCACAATCAGCGAGCTCCGTACTTTGATTCAAAACAATCCGGGAACAGAATCCGGCGGAACATGCGGTGTTACCGACACTTGTCTTAGTGATGAGGATTGTTATGATTTAGACAATTGCTGGTCTGTGGGGCTTTATGGTGACGGCCCATACAGCAAACTCGGTGACGAGGAGTGGTTCTGGTCTTCTTCTGATTTGTCCGATGAGCCGGACTATGCGTGGGGCGTTGATTTTTACGACGGCACTATCAGTGAGTATGAGAAAAATGTTTACGATTCCGAGGGATGCAATGTCCGTTGCGTGAGGTGACTACTTTTTGCAGGCTTCGTAGATACAGTTTTTCGATTTATATCTTGGCAAACATTTTTCGTAAAGTACGGTTTTTCTGTTTGTGAAAGCAGTCTTGCAGACAATCAAAAAAGCGCCTACTTTTTAGACGCGATTTTTGTCTCAAAAATCCATTTTTTCAGCAAAAAGGCACAGAAATGAGGGAAGGTGTAGAATTTTCCGTTGAATCCGATGTTTCCGCCGCAGAATTTTATGCCGTATTTTATGTCGTGATACTTTTCTTTTTCAATGAGTTTGTTGAGCGAAGCGGTCGCGCTGTCCTGCGCTTTGACTTCGACCGGAACAAGGGAATCGGCATCGCGCACGAAGAAATCCATCTCGACAGTCGATTTTTCGTCTTTGTAGTAAAAAAGTTCGTATCCCTGCTTTACGAGCATGTCGCCGATGACATTTTCATAAACTGCACCTTTATAGATATTGAAATTTTTGTTCCGGCGCAGATCCTCCTGGGCTTCCTCGTCAAGAGATGCGATCAAAAGCCCCGTGTCACGGAAATAAATTTTGAAATCGTTTGCCTTATAGTTGCCTTTCAGCGGCAGTTCCGGTGTTTCAAGACAGTGGCAGACATTGATTATTCCGGCATCTCGGAGCCATTCGACCGTTCCGGCATACTCGCGGTTTCTTGCTCCCGTTGCGATTTTCGACACCTGATATTTTTTGTTCTCTTTTGCTAGAAAAACAGATATGTTGTCGTAAACATTGGTGATTTTTCCTTTGTCAAGACCTGCTGCATATTTTGTTATATCCTCTTTGTAGGCGGCAAGTATCTGCCTTTGCGCATCTAAAGTTCCCGAAAAGTTTTTCTGCTCCGCAAACATCCTGACAACCGCCGGCATACCTCCGAGAGTCATATATTCAGTAAAGTTTTCCTGCCACACCGCGTATTCGTTCTGATTGAAAGGCTCAATATTTTTCATGTGTTGGAAAATCGTTGCAATCTGATCTTTTCCGAAGCCTTTCGCCCAAAGAAATTCCTCGAAATCGAGAGAATGCATCTCTAAATCCTTTTTGTAGCCGACACTGACGGAAGTCACTTCATTGTAGTTTATTCCGAGCATTGATCCCGAGCAGATCACGTCATAACGCCCGTCGATCTTAAAGAATTTCAGACATGTCGCACAGTCTGGGCAGGCCTGCATCTCGTCGAAAAAAATCAAAGTCTCTTTCGGAACGAATTTGAAAGAAGGGTTAATGAAGCTTATCTCCTTTATGACCGAATCGGGCGAATAGCCGCCCGCAAAAATATTTTTGTACTTCGGCTCCTCGATAAAATTTATCTCGACAAAGTATTTATAAGTTTCGGCAAAACGTCTGATCGAGAAAGTTTTTCCTACCTGACGCGCTCCCTTTACAATAAGCGGAAGCCTTTCCGGATTCTTTTTCCACTCAAGAAGAAAATCATCAATTTTTCTATGAAGTATTTCGGGCATTTATGCAACTCCATCACAAAATTCCGGTGTATTTTGCCACAATTTTTCACAAAATTCCAGTTGTTTTTTGCTGTTTTTTCACAAAATTCCGGATGTTTCAGTGATATTTTTCACAAAAATCTGATTTTAGGACTGTAAAAAAGGACTAACAGACAAACATTTTGCGGAAAGCGCAGTTTTGAGCAAAAAAATTTTGCGATTCTAAAAGGATTTTCTTGACACGGCATTCTTTATGATTAGATAAATGACAAGATATTTGACAAGATAAATGACAAGATAAATTAAAAGAGGTCTTGAAAGTATGAGACGCAGGGAATCAGAAACTCTTGAATTCAAAAAAACAACAGCCCAGTTGAAGGAGGCAGTTATTTCTATTTGTGCAATGCTGAACAAACACAATGTCGGTATTGTCTATTTCGGAATCAAAGACGATGGTTCCGTGTTTGGCCAGGATATAGGCAGAAAAACACTTTCCGACATATCGCATGAATTGAGAAATAACCTGAAACCTACTCCGGGCATTTCGATAACATCAGAAACTATAGATGAAAAAAATGTTATTAAAGTCTTTGCTACAGGTGACGACACGCCGTATTCCGCCTACGGACGCTACTACATAAGGATACATGATGTCGATGTTTTCATGGATTCGGGACTTTTGTGGAAATATTTCGAATCGAAAGAAAAAACCTATTCCAAGTGGGAGGAAAAAACGACATCTTTCAATATTGATCATGTAAACGAAGATCTTTTGATTCACTATATAAGAAGTGCGAATGATACCGGCAGACTAAACTATATTTACAGGAATCCGGAAGAGGCTTTGAGAAAATTGAATCTTATAGATGAAGATGGGTTTCTGAATAATGCCGGATATTTTTTGTTCGGGAACGACGGTCCTGTGCTCCTGAAGGAAGTGATTTATCCGACAGACGAACGGAACTCTTTTACCGATTTGAAGCAATTCAGGGGAAATATTATCGAGTGCATCGGCGAAGGGTTGAAATATATACAGAACAACATTCACTATCTTTCCGAGATTGTCGGAACAAGGCGCGTGGAAACGCCCGAAATTCCGTTGGGGGCACTGCGCGAAATTGTTATAAATTCTTTTGCGCACTGCCGTTATCAGAAAGGTGACAGTAACGAAATAGCGATTACGAAATCAAATGTCAGGATTTACAATCCAGGCGGCATTCTGAATGATGCAAACCCGATTGATTTCGCTTCAGGCAAAATAGGAAGCAAGATCAGGAATCCGCTTATCGCGACAGTTTTGTTCAAAAACGGAATGATTGACGCTTTCGGAACAGGCTTCGACAGAGCATTCAGGCTATGTGCGGAAAGCGGTGTGAACTATGAATATTACAGTGATGAATACGGTTTTACATTTCTATTCAAACGAAAGAATTATGACAAGATAAATAAGCAAAATGATAAGATAAATGACAGCGGTGATAAAATAAACGGCAATAATGACAAGATAAAATCTGTAAAGACAACAAAAACCACCACTCTTGACGATAAAATTCTGCTGATAATTTCAGAGGATAGCAGCATAACCATTCCTAAAATTGCCGAGCGCGTCCAAAAATCCGAAGCAACAGTCTACCGCCACATAGAAAAATTAATTTCTGACGGGAAAATAGAGCGTGTCGGTTCAAGAAAAAGCGGTTCTTGGAAAGTATGCTAAACAACGGCGGCACTTCTGTCCGCTGCGATTTTAAAAGGCACGGCTTACTTTCCGTGACAGTGCTTGTATTTTTTCCCGCTGCCGCAGGGGCACGGATCATTGCGGCCTACTTTAGGAACAGACTGTTTGTTGAAACCGGTGAAATTTGTCGGAAACGGAATCAGATTGTCATCGTTATTATGAGGAATACTGTTTTCTTCAATACCATCAGGATGATCAGCTAAACTGTAAGGAGTCCAACCGTATTTTACCCATAAATGTGCTGTGTTGTGAAGAAGTTGATATGTGGCCATGAAAATGCCGAAATCTTGCTTTGAAAAATGTTGTATAAGCTTAAAATCGTCGTTTAACAAATCCAATGTCTGAGTTGGAAGGTATCCGACTTTGATATAGAACATCAAGTTGTAAAGCACGATTTCCCAATCATCTTCCTTTTTCCGGACTCTCTTCAGAAATTCCGCCATCTTGATATAAAGCGGATTTTTATGTTCCACTTCAAACTGGTCATATTCATTCCGTGAGTATTCGTCTTTCACATTACTAAAATTATCAAACCATAACTCAAGAATCTGTTTTTCCGGAATATAAATGGAATATCCGTTTCGTTCCTCAAGAATATCTTTTGCCGTTTGCTCATCCAGATATTCGTCTGAAACAACTCCGAGTTTCTCGTGCCATTTGTGGGAATTCAACTCTGCCGAAGAAAACTTCATGTGTTCTGTAATCTGTTCGGGTGTAAGTTTCCAATCCGGAAACAAAATCTGCCACAGAGTCTGGAAGTCTTCAGGGGTAAGAACTCCGTAAACAGAGAGAACCACTCTCGTAAAAGCCTTAAAATCATACCATTTTCCGAAATCATCCGTGCCGCGGGCTTCAATATGTTTTGTTATTTCTGCATAAACCTCGTCCGGAATTACCAGGCACTCTTTCTCGTTTTCATCAATATACTGAAATACAATTCCTCTGCTGAGAAGCCGGAACCTCATTACAATTCGGAGAGTTGACTCAAGAAACTCTTTTTTGTCCTTGTATTTTTTCGGATCAAAAAATTCAACTTCGCAAATCCCCGTAGTTTCATTACGTTTTTCCAAAAGAGCATGAAATTCTTCAAAAAACCATCTTTCTTCATAGAAAAAGAGATGAACCGCATTTTCAAGTATTACTTTTTTAGTCATCTGAAAAAGTTCTGCCTTTTCCTTATCCTCTAAATCCTCTTCAAAAAAATTGTGACTGCAAAGCATGTCTTTCAGCTGTTCTTTTGAACAAAGTTCAAGTGATTGATCAAGGTTCCTGACAGGTGAATGCATGATTGAAAAGGCATTTTTCCTAAGTAAAGGCTGTTTTGATTCCATTTTTTATTCCTCCGCAAAAAAACGCCGTATTTTAACCAAGCGAGAACTTTTCTCAAATTATGCAGGAAAATTTACGCACGGTTGTTGTCGGCGGAAGACCATTCTTTGACCTTTGTGCGATTTTAGCGGAAAAATGATTGCTCAGTTCCTGCAGGTATTTTCTTTTTCTTCGTAGATATGATCGATTTCTTTAATCATTTCAAGGCTTTTATCGATGTATTCGTTTTCTTCGCCGATTTTTTTCGCCGCTTTGATGCTTTTCATCAGTGTTTTGCGCGATTTTTTGAGGAGAACGGAGATTTTTTTCCAGAGTTCGCACTCATAGACCTGTTTTTCTTCGTCCGTGAGGTCGTCGGGAACAGGGTGCGAGTTCATTTCGGCATAAAGATCGGTGTAGAGTTTTGCTGCTTCGAATGCGCTCGCGTTTGTCCAGAAGATGACTCCGACATTTATCGCTTTCAGAAATTTTGCCTGCGCTTCGACGATCCTCCTGCATTTTTCTTCAAGAGTTTCCGTTGTTTCATCAAGTTTTAAGTCGCTGAATTCTTTGACGAAACTTCTGCCGAGCACGAAATAGGCGAGGGCAAGTTCGGGGATGTAGACTGCTTCATGCCGCGGATTTTCCTTCAAAATGGTGAGTCTCCAGAAGTCTGCAAGCCTGCGTCCTTCCTCGATTTGACCTGTCATGATCAGCGATTCGGCGTAACGCAGAGAAATTTCGCGCCTTTCCGATTCGGTGAATTTGAGGTCGCTTTTGTTGATGATCTCGTTCGTCAGTTTTTCGGCTGTCTCCCAGCCTTCTGCCTTCCGCAGCGATTCAAGCAGGTTCAGGAGCGCGTCTGCCTTGTCGCGGCCGCTCAGCCGCTCGGCCGCTCCGGTGAAGTTTTCGACGGCGCTTTCCCACTGCATCAGCTTGATATCGATAAGTCCGATGTTGTAGAAGCAGAATGGGACTTTCGGGTTCTCTGCATCTTCATCGATTATCTGCCGGTAGAGTTTTTTCGCCTCCTCGTAGCGTTTGCTGTCGAAGAGGCTGTCGGCTTCTGCAAAAAGTTGGTCGAAATCCTTGTTTTCGCCTTTTCTGACTTCAAAAATCTCGACGTTTTCTGGTGTCACAAGAAGTCCGTATTTCGATTCAACAGGCTCAGGCTTCTCTTTCTTTTCTTCGTTTTTACGCTGCAGTGTAGTCGCACACGAAGCAAAAATCATACAGAAAACAATTAAAATCGGAAAAAAGTGTCTCATTTTATTTTCTGAACAAATCTGAATGAGTTTTGTATCAACAAGCGTAAGTTTGTCTACAATTAGAATTACTTTCCCGGGCAGTTCAGATCGACTCTGTCGGTGCATTTCCATTTTTGACCAAGGAGATCATCAGCAATGCATTCACACCAATCTACTTTACTGCCATCGGGACAGGTGAAATCCTGTTTGTCTCCGACAGCGGCTTGTTTCGTGGTGTTTTCCGATTTGTCATAATAATAGCAACTTGGGCATGATTCGTCTTCAGTGAAATCAAAAGTTCCTCTAGCACAAGTTGAAGTCTTGCAGAAATCGGTCGCAATTTCATAACCGAGATCGTATTTTTTCCCCTGATAGATGCACTGGCAGCCGTATGCGTAGCCGCAAAACCATTTTTTGCCTGAGGGGGAATCACTTGTAACGCATTCGCACCAGTCAATTTCAACTTCTCCGCTGTTGCATGAAAGTTTCATCATTTCTCTAAGTTCTCCCTCTTTCTCAGGATCATTCCAATAGCGGCAGCCGTCACAAAAATTGTCATCCAAGCCGACAAACTCGCCGTTTTTGCACGTCAAGGGCTGGCAGGAGTCAAAAGATACCATAATGTCTCCGGCTTCATAGCCTGTCAGATGATCGTAGTTGCAAAGCAATTTGTTTTCAGCAGGATCTTCGGAATCTATATCTGTGTCTGCTATTTCTTGGTGGCTCTGAGCGTCTCCATCTGAATCTTCCTGGTTTTTATCAGGAGTATCAGCCGAGTCATTCTTTTCTTCTTCATTCGACCTGTTGTCAGGACCGCATCCAATTGCAAAAATAAAAGCTAAAAATGTACAAAAAACTATCAGTTTTTTCATAAATAGTCTCCATAAAAATATCTTAATATCCTTTATCTACTCTAACTGCAATATTAAGTTTCGTAGCAGTATCACGTACTATATATTTTCTTATTTGAACTGTATAAGTTCCAGTGGTAGTTGGAGTAAAAGATGCGATTTCGAAACCGTTAAAATAGCTGTTAGAATAAGCGATTAAGACACCATTGGGATTATAAATGTATAAAT
Source organism: uncultured bacterium (assembly GCA_905235605.1). Classification (GTDB taxonomy): domain Bacteria; phylum UBP6; class UBA1177; order UBA1177; family UBA1177; genus UBA1177. Next base: position 72,928 of record CAJOMF010000014.1, read on the forward strand.
CCAGATCCATTCCCATTGGAAAAACATCATTTTTGTGTCCAAATGTATAATCGCCTCTATTCATCCACACAAGAGCAACTTTGACTTTATTTGAGGTAAGTGTTGAAATTGTAAATTGCCAGTCTATGTGATCATTGTCGGGGTTGTCATCATTATGAGCCCATTCATTCCAAATGTTTTCTGAATAAGTAGAGCTTGTAAAACTGATCCCGGCTCCTGAAGTGTTTCTTATACCATCAAAAAAATCTATTCCTCCCACCCCTACTTTGTCAAATCCACCGCTAATAATATCTCCAGAACTTACCAGCATTTGAGCTTTTAGCAACGCTGGATTGTATTTAAAATTTTGAAATACTTGAAGTCCCATAAAATCGGCTGCGATTCCTGCAGCCAAAGGGGCAGACAAACTCGTTCCAGAAGCGATGCTTAGATCATTAAAAGAAATTTTGGTTCCAGGGGCTGAAATCTCTGGTTTGTCGTTTTTTGTTAAAGGCTTAACATAGCTTGAATTTGGATTAATTTCATCGTGAGTTGAACTACAGTTGTCTTGGCCAGCCCTGCAATAGTTTCCAACAGTAATAATATTCAATCCTTTCCCAGGAGATGTTACATAACCATCTGTATTACCTCTATTGCCTGCAGATTTAAAAATTGCGATATTATTGTCATATGAGTATTGATCCCATACTTTATCACTATTAGTATATTCTTGTGTAACATCCAAATATCTTGACGCATTAACTATGTGAATAGGTTTTTTCAGAAATATTGGAATTTGTGCGTTAGGATTGACTATCCAGAAAACGCCTTCTAACTCATCTATTGATGGCAATTCTGCCTGATTTGATGGCTTGCAATAAATATAAGAAAGAGGTGAGCTTGCTCTTGCTATTTCTGTAGTATGTTTAGCATGATTGTCTGAACCGTAACTTGCACTGGAAAATCTATAGTATCTTGTAATATGATTTGTATCTGGACATGCTGGCTCTGTAAAATATATTCCAATATTATCCCCTTGTCTAGCAGGGAAATTAAGAACATAGGGATCTACGCTCGTAGCCATTAATGCATCAGATATTTCGGGAAAATCTTCTTTAAAAAGTTCGATGGCGACAATTAAATCCCGATTGTTTTCAAGCAAAAGTTGTATATCTTCTTTAGCCAGTTCCAGAGTGATAGTTGGAGTTTCACTTTCTATAGCATACTTTATAAAATCTTTTCCGACAAACCCATTTCTTGAAGCGAAATCTTCTATTATCTCTGCTTGTAAAGCTACTCTCTCGCGATTAAAAGCCCTAATCTTGGCAACTTCTTCTTCCTCAAATATTTCATATTCGTAAGAATTGATCAGTCTACTGCCGTTATCATCGGTCAGAAGCGCAAAAGCATCGAAAGAATCTTCGGTTTCAATAATGTAATTTTGGTAGGGTTGAGGAAGTTCAGGGGTTATCAAGCCGACATTTATTTTGATGAGCTGATCATCAGGAATATCTTTATCATTCAATATTTCAATTATTTCATCCGAGAACACTGAATGTGGCTTTGTGGGAATGTCTTTTTCATCAATAATTTCAATATTATCGTTAAAAATCAAAGAATAGTCTTCATCATCGATCAAGTAAGTGGCAAAATGATAGGTGAAACCAATGATTTCATGGGATTCCAAACTAATTAGGGTTGCATTCTCCGGCAATTTACTTCTTATTTTATCTTCGATTTGATTTGCATAAAGTACGGTAAAACCGAGCAAAATAAAAAGCAGAACAAATAATTTTTTCATAATTTTCTCCAAAATAGATTGAACAAAAAACATGGTATTATATATTTTTTTTTTTTGATATCAATAGTAAAAATATGAAAAAAAGCAAAAAAAAGCGGCTCCGAAGAGCCGCTGAGAGCTACCATGTTCATGACCTGAGTATTTTTCAGCTCATTTGTAGCTTTTTTAGATAAACAGCATCGAACAGCCGTCGGATTTGCTTTCTTCTTTGTTTTCAGCAGGAGTCTCTGAATCGGTTGCGGGAGCTGCGGAATCGCCGTCAGCAGTGTCTTCTGTCTGAGCTTCGCCGTCAGTAGGAGTTTTGTCACCGGTTTCAGCCGAATCTTCACCGCCTGCAATGCAAGCACTGCAGCATTCCTTGTTTTCGCAGCTTTCAGCTGATTCGATACACTCAAAAGAGGTCTTTTTTTCATTTCTCATTCCCTCATCCTGACAGCACCATGAGATTTCTCTCGCCGTAACATCATTTTCAACCGGAACATCAAGAATAGCTTCAAGTTCCTCGTCTGAAACGGGTTCAAAGCAGGTATTTGCGAAAGTTTTTTCGTATGAAACACATGCATTGAAAATTTCAGGATCGGTGCAGATCGTTCTTAACGTGGCAGCTTCGGTTCCGCAGTTTTCTTCAAGAATATCCTTGCATCCGTTTTCTCCGAAAATTCCCGTTCCGCTGCTCAAATCATCAATTCCGAAGCAGCTGCACTGATATTCGCCGTTCGGTTTGACAGTGCATGTTCCTGCTTCGTTTTCACATTTGATACCTGCATTTTTGCAGACTTTTTCAAGTTCCGCATCACATTCGTCATCTGTCGGCAGAGTCGATTCTACAGAGCCTCCTTCCGACGGCATTCCGGCTTCAGAAATTCCGCTGCCGTCGCGGCATACGCATTCCTGACTGAATGAATCGTCAGAAAGCGTGTAGGTGCATTTTCCAAGATCCGATTCGCATGAAACAACATCTGTTCCAGCAAAAACAAGCGGTGATACTGCAAGCATTGCAGCAAAAGCTAAAAATCTTTTCATAATTTCCTCCATTAAATAGTTATTCATTCGGGCAGTTCAAATCAGCCCTTTCCACACAATTCCATTTTGATCCCGATTCTTCATCTTCGACACATTCGCACCAGTCGACTTTCGTAACTCCGTCAGCGCAAGTCCATTCCATTTTTGTTCCGATTTCGGTACCGCACGGAGAACATTC
>CAJOMF010000015.1 GCA_905235605.1 uncultured bacterium
GTGAAAGCGTAAGGAAAATAAGCACGGCCTCCTTTTATTCCCTTAACTTGTATCGAGGTGCAAAAATTGCACCTCGATAATTCAAGTACCTCATCATAGTTTAACTGGAACATAAAATCTTCATCAAATTTCTCAATATTATTCTTTACTTGCCTGTTGAAATTTTTGGTTTCATACCCATATATTTCGGCCAGATCAAAGTCGAGCATTACGCGCATTCCGCGGATCGTGTAGATTTTTGACCGTAAATCGTTCTCGTTGTGAATTACTATCTCGTTTTCCATATCCAAACACCAAAAACAAATTTTTTGCATTAATATTATGATTAAATTTGAAAAAATATCAACAAATTTTTCTTCAATTTTCAAAAATATCTGTTATAATATTTGAGTTTTTGTTTTTTGAGGAGAAAGCGATGGTTACAACAACTTATGTAATCGAATAGGTAAACCGGCGGTTACCCTTTCATGATTGGTTGTAGAATTTTTTACAAAAATCGAGGTTGACAAAATAGGATAAATCACATAAAATATTTTTTGGAGCAGTTCAGTGACAAATTTTGAAGTTGAATTTTATGAGAAAGAGAACGGGGAAAAGCCGGCAAAAGATTTTCTTCTTTCTCTGGGTGTCAAAATGAGGGCAAAAATGGCGGACATGATCTCGATATTGCAGGATAACGGATACGATTTGAGAGAGCCGTATTCCAAATATTTGTCGGACGGGATTTTTGAGCTGAGAGCCCAGGCTGAAACAAATGCAATGCGAGTTTTCTATTTCTTTTATGTTGACAGACGGATTGTTCTGACTCACGGTTTTATCAAAAAAACGCAGAAAACTCCGGCCGCCGAAATAGAACGAGCGAAAAAATACAGAGCTGATTATTTGCGTAGAAACGGAGATAAAAATGGGCGAAAAATTTAACGATTTTCTCAAAGAACAGCTGAAAGATCCAGATTTTAAGGTGGAATACGAGCTTCTTCAGCCGGAACATGCCGTGATTCAGGCGATTATCGATGCCCGCAAACAATCAGGACTCACCCAGAAGGAACTTTCGGAACGCACCGGCATCGCACAAGGTGACATCAGCAGAATAGAAAAAGGTAACGCCAACCCGTCACTTAGGACACTGCAGCGGCTCGCCACCGGAATGGGAATGAAGCTCAAGATCGAATTTCTTCCGCAGAACAACTGATTTTTCCCTGCAAATATAAACACAGTTAAACACAACCAAAACCAATTCATAAAAATCCATTCAACAAAATAAGTTTTTCCGCAATCGCCACTCGCATTTCCTCGTTCTCCGACTCAACATTGTCTAACATCTAAATTTCAAAATCATTCAATAAAATTAGATAGTTGTGCTATTGAAATAAGAAAGGGGATTTTTTATAGTACGAGCGGATGAAAAAAACCGAAAAAAATCAAAGATTTTTGTTGATTATTTGAGCTGTATCGGGCTTAATAGTAAGGCTTAAACTGAAGGAGTGGCTATGCGGGAAATAAAGGTCGATGTAAAGGAAAACGAGATATTGAATTCAGATCCGAAACTGCTTTCAATTCTTCTGAAAGATAATTCATCCGGCAAAAATATTGTCTGGGCGACAGATGATTATGCCGAAAACGGCGAAGGTTATTCGGCAAGTGACCAGATTACAGTTGATTCCATCACTGGTGAAAACGGTGAACTTATAAAGCCGCGCACTGAGAAAACAAAGCAGGAGCAGCTTAACCGTATCAGAAACAAGGCGGAAGTTTTCACGCCGTCGTGGATCTGCAACAAAATGAACAATCTTGTCGATGAATCGTGGTTCGGCTACAAAAATGTGTTCAATACTGAAGGTGAAGACAAGAGCTGGAAAACCAAAAAAAGCAATATCAGATTTCCTAAAGGAAAAACCTGGCAGGAGTATGTCAGAGAACAACGCCTAGAAATCACTTGCGGCGAAGCTCCGTTTCTTGTCAGCAGATACGACACTGTTTCAGGAGAGATAATCCCGATCAAAGAGCGCATCGGACTTCTTGATAGAAAGCTCCGTGTTGTTTCGGAAAATGCAACCACTCAAAAACAATGGTATTTTTGGGCAAAAGAAGCTGTAAAAAGTATTTATGGTTTCGAATGGCAGGGTGACAATGTTCTGCTTGCCAGAGAGAATCTGCTTTTCACATTTTGTGATTATCACGAGAAAAAATTCAGGAGATATCCGAGCAAAGAACAATTCCGCAGAATAGCGGACATCATTTCGTGGAATATCTGGCAGATGGACGGATTGAAGTTCGTAATCCCGAACAGTTGTCACGAAGAACGCTCAATACAATCAGGCTTCTTTTTTGGTGCAGAAGAAGAAAAACTTCATCATTGTGAAGGCTGTGAAAAGAATGATCCGAACAAACACAACGGTATTTACTGCTGGATTATGGACTGGTTTGATGGCAAAAAAGGCAAGAAAATCAAGTTCGCAACTTTGTTGAAGGGAGGGTTGAAATGACTTTTAAGGGAACTTTTAGTTACAAACTGATCTACATCTTTGCAATACCGGATAAGGCTCATGAAGGTTTGCTGAAAATAGGAGAAACAACGATTTCAACCGATAAGACTCCCGAAAATCTTATCCCGAACTCAAAAGATTTAAACCAAGCTGCGAAAAACCGCATTGATCAGTATACAAAAACAGCTTCAATTTCTTATAATTTGCTGCATGCGGAACTGGCTGTCAAGTCTGAACTGGTCGATGGGAATAGTATATGTGTTGCTTTTTCCGATAAAGATGTCCATTCTGTTTTGAAACGGTCTGGTATTACACCTCACGATTTCCGTGATGACACAAAAGGCAAAGAATGGTTCAAAGTTGATTTGGAAACAGCCAAAAATGCTATCAAAGCTGTAAAAGAAGGAAGGCAAGCCCTTCAAGGAGGCGAAATATTCGATGGAATGACCCCGATTGTTTTTCGTCCCGAACAGAGAAAAGCAATTGATGAGACAAAATTCCGCTTTGAAGTTAGTGACCACATGCTTTGGAACGCAAAAATGCGTTTCGGCAAAACATTGACAGCTCTGCAGCTTGTGAAAGAATGCGGGTTCCGGAAAACGATCATCATCACTCACAGGCCTGTTGTAAACGAGAACTGGTTTGACGATTTTCATAAGATTTTTTATGACGATCCAAGTTATAAATTCGGATCTAAAACCCAAGGCGAAACGATAGAAAAACTCATTGAAAAAGAGGATCCAAAATTTGTCTATTTCGCTTCTATTCAGGATTTGAGGGGTTCAGAGGCGGCTGGAGGAAAGTTTGATAAAAACCTCTACCAATTTTTGATAGAATGGGATCTTGTAATTACTGATGAAGCACACGAAGGAACTCAGACGAAACTCGGACAAACTGTTACAAATCTTTTGAGTGACCACAAAAAGAAGCCGAAACGGCTTGAATTGTCGGGGACGCCTTTCAATATTCTGAGCAAATACAGCAAAGACGAAGTCTATACTTGGGATTATGTAATGGAGCAGAGAGCCAAAACCGATTGGGAAAAATACCATTTCGGAGACAATAACCCTTATGCCGGATTGCCCAAGTTGCAGATTTATACATATAATCTCGACAAATTCCTGCCAGGCTATATTGATGCGGCAGATTCAGCTTTCAATTTTCATGAATTTTTCAGAGTGTGGACAGGAAACCCTGCAAAAGATTTCAAACAAATGCCGTCTGATGCAAAAGTCGGTGATTTTATTCACGAAAAAGATGTCAGAAGATTCCTTGATCTCCTTTGCAGAGAAGATGCAGCGAGCAATTATCCGTATTCTACCGAAGAGTTCCGTAATTATTTCAGGCACTCTCTATGGATAGTTCCAGGAGTTAAGGAAGCCAAGGCGTTGTCGGCATTGTTCAGGCAACATCCGGTGTTCCAGAGTTTCAATATTGCCAATGTTGCAGGAGACGGAGACGAAGAGGAAGAATACTCTGATGCAATGAAAAAAGTTCGCAACGCTTTCGGAGAAGATCCGTCGGAAACATATTCAATCACTATTTCCTGCGGCAGACTGACTACCGGCGTGACTGTTCGTGAATGGACTGCTGTATTTATGCTTGCAGGAACATTCTCGACATCAGCTTCAAGTTATATGCAGACGATTTTCCGTGTTCAGTCTCCGGCCAATATAAACGGAAAAATCAAAGAAAACTGCTATGTTTTCGACTTTGCTCCAGACAGGACTTTGAAAGTTGTTGCGGAAACAGCGAAAATTGCCTCTCGTCCCGGAGAGACAACCCCGAAAGATGAGGATATTTTAGGCGAGTTCCTGAATTTCTGTCCGATTATTTCGATGGAAGGCTCGAATATGAAGCCTTATGATGTGCCGAAATTGATGCAGCAGCTAAAGAAAGTGTATACGGAAAGAGTTGTCAATAACGGCTTTGATGATCCGCATATTTACAATGAAAATTTGTTGCGTCTGGATGAAGTCGAAATCAAGGATTTTGAAGAACTTAAAAAAATCGTCGGAGTCTCAAAGCAAAGCAAGAAAACAGAGGAGATAGACATTAACGATCAGGGCTTTACCGATGAAGAATATGAAATAATAAAAAAGGCAGAAAATAAGCCGAAAAAGGAACGTTCCAAAGAGGAACTGGCTCTTCTTGAAGAAAAGAAGAAAAAACAGGAGACAAAACAAAAGGCAATTTCTATTCTTCGAGGAATTTCCATCCGCATTCCGCTTTTGGTTTACGGTGCAGATATTCCGTTAGATAAAGACATTACAGTCGAAAACTTTGCTGAACTGATAGATCCGCAGTCCTGGCAGGAATTTATGCCGAAAGATGTAACGAAAGAACTGTTCAAAAAGTTCACCAAATATTATGACAAAGATATTTTTGTGGCTGCCGGAAAACGGATCCGTCAACTTACAAAAGCGGCAGACGGATTGCCGCCGACAGAGCGGGTTCAGAAAATCGCAGCACTTTTTGCGACATTCAAAAATCCTGACAAAGAAACGGTGCTCACCCCGTGGCGTGTAGTAAATATGCATATGAGCGAGTGTTTGGGCGGCTATGACTTTTTTGATGAATCGCATGAAAAAGAGCTGGACGAACCGCGTTTTGTCGATCGTGGCGAAGTCACGGCTGACACACTGGCAAATACAAAAGCCCAGATTTTGGAAATCAATTCCAAAACAGGCCTGTATCCGCTTTATGTCACATACAGCATTTATCGCAAACGTTGCGATGAATGCAAAGATGCACTTACACTTGAAAAACAAAAAGAGCTCTGGAATTTGACGGTAAAAGACAATGTTTTTGTAATCTGCAAAACTAAAATGGCCAGATCAATCACAAACAGAACCCTTTGCGGCTATAATGATGTAAAATCAAACACTTACTGTCCTGATGATCTTATAAACAAGTTGAAAAACAAATCAGAGCAATTCAAGAAGAAAATTCTTAAGGGTGAAACTTGGGGGAAGGAGGTTAAAGAAATGAAATTCAATGCAATAGTCGGAAATCCGCCGTATCAGACAGAAGCGACAGGCGAAGCAAATGGATCTGATCCGATTTATCATCTTTTTATAGATGCGGCTTGTATTTTAGGTGATAGAGTTTCTTTCATTCATCCAGCCAGATTTTTATCCAATGCCGGAAAAACACCTAAAGTCTGGAATAGAAAGATGTTGAATGATGATCATTTTTCTGTTGTACGGTATTGGTCAAATGGCAAAGATGTATTTCCGACAGCAGAGATAAAAGGTGGCGTGGCAGTTACTTATTGGGATAAAAATAAAGTTTTTGAAAAAATTGGAACTTTTGTGGCATATTCAGAATTACGTTCAATCATGAAGAAGGTTTTTGAAAAAAATTTCAATACTTTTGCAGAGTTAGTATGTGCGAGAACTTTGTATCGTTTTACAGATACTCTTTATAAAGAAAATGTATGGGCAAAATCTAGACCTAGTGATGGGCATTTATATGATATGAGTTCAAATGCTTTTGATTTGTTTCCTGAATTGTTTATAGATGAAAAACCTAATGATGATTGCGATTATGCAAAAATTTATGGACTAGTAGAGAAAAGGCGTGCTTATAAATGGATGAAAAAATCTTATATTAAAGTCCCCGACAATTTTGATTTTTATAAGGTCTTAGTTCCTGCTGCGAATGGTTCTGGTGCGATAGGCGAGGTTTTATCAACGCCAGTAATTGGGTGCCCTGGAACAGGACACACTGAAACCTTTTTGAGCATTGGAAAATTCACTACAAAAGAAGAAGCGGAAGCTTGTTTAAAATATATTAAAACTAAATTTGCTAGAGTTATGCTTTCAACTCTTAAAACAACACACCACAACATTCAAAAAACCTGGAGAAATGTTCCTCTTCAAGATTTTACCGAAAAATCAGACATAGATTGGAGTAAATCAGTGAAAGAAATCGACCAGCAACTTTACAAAAAATACGGGCTTTCAAAGGAAGAAATCGACTTTATTGAAAGCAAAGTGAAGGAGATGGAGTAAAAAAAACAGATATTAAATATTTGCGGAGAAAAGCATGATAAAATCTATTTGGGATGTCTTCAAATACAACTTTCCAGACAATCCACAAGAAAATTTTGAATGGATGTGTTATCAATTATTTTGCAAAGAATTTAATAAAGACAATGGTATTTTTAGGCGTTATAATCAACCGGCACTTGAGGCAGAACCTATAGAAGTCGGAGACGAGATTATTGGTTTTCAGGCTAAGTTTTATACAGTTCCTCTTAATGAAAGAAAATCTGAATTAAAAGAAACAATTGAAAAAGCTAGCAAAAGATATAAAAAGCTTACAAAAATTCTTTTTTATATAAATTCTGATTGGACATGTTCTAATAATTCAAAACAAGAAACTGATGATAGGAGGGCTGCAACAGAAAGAGAAATAGAGGACCATGCATTAAAATTAGGAATAAAAATAGAATGGAGATCTGATGCGTTTTTTAAATCGCCTTTTGTTGCTGTTAACAATGCAGATATCTGTCAATATTTTTTTTCAAAATCCACCAATGATTATTATGAAAGAATACGCAAAATTCGAAGACAAAGTATAGAAATTCCTGAGCAGGAAAAATACACCACACTTTTAAAACTTGAAAATGGAAACAAAATAACAAAACAGTTTTCTTTATATGAACACATAAGTAATTTATTAAAAGAAAATGAATTAGAAAAATTCCCCAATATTTTCGTAAGAGGAAATGCTGGGGTTGGTAAATCTACAGAAATGAAGTTTGCATACAACAAACTTCTTGATAAATTATCAACATCAGATAGCTATCGTACTTATAATTTTTTACCTACTCCATATCTCTTTGAACTAAAAAATTACTATGAAGGGTGTTTGGGGGAGTTCCAACATGAAACCCCTTTGTTGTTTATAGATGGATTGGATGAACTTCCTATTCACAAAATTATGATACTTATCAAAGAACTACATAATATTCAAGCAAAAAATTCTAGTTGCAGATTCATTTTGGCTGGCAGAGGTGCTTCGTTTATAAATGAAACATGTGAATTTGATCATGTTGATGTGGAACTTTTAACCCATATAGATACAGAAACCCAGGAACTTATATCAGAATTTAAAGGAACTCCTTTGGAATCTCTAGTTAAAATCCCTTTTTATAGAGATTTTGCCACAACAGACAAAGCTCATTCTCTGAAGACATATAAAGGTTTTATCTCAGCACTAATATTGGATAAATTAGAAAAAGATAGACAGCGATTGGACAGAAGTGAGAACAGGTCATCTTCTAGTAAATCTGCTTCGAAATTAAATTTAGATAAAATACAAGATCGTATTTCAAAATTGGTTTATAATCTCTTTAAATCAGATAGCAGAGTTTTTACAAGAGAAGATTTAGGCGAAGATTGGGAAGACGACGAGGAGTTCTTTTTTACAAACTCTTCTTTGGTGGATTTCAATAAAAATGATAAAAACTTTAGTTTTTGCTCTAACGTATATTTTGAGTATTTCCTTGCTAAATATTATTTAACACAAGATTTTGCTCTGATTCAAAAAGATTTTTTTCTTCCTACTGGCAAAGTAATTGTTCATCACATCAATATTATAGCAATATTGTTGAATTTACTCCCCACAGAAACGAAACTATATAAAAGACTTTCAAAAAAACTTAATTCCGAAACTCAGGCTTATATTTTGTTAACTGATTACACTCTTTTGCCGGTACAAAATAGATTCAATTTTTATAGGAAAATAACAAACGAATATAATGCTGATAAAAAAGTAATTTATTATTCTCGTTTTACAAGAACTGATGACATATTGGCGAACATAGATTCTTTGGCAGACTCCATGCACAATCTTTTGCCAGAAGATTTTTATAATGAAGCAGTGAAAGAACATTGTGATGTTATTGAAAAATTTTTAAAAAATCCAACAATCAATGAAATTGTACCTTTTGAAAATGCCGTCATTTTATTGAGAGCTGGCAAGAGTAATTGGAATTATAAACAGCAAGAAATGCTGAAAAAAATCTCTGTTCCACTTTTAAAGTTTTTCATAAATCACGAGCTAGCTGAAAAAATTAGAGGGCTTTTATCTGAAGATACTGTTTTAAGATGGTATGAGAATTATAAATGGACTGAAAATTGGGAGGAAAAAGAATGGATTTCTTTTGTAAAAGAATTAACAAGTGTTGAGAACACAAATTTTTATAATTTCAAAGATGCAAAAGAATATTGTTGCAAATTGAAGTTGTTTATTCACTTTCACAATAATACTTTCATTCAAAAAATGCTTGTTCCTCTTGCGAAAAAAATATTGACATCTACCTCACCAACAGCAATTGCTTCTTGTGTCCCAAATATTATTGATGACAATTTTGAAACCCAAACAGCGGATTTTAATTACGATATTATTCGTTTTACAGATGTTTTTAAGAAGAGTGATGTATCTCTATCGGATATACTGCAAATTTTGCAAATTTATCCTTTAGAATATAGTGCTATTCCTATTGAGGCACATGACCTTTATAGAGAAATTCTTAATGCCTTTGGAAGAAATATTTCAGCTATTAAAGATGAAAACATTCCTGAATTTTACAATGTCTTAGTTAAATATATAGAAACAGGTTCAGGAACTCATATCTATAATTTTAACAAATACATTAAATTGCTTAACGATGATCAAAAAGAGAATGTATTTAATTTGTTGTTTGCTGATTTGATGAAAAAAACAGGTTGGCAGAATTTGTGGATGTTACCAAACAACACAATATTACCTCTTTTGGATATGTTTGATAAAGAAAAATCAATACGTCTTGTTGAGAAACTCAAAAATGTGGATTTGGTTTATAAGAATTGCATTACACATCTTTTCAATTCTATTAAAAATGGCAATTGTATTCATAGAGCTTATTTCTTGTATATTATTGCGGTATGTGAATATCAACTGTTGTTTCCAGATCAAGCGAAAGAATATAAAGAGCTAGAAAAAAGGCTAAACTCTTTCTATGAGTATAGGGATCGTATTGTTGAGCAAGAAATTGATGTGATCACAAACAAAGACAATAGGTTTAGGAATGAGGTTAATCGTATTTTAGAATATATAGATAAACACCCGGATTTCTCAGAAAACAAAGACATCTCTGGCAAGTTATTAGACTTGAGGATCTCACATATTGAATCTAAATTAAAGCATGATTATAAAAAAGAATATGAATATGAAATATTTTCCCCGTTTGTCATAGATTTGTTTATTCATCAAAACAATTACAATCTTCAATTGAATCATCAGAATATATATGACTGGTTTTCTGATGAGAAGTGTTTTTGGCGTGATTTATTTTGGGCATATAGTAAATTGGAAGGATTTAACGAATTCCTTAATAAAAATCCTGATTTAATAGATAGAATAAAAAAATCCATGCAAGAAGAAGTTCTTTGTTTTTTGGATGAAAATAATGTGGCAATGTATGATGGCGGGCAAAACTGTTTCTGGGTTGTTCCATTTGTCTATTATTTAGAAAGATTGTATGATAATAAATTGCCTGATTGGTTCGATAAAGATAAAATTTTAAACTTCGTCGCTTATCCTGCTTGGCAACTTTCTGCTCATATTGAATATGATGTTCATGTGAATCTCGAATTTAAATGGAAAAATTGGAATTCTGTATTTGAATGGATAGAGGAAGTGGCTAGAATTGATAAGGACGATATCGTAAAGAAAGCATTGTCATTATTTCCAAAATTAAAAAATGAGGAGTCCAGAGCTCAAATTCTTTCTGCTTTTACCCAAAAAGTAAAATCTGAATCTGTGTATAAAAATCAAATGCTTGATATAATTATGCAGGTTTCAATAATTGAAATCAAGAAGGATTATAAATGCAATAATAATGATTTAATTAATGGGGTTTTGTCTTATTTCTGGTCAGAAACAACTGAAAATTTTGTAGAAAGAATTTATTCTTCTATAGATTTCAAAAAATATGATTTGGATGACAAAAATTCTTGTAGAACAGCTGTGCTCGAATATTTTTGCAACATTGCGACATGTGAACAAAAAGCAAAAGTGATAGAAAGATTGAAAAACAGTATGGATAAGCCGAATATTAAAATATATCTTGCAAAATTAGGGGATAAAAAAGCGATTTTGGCTATAATTGATGGTTTTTTAAATGGCGACGATTGGAAGAGAATTTGGAATTCCTCCGAATTATTTATGAACTCGACAAAATCATTTAAATTACTTCATAAGTGTTGCAAATTATATAGCTATTCTTTGGAAAAAGATTGTGAAAGGAGAAAACTTTTAACATGGTTAGCAAAACGAGGTATTAAGCAAAATGCAACCAAATGGAATTTTTTGTATATAAAATATTGTTTGAATAAAGAGATAAAGAAATTGAAGAAAAACAGTCTCTATTATGAGCACATACAGGATTTCTTAAATGAAATCGAGCAGAGAGTGTTTTCTTCAAAACAGGTAAATGATAAATAACATGAACATGCAATGCCCCCACTCAACAAACTCAAATCCGGCGCATTCACCCTTGGATTTAAGCGGAAATTGCCGCAGGATGCGGAGAAGAGGAAGGAACGAAGATAAATTAGGAGTATAAAATGACCTTACTCGATGAAATAAAATCCGGCGAGAGCCGAACCCTCGAATTTAAGCAGGAACTTCCGCAGGATGCGCGGAAGTGGGTGAAAACAATTGTCGCTTTTGCAAACGGAGCAGGCGGCAAGTTCGTGATCGGCGTTAATGACAAGCGGGAATTTGTCGGAATTCCGAAAAGTATTGATCTGTTCGAGCTGAAAGACAGCATTGCCGACACGATCGCCCACACATGCGAGCCGCAGATCATGTTCGACATAACGGCTGAAAACATCGAAAACGCACAGCTTCTTGTTGTAACTGTTTTTCCGGGAAACGCCACGCCGTATTATGTGAAATCGCAGGGTAAGGAAAACGGAACTTATATCAGGCTCGGAGCGACGACTCGCAATGCTGACTGGACGGCTTTGGATGAACTTTCAAACCGTGGCCGCCATGTTTATTATGACGAACTGCCGTTTACTTCACTGAAAGTTGAAGCTTCTGATATCAAATATCTCTGCAAGGATTTTTCGGAACGCGCCGAGAGAAAAATCACAAAGAACGAATTGAAAAACTTGAATCTTTTCACCGGCATCAAGCAGGATATCGCGACAAATGCTTACGCTATTCTTCTGGGAAAACATGACTATACTTCACGCATTCAGTGTGCAAGATTCAGAGGGACGGAACGCGTCGATTTTCTTGATAAAAAGGAATATGAAGGACCGCTTTGCGAGCAGATAGACGGCGCATACAAATTTGTTCTAAACTATCTCAGCATGGCGGTAGAAATAAACGGTATTGTCCGCAAAGAAAGATACGAACTTCCGCCGAAAGCCATCCGCGAGCTGATCATAAATGCTGTGATTCATCGGAATTACCAGATGAGTTCCAGTGTTCAGGTCGCAGTTTATGACGACAGAGTAGAGATTTCTTCTCCCGGCAGCATATATGGTTCTTTGACACTGGAAGAAGCCTTGTCAGGCCGCTCTTCTGTCAGAAACAGGACGCTTGCACGCACTTTAGAAAAAATAGATGTTGTTGAAGGCTGGGGAACCGGATTTAAGCGCATTTTTTCTCAATGTGATGAATACGGTGTCAAAAGACCTGAGTTCTTAGAAATCGGCGATATGCTGCGGGTGAATTTTTATCGTCCCTCTTACACCAAAATCGGCGATAAATCGGCGATAAATACTGAAGTCGGCGATAAATCGGTGATAAATACTAAAATCGGCGATAAATCGGCGATAAAATTTAAAGATAAGATTCTGGAATATCTAAAAGATAACACCGAGGCCAAAACACAGGATATTTCGCTGTATATCGGGCTTAAACTATCGAGAACAAAGGATTATCTTTCCGAACTTGTTGAAGAGGGAAAAATTGTTGCCAACGGTGCGAACAAGAACAGAACTTATTCACTGGTAAAAGAAAGAGAGTAAACAAACCCCAATGACCACCATGAATGCTTGGAGAAAACATAAATGAATAAAGAACTTGTAAAAAACGATGAAATTCAAACAAATGAAAGACTGAATGTTCTTGCCAATACTATTGTTGACGAAGTGAATCTCACAAAATCGTGTCTTGCACTTAATATAAGTGCCGTCATGGTCAAGACTTATTGGTCTGTTGGACATCACATTGTCGAGTTCGAGCAGGACGGTGGAAAAAAGGCTAAATACGGAACTTCAATGCTGACAAATCTTGCTAAAATTCTGACAATGCGTTTGGGAAGAGGTTACAGCCGCCCAAATCTCAATAATATGCGGAAGTTTTACCTGCTATATCCACTTTGTCAGACTTCTGACAAATTAACATGGAGCCATATCTGCGAGTTAATAACAATAGACGATGATCTTGAACGTAGTTTTTACGAAAAAGAATGTGTGAAAGAAAACTGGGATGTCCGTTCCCTCCGCCGCCAGATGGATTCCGGTCTGTTTTTGAGACTTGCGGCAAGCAAAGACAAGGAAGGAATTCTTGAACTGGCAAAAACAGGCATTGAAATTCAAAAACCAATGGATGTCGTAAAAGACACATACACGCTTGAATTTCTTGGACTTCCTGAAATGGAGCGTTATTCCGAAAGTGATCTGGAACAGCGGATTATTGACAATCTTCAAACCTTTCTGCTTGAACTCGGTAAAGGGTTCGCGTTCATCGGACGGCAGTATCCGATTACAATAAACAATGTTCATTATCATGTGGATTTGGTTTTTTATCACCGGATTTTGAAGTGCTTTGTGCTGATTGATTTAAAGAAAAATTCAGTAAAACACGAAGATATCGGGCAAATGAACATGTATATGGGCTATTTTGCAAAGGAAGAAAACGAACCGAACGACAATCCGCCTATAGGAATTATTCTGAGTCACAACAAAGATGAACTGCTTGTTGAGTATGCAACTTATGGAATGGACAGCAATCTGTTTGTCTCAAAATATGAACTGTATTTGCCAAACCGCGAGGAACTGCGCAAATTGGTTAGCGGAATATTGTCAGAATGAGAGGAATGTTTTGAAAGCTGAATATTCTGCGAGCAATTACCGTAATCTCTTAAAACAGAAAGAAGAATTCATTTCGCATAGAAACGACCCTGTAAAGGAACAAGTAAAGGAACAAGCAAAATCGCTGATTCTTGTTTTAGATGGGGAAAAAAGTAAAAAAGAATTAGTGGAATTGCTAAACTTGAAAGGTTTGAGAAATTTTTCAGAAAAGTATACTTCCCCAGCTCTGGAAGGTGGTTTTATAGAATTGACGCAACCGGATTCTCCGAACAGTCCTACGCAGAAGTATCGCTTAACGGCGAAGGGTTTGGCTTTAAAAAAGGAAATTCTGGAAATTACGAAATAAAACGGAGCAAAACCAATGACCACCATGAATGCTTGGAGGAAATATAAATGGAAATCATGATTCAGAAATCATTTGAAGAAGTTCGTTCGATTATTTCCGAAGTAACCAAATTGTGCAGTTTCAGACTGCACAATTAGCAATACCTCTGCAAGCTAACTCCCCAAAATAATTCCCATTTCCGTTCAAGGCCAGAGATGTTTCTACCGCTTCTTGCCTCTCCTGAAGTAGGAGAGGTGTCACGCAGTGACGGAGAGGTCTGAGATGTTTCGGCTTAGCCTCAATATGACGGAACACCGCGCTCCGGCACTTTGTGCCGCCTGGCCCTCTCAGTCGCTATGCGACAGCTCTCCCCAAGGGCGAGCCAAGGAGTGAGAGACAAGAATGCGGGCGAGACAGGCGCGCTCCGACATGTCACTAAATCGGCAATTAGATTTTAGATTTTAAAATCTTGGAATAATAAATAGGTATATTTTTATGTTTTTACTTGATATTTTGTAATTTTAAAATATGATTTCTGAGTATATTTAGCTTTTTAAAAAAATATTTTGAGGTGTAAAATGAATAGTAGTTTTGTGAATCTTTATCTAAATATTAGAAACATTCTGGCGGATGCTCGTGTTTCATCATACAGAGCCGTGAATTTTGCGATGGTTTCAGCCTATTGGAACATAGGCAAGCTGATTGTCGAAGACGAGCAGAACGGCAACAAGCGGGCAGAATACGGGAAAGCTGTACTTGAAGAACTTTCAAAAAAGCTCACGACTGACTTCGGCAAAGGGTTTGATGTCAGTAATTTGCGATATATGCGGCTTTTTTACAAGACTTTCCCAATTTGTGACACACTGCGTCACGAATTGACATGGAGTCATTACAGGATGTTGCTGCGTGTCAAAAATGAAGCCGCAAGACTGTGGTACATGAATGAAGCTGCGGAGCAGACTTGGTCTACAAGACAACTTGACCGGCAGATTTCGGTTCTTTATTACGAGCGGTTGCTTTCAAGTCAGAACAAAGAAGTGGTAAAAAGGGAAGCTGAAACAAAACTTGCAGAATTTGCTCCGCAGGAGTTCATTCACGATCCGTTCGTTCTCGATTTTCTGAATCTGAAACACTCTCCGAAGCTGGAGGAATCAACGATAGAAGAAGCTTTGATCGACAAGCTGCAGCAGTTTCTGCTTGAACTCGGCAAAGGTTTCTGTCTCGAAGCAAGACAAAAACTGATGCGCTTTGAAGATGACGACTTTTATATTGACCTCGTTTTTTATCACTCGATCTTAAAATGCCACATCCTCATAGATTTGAAACTCGGCAAACTCACTCCGGCTGATGTCGGGCAGATGGACAGCTATATCCGTATGTTTGACGCACAGTACAAGCTAAAAGACGACAACCCGACAATAGGACTCATCCTTTGCTCAGAAAAGAACAATGCGGTTGTAAAGTATTCTGTCCTGAACGATGCAAAACAGATGTTTGCTTCAAAATACGAACTCGCGCTGCCGAAACCTGAAGACCTGGAAAAACAAATCAAAATAAATCGAAGTTTCCTCGAGGAGAGGAAAGACCAGAAAACAGAGAAATAATAAAAGATAGGATGGGTTGAAGTTCAAGTATCGAGGTCAAAATTCCCTCATCAAGCTCCAAACCCTCCCCCGAATCCATTTGGGAATCACACGCCCTCGTCGCTACGCGCCACTCCCTCTAGCTTAGAGGGAGAGAAAAGAGACACACACGCCCGTCAAGGCTCCCCTGAAACAGCCTGTTCTGACCCCCAAAGTGGGAGCCAAGATAAGGTTCCCCTCGCCGAATTATCTCCCTTCGCCACACTGGAGAAGGGTTAGGGATGAGGTCGGAGAGGGTTAGGGATGAGGTCTTATCTTATATCTTAAAAGTCAATGTCAGAACGTTGTTTTCGTTTTCGAATCTCCACTCGGTTTTTTCGGCTATCTGCTTTATCAGGCTGATCCCCATGCCGCCTTTGTCGAAAGATTCGAAATCCTTTTCTGCGGAACTTTCGCCGGCAAACGGGTCGAAGCGCATGCCGTTATCCTTCAGGGTGACGGAGAGAACGCCGCCGCCTGCTGAACACGAGAATTTAATGTATGATGCGCCGGAATAGCTGACTATATTCACGAATGCCTCTTCGCACGCAAGGAGTGCTTTTTTGGCGCTGCCGCTTCCTGCGCATAGTTCCAGAACCGATTCTCGGACGGTTTTAAACTCATCGAGAGAAGGCTTGAGTTCAAGTTCGCTATCTTCACCGCGGTAGAAAAGCGAAAGAACCGTTATGTCGTCGAACTGTTCGCAGCCTGCGAAAAACTCTTCAACCGAATTTTTAACTGAATTTGCGGCGGCAGAGCTCTCTTTCGGAGTGTTATTCTTCAAAAGAGAAAGAAGTCTTTCCGCGCCGTAGAAAGCTTTTTCCGTGTTCACAGCCTCGGTCACGCCGTCGGTATAAAGCAGGAATCCTTCGCCTTTTTTCAAAGTCAGATTTCCGTTTCTGATGCCTGCGTCTTCAAAAAGACCGAGCGCGATCCCGGGTTCTGGATTCAGTAACGAGACTTCGCCTCCTGAAATCAGCAGAGGTGCGTTGTGACCGGCGTTGGCATACTGCACTCTGCCTGTCATCGGATCAATTACAACGATGAAAACCGTGGCAAACATCCCTTCCGGATTCTGGGCGCAGAGATCGTCGTTTACTTTGTTGAGAACTGCCGCTGGATCCATGATCTGTTTCATTCTGTCGCGAAGTATCGACTTCGTGAGTGCCATGAACAGTGCGCCTCCGACACCTTTTCCGGAAATATCGCCTATCATAGCGCAGTAGTTGCCGTTTTCGAGGGTAAAAGCGTCGTAAAAATCACCGCCGACCTCTTTTGCCGGCTGCATCAGTGCGGAAACATCGACACCGTTTCTGTTTTCACTGAAGGAAGCCGGAACCATGCCGTACTGTATTTTCCTTGCAACATCAAGCTGTGCTCTGGACTGCTCGCGCTCCGAGGTGATTGAAGCTATGTTTTCGATGTAGAGGTGAATGTCGCGCGACATCTTTTCGAAAGCTTCGGCAATGGATCTCATCTCGTCCTGCGAATTTACCTGCAAAGGTTCTTCCTCATGCGACGGATCGAAAGTCCGCATATGGTTTGCGATCGTTTTCACTGGGGTCACTATCCTGCGGTGGATTATAAAGAAAAGCACCATGTGGGCGATAAAGATGAGCAGCGAGATCGGGATCAGTGCCACAAAGAAATGTCTGGTGATCCCTGCATTGTACAGATATAGAGCATCATCAGCGCCGATCAAAGCCCTGGCTTTGCCGTTATTATCGAAAAACGGGACTATCCAGGTCATATCCCCGCCGAATTCGTTTCTGAGGATAAAGAGTTCGTCGCTTATTTCCCCCTTTATCGCAGCCTGTTCCTGAGCATGGAGCGGATGACAGTCTCTTATCGTGCCAAGCCCCAGCCGTTCCGCAGCGATACGGTCGTTTTCGTCTTTTGAGGCAACAGCCATGATGTAGTGACACTCGTCGTTCCCTTCGATCGTGTAGACGTAAAGATAGTCGAGTTCGAAACCTTTGCATATCGATCTCAGTCTGCGGCGTATTTTGCCGTAAAGTTCTTTGTTTTCCGGATCAGTCACGGTGTCAAGCCCGTATTCCGAGATTATTGCTCCGGCGACCCTGGCTGCGTTCCTGGAATCATCGCGGGAGGATTTTAGTGCCGACGAGTAGGAATTGCGGTAGGTGACGAGTGCGCATGCGGCAATGACCGCGATCAGCTCCAGCGCAAGTACTACGATTATCTCTTTCTGGATGGAGTGTTTCATGCTTCTATATGGAGTCTTTTGTCAAATCCCGCCATGCTGAGCACGCTCATAATGTCGGACTGGACGTTGCGGAGCGTGAGTTTTCCGTTCATCTTCTTGTGTGCCGCGACTATCTGACGGAGTCCCGCCGACGAGATGTATTCCAGTTTCTCGAAGTCAAAGACGAGCGTTTCAGTGTTTCCGTCGAGTTCTGCAACAGCCTTCTCTAGTTCAGGCGAAGACTGGGTGTCGAGCCAGCCGCTGACCTTCAGGACCGCTTCCGTACCGTTTGTGATCTTCTCTACTGCCATGATTTCCTCCCTTTAAGCATAAATTTTTGAATCGTATTCCGTTTGTCTGTTTAAAATCTCTCTGAAATCAACTGTTTCGACCTGCATTTCACCGAGTTTTCCTGCAACGCAGAGTGCACATTTGTATCCGTGAAAAGCACCGTTCTCGACAAAATCATAATTATTCGAATCAAGGTTCTGTCTCACGCTGATACCACCGTTTTTACCGATGATGATACTGAACGAATCGAGCGGCAGCTTCATCCCGAGCCCCGTCGCTTTCATAAAACTCTCTTTCAGCGTCCAGTAACGGAAAAAAAGTTCATTCCTCTCTTCCGAAGCCGGAAGGAGCCGCGATATTTTCATATTCTTCACGGAAAAAGAATTTTTTCGCGATATCAAGGTCAGTTTCCGTCACTTTTTCAATGTCGCAGCCGATCCTGTTTTCAGAGACCGCGACCATGACAATTTCTTCAGAATGGGAAATATTGAAATTGAACCCAGCAAGTCCTTTGATAAAAGGCTTTCCGTTGGTTTCAAAGCCGTAACGGATCTCAGGGAGAGTGATCCCGCAGTCAGTCAGAGCCTTTCTTAAAAGCACCTCAGCGCCTATTGAAAGCACTCTGTCTTTCAGAAAACGGTAGCGGGAGACTTTCTCCTTCCGCTCTGCCAAAACTGAGTCAAAGGCGACCCCGTAAAGTCCGCTTTCTTTCAAAGGTTCAGTATTTGCGACGTATGCAAGGGTGTTCATCTATTCTTTTGAGTCGCTTCTATTCCCACTCGATAGTTGCCGGCGGTTTCGAGCTGATGTCCATGACTACGCGGTTTATTCTCTTGACTTCGTTGATGATGCGCGAACTTACTTTTTTGAGGAATTTCGGGTCAAATTCGAACCAGTCTGCCGTCATGAAGTCGTCCGTTTTGACGGCGCGCAGTGCCACGACGTATTCGTAAGTGCGGCAGTCGCCCATGACGCCTACGGTCTTGACGGGAAGGAGCACGACGAACGCCTGCGAAATTTCATCGTAAAGCCCTGCATTCCTGATTTCCTCGATGAAAATGTGGTCTGCTTCCTTGAGTATATCGCACTTTTCGCCGGTGACTTCGCCCAAAATCCTGACAGCAAGCCCCGGTCCGGGGAAGGGATGGCGCTTGATGAGCTTCTCGGGGAGACCGAGTCTGAGCCCGAGTTCGCGCACTTCGTCTTTGAAGAGGTCACGCAAAGGCTCGACGAGTTTCAGCTTCATGTTTTCGGGAAGTCCGCCCACATTGTGGTGGCTTTTTATAGTGGTCGAAGCACCTTTTTTGTTGACGGAACTTTCGATAACGTCGGGATAGATCGTTCCCTGCGCTAAGAAATCTGCGTCTTTGATCTTGTTTGCTTCGCGCTCGAAAACTTCGATGAACGTGTTCCCGATGATTTTCCTTTTCTTTTCAGGCTCGGTGACACCAGACAGTTTGGTAAGAAATTCATCACGGGCGTCAACTACGATGAGGTTGAGCATGTCCTTGAAGTTCGCTTCGACCTCTTCGCGCTCGTTTTTGCGCAGAAGACCGTTGTCAACGAAGATCGCGGTGAGATTTTTGCCTATCGCCTTGGCCAGAAGCGCCGCGGTGACCGATGAATCGACCCCTCCCGAAAGACCGAGGACCACTTTTTTGTCCTGAATGGTGTTTTTGAGGTTCTCAGTCGCGATTTTTATGTAGTTCTCCATTTTCCACTCAGCCTTTGCGCCGCACACTTCGAAGAGGAAGTTGGAAAGCATTTTCCTGCCTTCGAGAGAGTGGTTGACCTCTGGATGAAACTGGACGGCATAGATTTTTTTCTCATCGTTTCCTATCGCTGCGAACGGGATCGTATCAGTTTTTGCTATCGGATAAAATCCATGCGGGATCTCCGAAACGTAGTCGCTGTGGCTCATCCAAACCTGTGTTTTAGGCGAAATCCCTTTGAAAAAAGGCGAATCCGGAGCTAGGTTTTCGATGTAGGCGCGGCCGTATTCGCGGCTTTTTCCGCTGCTCAGTTTTCCGCCGAGGCGCGATGAAGTGAGCTGCATCCCGTAGCAGATGCCGAGTATCGGGATCCCGAGTTCGAAAATTTCGGGATCCACGTCGGGAGAGCCTTCGTCGTTGACTGACGAAGGACCGCCTGAGAAAATTATTCCTTTTGGCACGAAATCTTTAATGAAATCAAGGGTTACATTGAACGGCTTGAGCTCGCAGTAAACATTCATCTCCCTGATCCTTCTTGCGATGAGCTGGTTGTACTGTGAACCGAAATCGAGAATGAGAATCTTATCCATAAAAACCTCTATTTGCTGAGTTCTTTCAGCAGTTCTACACAGAAATCCCAGACTTTTCCAACAGTTGCGATCTCAAGTCTTTCGTCGGGAGTGTGGGGGTTTTTGATCGTCGGACCGAATGAAACCATGTCCATTCCTTCGTTTTTCGAGCCGATGATGCCGCATTCAAGTCCTGCGTGGATGATCTCGACTTTCGGAGCATTGCCGAAAAGTCTGGTGTAGATTTCGACGCATTTTTTGTTGAGTGCACTGTCCATGTTCGGTTCCCAGCTCGGATAACCGTCGCTCGTCTCTGTTTTTGCTCCTGCTGCGACTGCGATCCCTTCGATCTTTCTTGAAAGCCAGTCAAGTTTGCTTTCAACGGAGCTCCTCTGGCTTGAAAGTATCGAAACTTTACCTGTTTCGCTTCTCAAAAGAGAGCCTCTGCTGGTCGGCATCGCTATTTTGACCGTCGCGAAGTTGTTCGAAGTTTCGGGAAGACCTTCGATATCCTTGCTCATAGCGGCTACTCCGTGAGGCATAGCCATCATTATTCCGATGAGTTTCTTAGTATCTTTTTCGCTGATTTCGTTGCGGTAGTTGTTTGCGACCGGAGTGATGTCGATTTTAATGTTCGGTTCGGCATATCCGATTTCGCTGATTATTTTCCCGCGGAGAGCTCCCAAAGCAACGGAGACATCCTTGTCTGTCGAGAATACCGCCTTGGTTTCACGCGGGATGGCGTTGTGTGCGCTGCCGCCTTCGATAAAGATGAGTTTTGTTGCCGCATTCCTTGCCGCTTCGTCGAGCAGTCTTGCTGCGATGATGTTGGAATTTCCTCTGGGAAGATTGATGTCGATGCCGCTGTGACCGCCTGAAAGCCCCCAGACTTTGAGTTCGTAGAAGAATTTGTCGTCTGCCGGAACTTCAACGGGTTCATACTCGAATTCGATCTTTGTGTCTCTTCCGCCTGCACAGCCGATCGTGAAAACGCCTTCGTCCTCGGTGTCGATGTTGAGGAGTATCTTTCCCGTGAGCCAGCCGGGTTTGAGCGTATTCGCGCCGGTAAGACCTGTCTCTTCGTCGATCGTGAAAAGAAGTTCGAGCGGCGGATGGATTACATCCGGATCAGTTGCAAGAAGAAGCCCCATTGCAAGAGCGATACCGTCGTCAGCACCGAGCGTCGTGCCGTCAGCTCTGAGCCATTCGCCGTCAACGATGCATTTGATCGGATCTTTGCTGAAATCGTGAGCGCTGCCTGCGATTTTTTCGCAGACCATGTCCATGTGACCCTGAATAACGACCGTCGGTTTCTCTTCGTAGCCCGGAGTTGCCGGAGCTTTGATGAGGACGTTCATCGATTCGTCTCTTTCTGCTTTGAGACCGTGTTTTTCTGCCCATTCTACGAGCCATGCGCTGATTTTTTCTTCGTGCTTGCTCTGACGCGGAACCTTGTCGAGTTCTTCGAATAAATCGAGAACAGCCTGAGTTTTGTTGTTCATTTTTCCCTCCGAAATGATTGTTAATAAACAAAAACAAACGATTATAGCGATTTTCTTTTTTACGGCAAAAATTATGAGAAGTATGGTGAAAAACATGCGTATTCTTCGGTATTACTTGATTTTTAAACGTGCTTAATATAAAAATCGCGGTTTTGAGTTATTGACATGGAGAAACTTATGTCAGAAAAAAAAGAATTGCTTTACGAAACGCTCAAAGGATGGGAAGATGCACTACCGGACGATATAGTTCCCGCCGTCAGAAATTTTGTTGATGCGCAACCCGACAGTTCAGTTTCGGAGTTCCTGGAAAAATATAAAGTTGCAGGTGAGGACTGGGGCTATTCGGAAGGTTCTGAATTTGTCCGCAATATTATGAAAGTTGTCCTCGATATCATGCTTAAGTTCGATATCAAAGGCACTGAAAATCTTGATAATGCTTTGAATTTACTAGCTGAAGGGAAAGCTGACAGGCTCGTTTTCGTGGCAAACCACGTCAGTTATTCAGATGCCAATATTTTTGCTGCGGCTTTTGACGAAGATTTTGCCAAGGCGGGGCTTGCAGGACAACTGGCCGTCATCGCAGGGCCGAAAGTTTTTTCGCATCCCGTCAGAAAATTCGCGAGCATGCACTTCAATTCGCTTCTTATCGCCCAGTCGCAGACTGTTGCATCGGTGCCTGTTGCATACCCGATCCGAGTTATCGCCAGAGCTGCCGCGAGAGTTGCTGAAGATATTAAGGCGAGAGTTAAAATGTTCCTCGTTTTTCCTGAAGGCAAGCGCAGCCGTGACGGGAGCATGGATCACTTTCTTGCCGGAGTTTACAGAATGATCGACACAGGTGAAAATGTTCTCGTTCAGCCGGTTTCGATTCTGGGCGGTGAAAAACTGCTCCCGATATCGCAGGGAAAACTTTATCCGTCAGATATAAGGATAAATGTCGGGAAAGCTGAATATGTTTCTGATATTCTTGAAGAAATCGGCGATACTCAGGGGCTCAAACAGGCGTTTATGGACAACCTCGGAAAAAAAGTCGCATCCCTTCATCCCGAAGAGCTGCGCGGCGTTTATAAATAGGAGATTTTTATGTCGAAAATTTTTCGTTTTCTGTTTGTTGCGGTTTTTGCTGCGGCGTTCATGTCGTGCGATTCTGACACGAAGCTCATTTATCCGCCTGCCGGAGTTGTAAACCGCGTTACCGATTTTTACTTTTTCAATGACGGAAAAAGTTTTATCTATCTCAGCAGCAACATGAACCGCAGATACGATTTCGGCGAGCTGGTTCTCATGGAGATCGATGACGAAGGTGATCTCGTCTATAAAAATTCACTTCTTGTTCCCTCCATCGCCGGCAAAATGACGGTTTCATCCGACGAGAAGGATGTTTTCGTTACGACACGCGACAAACACGGTGTCGTCAGAGCTAAAATTGCGGGAAAATCAGGAAGTTACAGGCTGCAGTACGAGAAAGGGACGAAAGGGGATTATCCCGATATTCTGAAAACCAAAAAAGAGCCTTACGCACTTGCTCTCAGCGAAGACGAGTCAAAACTTCTCGTCACCCATATCCTGAACGGCGAGCTTTCGGTCATCGACATCGAAGACTGGAAGGTGATAAAGACTTCAAAACTCAAATTCGGTGTCACAGAAATACTTTACGACAAAAATTCGGGTTATTTTCTCGCTTCTCACAGGAGTTCCGGCAATATTTCGCTGATAGAGGCGCGGGAAACTCTCGAAAATTTCAATGTTTCGGTGCTTCAGCTCCCGATAGACCTCCCGACGAAAGGATTTGATGTCCGCTCGATCAAGCAGTCGGGCGACGGAGAGCTTTTTTACGCTGTTTTCCAGAACAGTTACAACGAAGACACCTACGAATACGTTTATGACGAAGACACCGCACCGCAGATCGTCACTTTCAGGATCGAGGACAAAGAACTTAAAATCGTGAAAACTCTTACAGTTGCCGGAAATCTGGGCGAAATGGCGGTTCTGCCTTACAGCTCCGAAACTGCAGCAAGCGGTGAAGATACGGCTGATGACAGTGATATTGCGGAAGAGAGCGACGAGGATGAGATTAGCGACGACGATAATTCCGAAACCGATATCGTCGTAAAATCGGCTGAAGATGAAGAAACCGATGAAGAAGAAACTGACGACAGCGATGCGGCTGAAGCGGTGGAAAACAAAACTTCACAGCGTATCGGAGACTTGATTTTCGTTACGGTTCCGAGCGAGGAAAAAGTTATCATAATCGATTCGGCAAGAAATTCCGTCCGCGACGAGATTTCCTACAAAGACGATAAAAAAGACTGCAAACCCTATCAGATTTATGCGAAAAGTACCGGGAATACAACGGGTTATCTTTTTGTTTCGTGCTTCCAGAACGACAGGGCATACATCTACTCGATAGATCTTATGTCGGAAAAAGTCATTGAGAAAATCGGAGTTCTCGAATGAGAAACGCGTGCAGGTTATTTATTATTTGTTTGGTTTTTCTGATTGCTGTATCGTGCAGTTCAAGCGGTCCGAACTACGTTTTCGACAGCCCTGCGGCATATACGACAGTGCAGGGAGCGGTCTGCAAAAGCGGAAGGACTTCATACATGGCTTTTGTCGTTGACAATACGGCCAAATACGGCGCAAGAATAAAGAAAATCAGCGGCTGCGAGAAAAAAATCGATAAAGGTTTCAAAGACAAGCGCGACAAAAAACGCGGAATATATGTCGGCGGGACAGGTGTTTCGATCGACAAAATAATCTCGAACGGAGAGGCTCTTGTGGCTGTCGCATCCACCGGTCAGGTCATGTCCGAAAACTGGAAGGACAGAAAAAAAGAGGATAAGCGTCTGCCTGATCACAGAGGAAGGATCGTTCTCAGAAAATTCGATAACAAAATAGAACATGACAAGGAGTTCAACCGCAGTTTTCTTCTCGATTTTTACCCAGAAATCGTGAAAAGCTATGGTGACGAAGGATTTTTCTTCTCGGGTTCCGATTTCGCGGCATACTACATCGGTTTTGTCGATACTGAAGGAAACGGCGAGTCTCTTCAGATCGATTTTCCTGTTGCCGAAATGGCTGTTATCGGTCAAAAAGTCTACCTTTTCGATGATCTTACAGGCACGGTTTACACCGTCGGCAAAGATCTGGAACCCGAGGAAGCTGCGGTTCTGGGCGATTACATTGAAGGGCGGATGGTTCGTATTTACGGCGGAAAACTGGCATTTTTCAAAGACAACAAGCTCGAAATATTCGATTCCGACCTCAACTCTTTAAATACCCTCGAAACCCCTGAGGGCTTTGATATTTCGGCTGTGAACATCTTCCCCTACAGTTCAGCCTACAAATACAGAAAATTCGAAGGGGAAACGCTTTCTGAAAAAGTTCAGGTTTTCAAAAAAGACTTGAGTGATGAAGAGAAGGAGGCACTTTCCGACGAAAATACCGAAATTTCTGCTTCATGGGAAACGGTTGAAGCCGGAAACGGCGATATAATCTGGATCGGTATGAAAAACGGGTATGTCAGAGCTTACGATTTTGCTGCTTCGAGCTGGCTGCTGGAACCTTTTGATGATAAGGCAACTTCTACTTACGAACTTGAAATGAGACCTTATCTTGCTTCAAGCTATGCTTCGTTTCCTAAAAACAGCGAAACGACTTATGACAACGCTCCGTTTATCGACAAAATCGAAGTGGCGCGCGGTATCACTTCGCCTATGACCTACAGATTTGTCTACGAAGGACTTGCCGAAGACGGTTCTGCCGCGAAAGGAGCCTACGCTGTTACACGGGAGGTCTTCGGCAGAAGAGTTGATGCAGGTACTGCAGCAGAGCTCGCAGGCAGTGATCCCGAAGATTCGTTCTCGTTTGAAGACGACTTCGTTTCGGTGTCCATCCGCCGCGCAGACGACAGTTTTGCAACGGAGGCTGAAACTTCTTTTTATTTTACGATAGGACAGGGGATCCCGTTCGTGGGATTTGCTTCGGCAGACATAATGACTGAGATCGAAAGCCCTGCGCCTATGAGATTCTTCGGTTTTTCGTCTCTCACACGCAGATTCGTGGAATATGACATGACTAAAGATAAAGTTGAAAAGGTCTACAAATAGGAGGAAAAAATGAAAGTTGTAAAAATCATGTTCGTTCTGATTTTTGCATTTGCACCGCTTTTTGCGGGCGATGCACCGAAAGAAGCACCCAAAAACGAGGCTGAAAGCATAGCTCTGGCGATTTTGGGAAGATATAACGGACTCAAAAGTTTTTCGGCGAAATTCGACCGCGTTACGACTCAGAACGCTACGAAAAAAAAGAGCCACGACAACGGAACAGTGATGTTTGTTGCTCCCTCTGACATCAGGATGGACGCACTCATGGGAGGAAAAATGGTCGAGCAGATAATCGTCGATTCTCAGAAGACCTCCATCATCAATTTCGAGAAAAAGAACGTCATGGTGAAGAAATCGGCGAACGAAGCCGCTGAATACCTCGCTTTCCTCAAAGGTCTCGACGAAGTGAGCAAAAAGTTCACGATCGGCGATTCGACAGGCACGATCGAAAAGGCGAAAAAGACCGGAATGGTCATCAAGGACGGCTCAAAAATGCTGAAACTTACCCCGAAAATGCCCAATCAGCAGGTAAAATACATATTTATCACAGCGATAAACAACGAGATCGACAGCGTCATCATCATCGATCTCATGAAAAATATGACGCAGTTCACTTTCAGCGACATCAAACGCGATCCGGCCATCGACAAAAAGGAATTCAAAGTGAACATTCCCGCGGGATTCGAAGTCACCGATTTCTAGAAAAACACGTGTTCTCATCAAAAAATTCAAGGAGCAGCAATGAAACAGAAAATTCCTGTGATCGAGTATAAAAAAGATTTTTCCTACACCGAGCTCACTCTCTGTTTTCCGGGCGGAAGCTCGCTCGAGGATGATAAAACGCTCGGTTTTGCCCACTTCTGCGAGCATCTCGCTTTCAAACTCAAAGTTGACGGAGTTTCGATTTTTGAATTTGTTTCGGCTTTGGGGGGAAGCAGCAACGCATATACTTCGCACGATGTGATCGCCTTCGAGATCATGGTGCAGAGCCGCTATGCTGCAAAGGTCATCGCGTTTCTGGAAAAGATCTTCAACACCTCTTTCATGACGATCGGCGATGCAGATTTCAGAGAGGAGCGCAGAGTCGTTCTCGAGGAAATGGCAATGTATGACGACAGTCCGGCAGACAATCTGCACGAAGCGCTGATGCACAATATCTATACAAAAAATACTTACGGGCAGAAGATTCTGGGTGAAAATCACACGGTTGGCAAAGCAACGAAAAAAGCGGTCGCCGATTTCTGGAAAAACCGCGTTTTCAATTCGCCTTACCTCGTTATTGCAGGCGGATATGAAGGAAAGCCGTCAATGGAACTTGATGTTAGTCCCGACTGGAAAAAAGGAAAACTCACTCCGTGGAAAGGGGAGAGGCGCTTTGAAATTACGAACGGACAGAACAAGTGTTACTTTGCTGCAGGGTGGGATCTGCCGGCTCACACAGGCAGGATCGAAGCGGTGATGAACCTTGTGAGCGCGATAACCTACAGCATGGATAGCGGCTTTTTATACAACGAACTTGTTTACGAGCACAACACTTTCGACACCTACACCGAAGGGACTGAAACAGGCGTTCTGGGCTCGACTTACGTTCAGCTCTGCGCAATGCCGCCAGCGAATGTAAAAAAGAGGCTCGAAAAGTGGGCTAAGGTCTGGGACGGCCTTGAATTTACCCAAAGTCAGGTCGCAAAAGCGCGTGAAGTGCTCCTCAGCAAGGAGTTTTTCAATTCCGAAGGCTTGGGAAACACTCCCGCCATCATGCAGAAAAGTTTTCTGCTTTACAAAGACGCCGAAAAACTCGACCGCGACTACTTCTATGAACTGTTCCACCTCACAGCCGGCGATCTCAACAGATTTAAAAAAGAATTTTTAGGTTTTGACAAGGTTTTCATCGGTTTTTCCAAGTCGCCGCGATGCACTTTTAACATAAATTCCTTTGAATTTCCGGCTGCGAAAAGCTCGGACAAGAGCAAAGATTTCGCCGCGATTAAAAGCGGCAGACTCAAATGCTTCATCAAAAAACTCGAGGGATCTCCGTTTGTAAGCGGCTGCATACTCAAACGCGGCGGCGCGCAGATGAACCTAAATGGGCTTCCAGGTTCGTTCAAACTCGCGGTCTCTTCGATTTTCGCTTCTGCTGACGGAATGACTTTTGATGAGACAAACAGCTATCTTGACAAATTCGGGATCAGGATAAAGCCGGTCAACAGCAACTCTTATGCAGGGCTTGAATTTACGGCGCGCGACAGTTTCGTCGATGAGACTGTTGAAATCGTAAAACGCTTTTTCGACAACAAAATCAAGGAAGAAGATTTCGAAAAAGAGAAACTGAGCACACTTTCGAATCTTTCAATGATGCAGGAATATCCTGAATATTTTATCCGTGCGGCTGCAAACAGAGAGCTTTTCGGCGGAACTCCTTGGGAATTCATCTCTGACGGAACGATGGAGGCGGTCTCAAAGATGACGGTCGCCGATGCAAGGAAAGTCAGAGAAATTTTTCTTAACAAAAACGACTTCGTCATGGCGATCGCGGGCGCTGCGGAAAAAGAGACTGCTGAAAAACTCCTTGCCTGTTTCAAAGAGGGCAGAAGCACGCTCGAAACAGTGCCCGCAAAACTCAAACCTTTGAGCGGAGAAACGATAAGAATTCCTGTAAAAGGAAAAGATCAGGCCTATATTTCAAAAATTTTCAGAGGTCCGTCGCACTACGATAAGGATTTCGACACGATGCGCCTCCTTGAGTGCTATCTTAACGGTGAGCGCTCGCCGCTTTTCACCGAACTCAGGGAAACAAACGGCCTTGTCTATACATTTTCGTTTTCTATAAGCAATACTCCCGTCGGCGGTTCGGCAAGTTTTATCGCGATAACGAGCCCCGAAAAGATTCAGGCGGTGCAGGATGTCTTTGAAAAAGCGATCGGCGACGTAATAAACGGAAAACTCGACGAAGCGAGACTCAACGAGACCAAAAATACTCTCGCAACAACGTTCGCAAAGGCGGTCCAGAGCAGCAGTTTCCACTCAGGCAACATCGCGATCGAGGAAGTACTCGCCCTCAAAGCGGGCACTTACCTCAAGCAGCTTGAGATAATCAATTCCATCACATCCGAAATGATCCGTGCAACTGCCGAAAAGTGGCTCAAGAAAGGAACCTGGA
This sequence comes from uncultured bacterium, assembly GCA_905235605.1. Classification (GTDB taxonomy): domain Bacteria; phylum UBP6; class UBA1177; order UBA1177; family UBA1177; genus UBA1177. The sequence goes on from CAJOMF010000015.1 coordinate 29,085, forward strand.
TCATGAGCGGAGCTGTGTAAATCCACTCATCTTGAGCAGAGCAAAGACCTAAAATTTTCTAGCGGCGGTCGTTATAACGTAATATCGATATCACGACAAAATTGGCCGCCGCAATCACAAATAAAATCAGACGGTTAAGCAATTTTTTAATTTTTTTTGGAATTTTTGTCAGAAAAATTCTCCCGTTGTGGAACTAAATAAGAGAAGCCGGCTGCTCGTCAGCCTGTTGGTTTTTTTATTTTGGAGGCAAGCCATGGATGGTAGAATGTTTTTGGCAACGATTCTCTCGCTTGTATTTACTCTTGTTCTGATCGGATGCGGCTTGATATAGCGTTCACAAACTTAATTATGTAAAATTAAGCATAATTTCATAAAAAATCTACAAACTTAACAAAAAATTGAGTAAAAAATTTGCAAAAAGATTTTTTTGTATATAATGCCGCCCGTTATTTTTTTGTTTTCTTTTAGGAGGAAAAAAGATGAAACGCGTTATGTTTATGCTTTCGTTTATTTTGATTTTTGTTTCTTTGACAGCTCAGGAAGCTCCGGCTGAAGCTCCTGCTGCTGACGAAAACCAGCCCGCGGCTGAACAGGCTGCTCCGGCTGAAGAGGCATCGGCAGCTGAACAGGCGGCTCCCGCAGAAGAGCCCGCAAAGGAAGCACCTGCACCCGCAGAAGAGCCTGCAAAAGAAGAGGCACCGGCAGAACAGGCTGCACCTGCAGAAGAACCTGCAAAAGAAGAAGCACCTGCAGCTGATGCAACCGCAGAAGCTCCGGCAGAAAACAACTGCCCTGCATGTCCGGCATGCGATGCCCCGGCAGAAGAAGCTCCGGTCGCAGATCCGCACCACTTCATTTACTTCAAGCCCCAGCTTTCGGCAAGCTACATGCACAACAGTCATGTTGCCGGAAAGGCAGACGGTCACTACTTCCAGACGGATGCAAACATTGTCTTCAACTACAAGTACAAAGAAGGCATGCACGAAGTTCTTACCGACCTCAACTGGAAAGAAGGTGTAAGCTACACTCCCGCATTCGACGGCTGGGTAATTGCAAACGACCTTTTCAAGTTCGATTTCCGTTACAACCTTATGTTCCACAAGATCGCAGGTTACTACCTGAAAGCCGGTCTCGAGACCCACTTCCTTCCGGGTTACGATTACCAGAACGAAGACACCGACTACATTGTAAAAGGTGATGATTCAAGAAATGCGAAAGGCAAAAGAAAATTCAAAACCGCTGAACCTGGCAAACCTTTCTATATCAATGAAGGAACCGGTATCTTCGTACGTCCGGTCGAACAGGAAGCAGCAAACCTCGAAATTTACGCCGGTCTTGCAGGCAGAGAAGTTTTCGTAGGCGATACGCTTGTTCTTGCTGACGATGACGACACTGCTGAACTTGATTTCAAAGGACTCAACAATGTTTACGAAATCGGCGGTGAAGCAGGTCTCACCCTCAACGGTTATCTCAAGAACAGAGTAGTTGCCTATGACCTTAGGGCGAAAGTCGTTATGCCTTTCTATATGCCGGATGACACGAAAGACAACTACAAAGAAAATCCGGAAGACGATTTCGCATGGGCTGATGCACTTCAGTTCGAAACCCGCTTCAGACTTGACTTCAACGTTCACAAATACGTTGCTTTCAACTACGAACTCAACGTCAAGAGAGACTTCGCTGTCGTCCGCGACTGGCAGGTTTCAAACGCTCTCTACCTCTCGGTATTCTACGAACTCGACAAGAGATACTAATCCCGCAAAGACGTGTCAGGCCGCGTCTCTACAAATCAGTTGATAATTCCAGGATTTGTTCAGGTTTTTTCCACATGACATAATCACGGTTTCTGAGCCATGTGAGCTGTCTTTTCGCCAAGTGTCTCGTATTCTGCGCGATGAGTTCGGAAAGCTCGTCTTTTGATGTGATTTCGCCTTTGAGATAGCGTTCTGTTTCGGCGTAACCGATCGAACACAAAGCCTTGCAGTTGGAAGGATCGAACCCTTTTTCATTGATTGCGCGGACTTCTTCGATCAGTCCGGATTCAAGCATGATGCGTGTACGGAGATTGATTTTTTCGTAGAGTTTTGCGCGCTCAATATCGATTCCCAAAGCGACAAATTTCCCGGAATAAGCGTTTATCCGCGCCATTCTGTTCCATTCGGAAAGTGTTTTCCCGGTCGTTTCTGCTACGAAAAGGCCGCGTTTTATCCGTTGTCTGTCGTTCGGAGAAGAAATTTGTGAAGCCCACTCGGGATCGGTTTCTTGAAGTTCGGCAAAAAGTTCTTCAGTCGAAAAGTGAGTGAATTTTTCTTCCCAAAGCCTCATCGTTTTTTCATCCGCTGCCGGAACAGGCGAAAGTCCGTTTATCAAAGCATCGACATAAAAATTCGTGCCGCCGACGACTATCGGAGTTTTGCCCGACTTTTCTATTTTTTCGATTATCGGAAGAGCCGAAGAAATGTATATCCCGGCACTGATTTCATCTTTGAGATCCCTTGTTCCGATGAGGTGGTGCGGGATTCCCTGCATTTCGTCAGGCGTCGGAGCGGCGGAACCGATGACAAGATCTTTGTAAATCTGCACAGAATCGGCGCCGACGATTTCTCCGCTCAGTTTTTTGGCCAGTTCGACTGAAAGGGAAGTCTTTCCAGACGCGGTGGGACCTAGGATAAATACAAGTGTCATCGTCTCTGAACTTTTTTCTCGAATTCGTTTTTCGTCATCACGAAGAAAAACGGTCTTCCGTGCGGACACGAAAGGAAATCGCTTTTGTTCACGGCCTCTATCAGCGCGTCGATCTCTTCATCGGCAAGGATATCGTTGCGTCTCACCGAGGATTTGCACGCCATCTGTGCCAGATGCGAAAGAAAAAAGCGCTCCATCTCTGTCGAATCGCTGTAGGAGGCAAGTTCCCCCAGCATTTCTTTGATCACTTTTTCCCAGTCAGTCTCAAAACCGAGAGCAGGAGTAGCCCTGAGCGTTGCGGAACTTTCGTCAAACATATCAATGACAAAACCTGCTTTTCTGAATTTCCCGCCGTTTTCTTCAAGAGTCGCTGCTTCTGTCGGAGAAAGCCTTATCAGAATAGGCGAGATGAGTTCCTGCGAAAGCCCGTTGTTTGTCAGCATCGCCTTTTGCAGCGCGGTGTAGGTAATCCTTTCGTGAGCTGCATGCTGATCGAGGAAAACTATCCTGTCATTCATTTCCAGGATGAGATAAACTCCGAAAACCACTCCGATTTTTCTGTAATCATGTATCTTCATCCCGAAAAGGTTCCCGTGTTCAGGTTCGGGAATGTAAGCCGGTTCCGCAATTTCGGTTTCGTGCTTCGCCGGTGTGTAGGCTGGATCATTCTCTCTGATTTTGAAAGGATTTACATAATTTTTAGGCAGAGGCTCATAAACATGACCGCTGAAACCTGCATTGGAATTAGGTTTGCTTGCAATTTTGCCGTGAATGAATCCGTCATTTTTCTCTTGAACCGCGTTAAATGGAGGTTTTTCGGCGTTTTCATTTTTTGCCGGATACTCAAAATTCTGCGAAACCTGCATCGGTAAAGGGCTTAGCTGAGGCACGAAGTCGTTTGCAGGCTCATTTTTCCCACACTTTCTTATCGATTGCAGAGCTTGAAGCATAGCTTCGCGTATCAGCGAAGTTACAAGCGAGGTGTTGAGAAAGCGCACTTCGAGTTTCGCCGGATGGACGTTGACATCGACAAAGTGCGGGTCGGTTTTTATGAAAAGCATTACCGGAGACTTGAATTCTCCGCCTACAGCCTCTCTGAAAGTGCTGAATATTGCTGAATTTATCGCGCGGTCGGAAACTATTCTGCCGTTTACAGTTATGACCGAGTGATTCGGGACAGATTCGAGCGGGCTAGGAATGAACGCGTGGACAGAAACGGTGTCCCGGGATTCTGCAACTGCCGAACCGATGAGCTCTTTCGATATTTTCCAGACAGAAGAGATCCTTTCAAGCTGCGAATTTGCCGCTGCATAGCTGAAAATTATTCGGGAATCGCTTTTGAACGAAAACGCTGTCTGGTAGTATGCGACTGCAAAATTCGTAATGATCTCACGGATCTTGCCGTATTCGGTCTTGTCTTCCTTCAGAAATTTTCTGCGGGCTGAGACGTTGAAAAATATGTCATCGGCAACGATTTCCGTTCCTTTCGGCATCGAAACCGGCATATTTCGGACAACGGAATTGTTTTTAGTTTCGATTTTGAAGCCGTTTCCGTGATTTTGTGCGCTTGAAATCGAAAATTTTGTGACTGCTGCAATTGAGGGGACTGCTTCGCCTCTGAAGCCCATCGTAGCGATATCTTCAAGGTCTTCGATTTTCGTCAGTTTGCTTGTTGCATGGCTTTCCAGCGCCATGAAAAGGTCGTCTTCACTCATTCCGCAGCCGTCGTCACGCACTAAAATGTGTTTTTTGCCGCCGCCTTCGATTTCGACTTCGATGTTTTTTGCGCCGGCATCCAAGCTGTTTTCGATGAGTTCTTTCACTATTGAAGCGGGGCGCTCGACCACTTCACCTGCCGCGATCTTGTTGATTATGGTTTCGGAAAGTTGTCTGATTATTCCCATAGTTACGCCAGATTGTTAAGAAAATAAAGCAAACCGATTATGAAGAGCACATAGAACGCAAGTGCACAGACTGCGATAGCGCGCTGCTTTGCAAGTGAGTTCGAAATCACTTCCCCGTCTTCGTCCTCGACCACTTTGATGTTTTTCAGCATGATGTACGCAAACAGAAAAAAGCCGAGGATAGAAGAGATTATCAGCATTGTCTGATAGACTGAAAGCTCTTTGCTGCGCGCCGCGTTGAACTCTTTCTCAAGTTTTTCACCCGAAAAGACGAGAGAAAGAGGCTGGAAAAAAGATGAATTGTAGGAAGTCGTGAAATATCTCTGTGCAGCAGGGGAAAAGTGCTGAAACGCTTTCGATAAAGCGGAATAATAAGGGTCGTCAACCTTGCCGACAGGTGTCTTTACACTTGAGATCACCGCGAACATCGTGCCCGGAGAAGCTGAGTTCATGCTTGCCTGTACCGTGTCGCAGCGTGAGTAGGGTTCAGGCAGGACGAGCCCTTCGTACCCGACTGAAACTATATCCGTGCCGATCCAAATACCATCGTTGAAACAGTCGGTGTGGACGTTTCTAGTATCGCTGAGGGAGGCGAGAGTAAGCGAATTTTGTGTTTTGTAGAATTTGAACATCTTGCCAGGATAAGGAATCGGAATATAGGCTGCATCCCCGTTTTCAAACGATACGTTGACCCCCTGATCTTTCCCGAAAACGGTCGTGAATTTCATAAAACCGTTGTTCAGTTCGTGCTGCGATCCGTCGAGAAATATCGAAGTGTCGGTGCAGGGTTTGTCGTTTTCGGTGCAATAGAGACCGACAGTTGTCTCAAATTCGGAAACAGCTCTGAAATTTTCGGGAAGAAGGAATATTTTTCTTGAACCAGCATTTATGATCTTCGCTTTTTCAGCTTCCTGATTTGTCGGTCTCAGTTTTTTCTGCGGCACAAAATGATAGTCCGAGACATCTTTGTATTTCAGAGGAAAGACAGCTTCCGTCGTGCCGAAGACCACTTTTATTTCCTTCATGTCGGGGCGAAGGTCGATGAGCCGGGAAGGCTGTTTCACTCCGTTTACAAACACGACCGGATTCGAAACAAGTTCGCCGTCGCGTGAAAGGACCTTGACGAGTGCCTTTGATCCGGGAGCGGTGGATGTGCCGTAAAGATAGATGAAGTAGTCATATTTCACCATCTGCGTGTTGACGAAAAGGCAGACTGAAATAAAGGCTGTAAGATATATGACAAGCGATGTTATCTTTAAAAGCAACGGTTTTTTTTCGGACATTGCCGCTTATTGATTTCTCTGCATTCTTATATAGTTCGCCAGTTTGTTTATGTAGAGATAAGGTTCCAGGATACTCAAAAGTTCGTTTGCCTTGTCGTAGTCGTTTTTGTCGAAAAGAAGTGAAACCATCTTGTCAGAAAGGTTGAAAACGCCGGCGATTTTTTTGTTGAGGAATATCGGGATCGACAGGAAATGGTCTTTTGTATATCCCGATGCGGATTTTTTGAACCTCGGATCGTTATCGATGTTTTCGACGAAGATCGGTTTCATCGTGTTGACGACAGTCCACGCGACATTCTCGTTTGAAGGCGGGATCTCTATTCCCACGATCTCCTTTTTCGTGGCTGCTTCGATAACAAGATTGCCTTTGTCGTTGAGGAGCATGATCGAACCTCTTTCGGCGTAGAGCATATCGAGGCTCATTGTAAGTACTTCGTTAAGGAACGATCTGAAATCCAGAGCCGATTTTTTAAATATTGCGGTGACTGCTTCGCGGTATTTCTTCACAACCATATTCCTGTGTGCTTCGGCAAGAGCAGACATCGTTTCTATAGTCTGGGGAGCTATCATCCTGAAGTTCATCAGACCGCAGTGGAAATATTTATCAGGGAATTTTACCCCTTTGATCCAATCTTTGAACTTAGAGTCAACCGCTGAAAGAACAATTGTCGGAATAAAGTTGAGATAGCATGAATTGTGAAATTCGACAAGGTTCAGTATCTGCGAGTAGTTGTCTTCAATGATAAAGACCTGATTTGCAGACCTGTGGTCGTTCACAACATCGTCCATAATGACGTTCGAATGTGTCCAGCCTGAATTTTGAATTATCTGGATAACTTCATCTTCAATGGTTTTGTTTCTTATCGCCGTACAGATTTTTAAATTCTTCATGAGCCCTCCGTCAGTTCAACCGCCCGAGTATATTGTTTATTAAATTTACGGCAAGTTTTTAGTTTTTAGACCTGATTTTCTGTTTCGATACTTGACGTAAAATTATTGCCCCGTTTTTTTCAGCATGTTGGAAACTTGTGAACTGAGATCAGGATGCATTTTGTGACGGGACATCTCTTCAAGAGACTCTTTTACAATTTCAGGATTTGATTTTGTATATTTTTTAAGAAGACCGAGAAGATAGTAGTATTGATCAGGATCTAAAGTGTTGTCGTGAAGTCTGTCTTTTATCTGTAAAAGATGGTTTTCATTCAGGGAGTATATTGCAAGAGTATTTATTGCCTGGATTTTTACAATGTTTTCTTTGTCACTCAGCATATTCAGAAGCATTTTTTCAGATTCTTCGGTCTGAGTATTCCGCACGGCGTTTGCTACAGACGCTCTTATTCTTGGATTGACGGACTCTGCGAACTCTGCGGCTTTTTTTACATTATCTGCGATACCTGCATTACCGAGTGCATTAAGAAGTTTTTCAGCCTTTTCCGGATTTTCAGCTTCATCAAGATCTTTGACAAGCATACTGTTCAACTTCTTTCCCTCTGCGGTATTGCCTTGTTTCATCATTTTTCCGGCAACAGAACCGACAATCAAGGATGAAGAGGAAACAAGTTTGCCGCTTTCTTTGGATGTTTTATAAAGTTTTTCGGCGAAATCCATGGTTATAGTGTCAGGATTTTCAAGCAGACTTATGTTCTGCAGCAGAAGCGGATACAATTCATCGGTTTTGGCCGCATCACTTTTAAGCAGTGTTCTCATAACTTCCTGTGCTTTACTGTCTCCTGACGAAGCGAGCAGTCCCATGACGAGTATTTTTCCTTCGCTGCTGAAACCGTTTTCATTGAAAACCGGAATCAGATCTTTGGTTCTTTCCGGGTAGAGTTTGAGATATGCTACAGTCCGCATGATAAAAAGCTGCTTGTCTCCGATTTTACCGTTAATTCCGAATTCCCGGAGAGTTTTGAGCATTTCGGACGATGTTATTCCTTTTGTCTGCTGTTCAAGAATTTTTCTCCGGGTGTTTTCCGACATTTCTACAGTTCCGATTCCGGAACTTTTCATTTCGGAAAAATCCGATAGTCTTGGTGATTTGTCGGCATCGGATATCCCTGTAAGTTCCAGCGAAAAATCCATATTGAAAAGGAATATCAGAATATTTTCAGTGTTGTAAACCGAAGTTCTTTGTTGTCCAGAAGCACTTTTTATCATTTTATCTTCCACCCTGTGCGTAATATCGGCTGAGTGTTCCTGCATATATTCTGAAATTCCTGAAGGAAAAGCCAGCAACGAGAGATATTCATTGAATTTTTTGGTTATCCTGCACGAACCGCCGTTTTTGTCAACGGAATAAACAGCTTTGTAAGAACCGTTCTGATCCTGCTCAAAGGCAGCGTTTTTTGCCGGACGGGTATTTGTTCTAAAGTATGTTGCAACAAGCTTAACAGTGCTTATAAACACCTGATCTTCATTTTTTGAAAATTTGATATCTGATATTTTGCCTTCCGGAGAAAGGATAAAGGCTGCTTTTCTATCAAAGAACAGTGCCTGAATTGTTGCTCGGTCATCAAACAGGTTCTTTCCGTTAAACATAAATGAACACTTCTCGATTTTATCGAAAGAAAACTCTGCCAGCATATTTCCGTCATCCAGCTTTTTTACCGGATAAAGTGAAAAATCCATCCGGCAGTCAAACAATCCGGCTATTTTCTCGTCCGTACCGCCCGGATTGACGAAATAATTGTAAGAATCACTCCTGTATTTCAGTGAAAAAGAGTATTTTTTACCGGGAATCCATTCAATTAAAGCATTCAAAGATAAAATCCTGTAAACAAAAACCCCTCCGAGAGCCAATAACACAATTATAAGAACGATAAATAATTTTTTACGATTCATGCCTTTTATTACCACTCAAAAGTTTATAAATATTTCTCTTTTCTCTCATGGATAGTAAAATTGAGAATTTGTGATTCCCACTCTAAAAATCCGTTATTTCTATGCATAAAAACTGAAAAATATCAAATTTATTGAAAAATGTTGCAAAAAATCCTAGTCCATGTAGATAAGAAAGAGTGCTTTTTCTAAATTGAGCAGGATTCTCTATTTGCGGTTTATATCTAACCTCGCCATTGTATGGCATTTTACATTGACGGAGGATGCAAATGTTAAAAAAAATCATCGGATCACTTGTTATTTTAACAATCGCAGGACTGCTGTGTTCTGAAACGGTTTGGGGAGAAGAAGTGAGTTCCAAAACGGAATATGAAGCAGCTCATGATTTCTTTGAAGAACTGCGGACAGAGGCCGATAAATGTATTGCTTTGGGATGCGGAGCGGCATCTTTGTGTTCGGAAGACTCTGCTGGCAAACTGAAATGCGAATGTATTGACGGCTATGTTAAGGATGGTAACGGATTCTGTGTTCCTGACGGATGTGTCGGAGTAACCTGCGGAACAAATTCGACGTGTGTCGGCTATTCAGCTATTCAGAACAATAATAATTACGAAAGAACACCGTTTGATTTTGATCTTTGTGAATGCGATTACGGATTTGTCCGTGCCAGCTACGGGATTGAGGAAAAATGTGTTCTGGACAGAGATTTTGATGAAACCCGTCTTGTGGTGCTGAATGAAGAAGAATGCGAATATACGGGAGTCTGCAATATAAGGCTGGAATTGGAACAACCTTATGAAA
>CAJOMF010000016.1 GCA_905235605.1 uncultured bacterium
GAATTCGGAAAAACGGGAGAAACGGCATGACAGCTCATGCTGCGATAAAAAACACCTTTTTTGAGGATTTTTTTGTCCAGAAATGCTTGACCATTATAGATCATTGCGGTTGCGATTGTGACGATTATTGTGAGCATTGTTCTTGTGATGATTAATTAAGGGGCTAAAAAATGAAATACAGAAATATTGGGAATGATATTTTTTTGTTGGAGTCACATTGTAAAAATACAAACATAGTTTATGCGCCTTTAAAGAAGAAAATGTTTTATACGAAGGATGTTTCGGTCGATGAATTGGAAAAATCATTCAACAATCTTGATGACAAAACGGAATTGGGTAAGAGAATCAAAGATTTTGTTGCTTCTCCTAATGCAAAAATATCAAAACACCCCGGATTCGGTGTAAGAAAGGATCATGCTGTATTCTTGTTGACTGAAGCCTGTAATCTTGCCTGTGTTTATTGCTATGCATCAGAACAGCATTCGACTGATACTTTAACAAAAGAAAAACTAAAAAATACAATTGATTTCGTTTTGAATAGTGATTCTAAGAGAAAACATTTTTCCTTTATTGGTGGTGGTGAACCTTGTGTAAAATGGGATTTGTTGGTTTGGGCAGTTGAATATATAAGAGAAAAACAAGGAAATACAAAAGTAAGCATAGGGGTAACAAGTAACACGACTTTATTGAATGAAGAACGGGTAAAATGGCTTGCGAAAAACAGAGTTCATGTTGGTTGTTCTTTTGATATATTGCCGGAAATTCAGGATGCTCAGCGTCCTTATGCATCAGGCAAAGGAAGTTTCGCCGATGTGAAAAAATCAATAGGTTTGTTGGCAAAAAATAAAGTCGGGTTTGGTTTTAGAAGCACAATTACGCATTTGGCCGTAGAAAAAATGCCTGAAATGGTTGAATATGTTGCAGAAAATTATCCTCAAATAAAACAAATTCATTTCGAGCATGTTTCGGCTCATGGTTTGACTTGGGATAATTATTACAAAGATTTCATGACATATTTCTTTAAGGCAAAGAAAGTCGCTGCGGCAAAAAATATTTATTTAAAAAATTCGACTATAACTTCTGTTAAGACTCTCAGAAATCGTTTTTGCGGTGGAGAATTTTGTGTTACATCAACAGGAGATATTGTTTCGTGTCACAGAGTTTCCAATGATAAGGCGGCTGCTTTTGAAAGATTTAAATACGGTGTAGTAAATGAAGAAGGCGTTTTTGTAGATGAAGATAGAGCAAAGGCGGTCAATGCTCTATATGAGAAAAAAAGACTTGAACAGTGTGAGTCTTGTTTCGCAAAATATCATTGTGCAAGTCAGTGCAACAATAACAAACTGACATACTCAGAAGAAGATTTTTCGGAATTGTGCAATTTTACAAAAGAAATGATTCTCAGAGAATTAGAAGACAAATCCAATCTTGAGGAAAATAATGACTTTTAGAGGAGAAAGACAATGACAATTTCAGAAATTATTGAGTTGGAAACAACGAGTGTAACTCATTTAGAATGTGGAGAATGTCCGGATTGCCCATGTGAACCGGATGATTGTCCGTGTGAGTACGCCGACTGTCCAGACTGGCACAAAGATGTGTGTGGACGAGATAGGTGATAAGTTCTGTATCTATGAATTTTTAAAGAGTGAACATGATTGTTTCAGAAATTATTGAGTTGAAAATTATAAATTTAACTAGCAATTTAGCATGCGGTTGTGATGAATCTTGTTGGACTGAATTCAACTGTGATTCAGAGTGTGAGTGTGACGATCCTGATGAACCCTGTTGGACTGAATGCAACTGTGATTTAGAGTGCGAGTGCGATGATCCTGATGAACCTTGTTGGTGCGATGATCCAAAGTGTTGTGATGATTTTAGGTGCTACAATGGACAATATAACACCAATCGTTGAGTCTGAGATGGGAGCAGAGAAGACGATTGAGAGGAGATTTTTAATTCTTTTAACTGAATTCAAGGAGGTAAGAGATGACAATTTCGGAAGTTATTGAGATGGATACTGTTTTCAAAAATGAAGCATCACTTTATCATGGATCTGTTTGTCCTGAAGAGGATGTAGATCCCAATGACGAATGTGGTCCTAATTGGGAGTGTACGGATTAATTTAGGAGGAATGAACAATGACAATTTCAGAAATTATTGAGTTGGGAACAGTAGATGTAACCAACAATTCGGCGTGTTGGTTCGAAGGGTGCGGTTGTGACGAGGCATGTGGTTGTGATGATCCGGAGAAAGATAATGATCCGCCTACAGAAAATCCTTTAGATAGTGTATGTAATGATGACCCTGATGACTGTGGTTGTGACAATGATGATACGAATTGCGGCTGTGAAGATGATTGTGGCTGTGATGATGGTAATTAAATTTTTAAGGGAGAAAAGTGATGACGATTTCAGAAATTATTGAGTTGGAAACAACAGAATTTGACAGCAATGTTTTTGTAAGCAGTTGCGAAAATTGTTCGGATAATGATCCAGATCCGAATGACGAGTGTTATGATGCACCAACAGAATCACCTTTGAGCTGATTTGAAGAAATTTTAGTAGATTTTTAGTAATGGAGAGAAAGATGACTAATGTAAATTATGATGTTGATTTGTTAAACTCTATTGTAGCAAATGAGTCCACAACTTCACAAGTATTGGAACTGGAACTTAAAGCATGTGATTGCACAAGCTGTTCTGGTTGCTCTGGCTATAGATCAGGAAAGGATATCTAAAATTTAAATCGTAAAATTTCTAAGTCTGCGATTGAATCATTCATTGTTGAATAATTTCAATATCTTAGGAAAATGATTATGTCGGAAGATCACAAAAACCGAAAAAGAACTTGTATGCTGATTATCACACATTCTTGTAATTTGAATTGTGTATATTGCTACGAAAAATATAAGGATGAGCGATCCATGTCTTTTGAACTGGCGAAAGAAATAATCAGAAAAGAGTTCGAGTTTGTAAAAAAATCATCTGATTACGATGAGATAGAATTCGAATTATTCGGAGGAGAACCTTTTGTAAAATTCGAGTTGATGAAACAAATAATGGAATGGACTTGGTCGCAGAAATGGGAGATTCCATATTATTTTTTTGCTACTACAAACGGAACTTTGATTACAGAAGAGGTTAAACAATGGCTTGTGAAACATAGTGAAGCTTTTGTAGCAGGAATAAGTTACGACGGTGCAAATGATTCTCAAGATTCAAACAGAAGCAATAGTGCGACTAAAGTTGATTTGGACTTCTTTCTCAAAACATATCCGCGACAAAAGATAAAAATGACAATTTCTCCGGAATCGGTAAAAAATTTAGCTGCTGATGTTCTGTATTTAACAGAAAAAGGTGCGAGAATTTCGGCAAATTGTGGTTCAGGTCAGGTGTGGTCAGAGGAAAATAAAAATGAATTTCGTAAGCAGTTGATGATTTTGGCAGATTATTATTTGAAAAATCCTGAAATTGAACCAGTTTCTATTTTTGAAAGAAAATTTCGTAATGTTGTGGCAAAGTTGGAAGCTAAATGGAAGTGGTGCGGAAGCGGCACGATGATGACTGCTTATGATGTCGATGGAAAAAATTATCCTTGTCAACTTTTTACCCCGCTTGTTTTGGGTGACGATAATGCCGCAGATTTACACAAAAAAATGGATTTCTCTGACAGAAAAATTAATGGTGATCCAATTTGTGTGGAATGCTCACTTTTTAATATCTGTCCTACTTGTCTTGGTTTCAATTACCGAGACACAGGCAACATTGCGACACGTGGAAAGACAATGTGTGAACTTTTCAGAATCCAGACATCGGTGCTTGCTTACTACACGCAGGAACTTCTGCGCAAAAAGAAAGAAGCAGGCATTCCGTTTGATAACGAAGACCGGCTTGACGCAAAAGGGCTTTTATTTTTGAAAGATAATCCGTCGAAAGAAAAATAAAAAGCAGAGTGGTCGCCAAAAAATCCCAAATACTTCAAAAAATTATTGATTCTCTCTTTCAAAAAGTTATAGGAAAAAAGTCGGCCTTTTTTGGGTGGGGTATTTGGAGTTTCTGTTTTTTTAGAAAATAAGATATAAATAGCAGGTTTTAGGGTTTAAAGTTAACGAATTATTATGGTTTATAGATGCGATTATGCGGTAAAACGGAGGTCGGTATGAAAAAAATTATGGTCGTTTTTGTTCTGACGGCACTTGTGTGCTGTGCTGTCGTTGTCAAAAAACATGTGGATGATCTGCGCGAAAGCGAAGCTCGGTGCAGATATGAACGAGAGGCAGAGCTGGCGGACGATGCCGCATTTAAGCAGGCTGCAAGCACATTTAAAATTGCAGAGTTGGAAAAATATCTGAAGGATTTTCCGGCCGGCAAGCATGTCGTGGATGCTACGGAGATGATCCGGGAGCTTAAGGATGAGGAGGCAAAGGAACTTGTTTGGTCGGAACGCTTTTCCAAAGCCGGGACTTGGGCCGCGGCCGTGAGTTACTGCGGTAATCTGAATGAGGGCGGCCACAACGACTGGAGACTTCCAACTATCGATGAGCTTAGGACTCTTATCAAAAATTGTTCCAAGACGGAAAGAGGCGGAAGCTGCAAAGTCAGTGAAAAAAACGCTTGTCTTGCTGACAACTGTTTTTCTCAGGATTGTTATTGCGGTGAAAACGAAGAGAACGGGCATTACAGCAAGTTAGGCGACGGAGATGGTGTCTGGCTTTGGTCTTCGTCAAGCAATTCCGATGATCCTGAAAGATTCTGGTATGTAAGTTTTGCCCGTGGGATGGTTGGCTCTTTAGTAAAAGAAGGTTACGAGGGCGACGATGATTCTGTCCGCTGTGTCAGAATCCATAAAAAATATTAAGGAGACAGCAATGTTGTTGAGAGATCAGAAGAATAATGTCATTTACTACGAGTCCTCTGAAAAACTAGAGGCTCCATGGATCAATAAAAAATCAACAAGGCATACCTTTGTCGATGGTAAAGGCGAGGTAGAACTGAAAAAATCGGTGACGAAAATCGGATATCTTGCCTTCGCCAGCCAAGGCGATATGACTTCGCTGATTATACCAGACTGCATAACGGAAATAGAATATAGTGCCTTTAGCGACTGTTGCGGTATGAAAAAACTGGTAATCGGTAATTCAGTAAAAAAAATCGGATCGGGAGCATTCGAGTTCTGTTTGTCCCTGGAAGATCTTACAATCGGCACTTCTGTGGAGATAATTGAAGATAATGCCTTTTTTGACTGTATGAGTCTGAAATCGTTGGTTATTCCGTCCTCTGTAAACGAAATAGGCTGGCGCGCATTCGCGGACTGCGGATCTCTTGAGTCTGTAATTATCCCTGATTCAGTAAAGAAAATCGGAGAATATGCTTTTGAAGGTTGTAATTCTCTACAATCGCTTGTCATGCCTGATTATGTGGAGGAGATAGGCGTCGGAGTGTTTGACGGTTGCGATAAACTTCCAGAGGAAACAAAGGTGATGATTCGTGAGATGGAAGAGCGGAATTTAAGGTCATGATATGAAAAAGTTTTTGTTTAGTTCGTAAAGGCGCAGCAATCGCACTTGCATTCACGGGTTTCACCGGATTCGTTGCGGTCGTCAACTTTCTGCAAAATCACAAAATTTACAGCTTTAAACGGCGGATAACTCACACAAAATCAGCCGGAACTTAAAACAGAGACAGTTTTGTGCTACAAAATTTGGGATAATCCGCAGTCGCATTTAATATTATCCCATAAATTTGAGTATCAATCCTGTTTTTTACTCTTTGACTTGCATTACTTTTTCAAATTCCGCAATTTCTGTTCAAGTTCGGATTTCTCTGTAAGCTCTTGCATTTTTTTCAAAAATCCTTAAAATGCCGCGGCTTTTTTAGAGCAGTCTTAATGGAGGAAAAAATGGCTGAAAACAAAGCTCAGGAACAGAAAACGGTTCCGCAGATGGACGAAAACGAGATCATCGCCCGCAAAAAAGAGAAAGTAAATACACTGAGAGCTGAAGGGATCCATCCTTATGCGAACACTTTCGCTCCCGATTCCACTGTTGAAAAGGTAATCGAATACTGCAAGACACAGACCAAAGAAGAGCTTGAGCAGACTGGAAAGCCGCTTGAATTCGCAGTTGCAGGCAGGATCATGTTCCTGCGCATCATGGGAAAACTTGCTTTTGCAAACCTCAAGGACGAGACAGGTTCGATACAGATACTTTTTGCGAAAGATTTTCTTGGTGAAGATTTTGCGAAATTCAAAAAGGCGTTCGATGTCGGCGATATCGTCTGGGTAAAAGGCGAAGTTTTTGTCACGAGAACGGGCGAATACTCGATTTTGGCTCACAAAACAGAGCTCCTCACCAAAAATATCAGACCGCTTCCCGAGAAATTTCACGGACTTACCGATAAAGAGCTCCGCTACAGGCAGCGTTATCTTGACCTCATCATGAATGACGATGTCAGAGAGACTTTCAAAAAGAGAGTGAAAATCATCAATTTCCTCAGAAACTACATGAACAACGCAGGTTTCATGGAAGTCGAAACTCCGATGATGCACCCGTTGGTAAGCGGCGCGGCTGCGAAACCTTTCATCACGCATCACAATGCGCTCGATATCCCGCTTTACATGAGGATCGCGCCTGAGTGTTACCTCAAAAGGCTTTTGGTCGGCGGACTCGGCAAAGTTTACGAGATCAACCGCAGCTTCAGAAACGAGGGAATGGACCTCAAGCACAACCCTGAATTCACGATGATGGAATTCTACTGGCCGTATGCGACCTACGAAGACCAGATCCGCTTCACGCAGGAAATGATCAGCAAACTCTGCGTCGAGATCAACGGAACGACCGAAATCGAATACGACGGAATGAAGATCGATTTCAAAACGCCGTGGAACAGAATGACAGTCGAAGAAAGTATAGTAAAATCAGGCGTCTGCACCGAAGAAGACCTCAAAGATAGAGAGAAACTCATTGAGATCGGTGTCAAAAACGGCCTCGACAAAGCAACGCTTGAAGGAATGTCACGCTACAAGATCATCATGGAATTCTTTGACAACTTCGTCGAAGAGCACCTGATCCAGCCGACATTCATCACAAAATATCCGACCGAAGTGAGCCCGCTTGCACGCAGAAACGACGAAAACCCCGAATATACCGACAGATTCGAGCTTTTTGTCGCAGGAAGAGAGCTTTCCAACGCGTTCAGCGAACTCAACGACCCGAAACAGCAGTATGACTCGTTCGCGGCTCAGGTCGAAGCTAAAAAAGCAGGCGACGACGAGACCATCGACATGGACAGCGACTACATCCGCGCTCTCGAATACGGAATGCCGCCGGCAGCAGGACAGGGCATCGGCATCGACAGACTTGTAATGCTCATGACCAATTCGCCGAGCATCCGCGATGTCATACTTTTCCCCACAATGAAACCGGAAAAATAATCAGAAATTCCCACAATTTATTCATTTTTTGCGCCGCCAGAATATATCGTAATATCGTAATTACGTAATCTCGTGATCCCGAAAGGCGGCGCGATGATTCTAGAGAAAATCGGCGGCGGTCGTTATTCTTGCCGCCGCAAAATAAAAAAATCCCCTCGCCACAATGGAGAGGGGAATAAAAAGGGGTGAGGTTTAAAGACTATTCTTCTTTGTTGTCTTTGTTTGCTTCGTATTCGTCGATGATCTTCTTCTGGATGTCAGCGGGAACCTGTTCGTAGTGGTCGTATTTGATGGTGTAGGTTCCGCGGCCGTTTGTCATCGAACGGAGCTGAGTTGAATATCCGTGAACTTCTTTGAGAGGAACGAGCGCTTTGATGACGGTGAGTCTGCCTTCGCTCTCCATGCCCTGCGGTTTGCCGCGGCGGCTGGAGATATCGCCCATTATCGAACCTGCGAATTCTTCCGGAACGGTGATCTTGATCTCGTAAATGGGTTCAAGGATTATCGGATTAGCTCTCTTGACGGCGTCTTTGAAAGCCATCTGAGCAGCCTTTTTGAACGCGACTTCCTTACTGTCAACGGGGTGTTCCTTACCGTCGTTGAGTGTTACTTTGCAGTTGATGAATTTGCAGCCCGAAAGAACGCCTTCAGCGAGGACTTCGCGGATACCTTTTTCAACTGCGGGGATGAATCTGCCGGAGATTACGCCGCCGACGATAGCATCAACGAATTCGAATTCGCTTTCGCTGTTCGGTTCGAGAACGATGTTGACTTCCGCAAATTCGCCCGATCCGCCCGACTGTTTTTTGTGGCGGTAACGTGCTTCAGCTTTTCCTTTGATCGTTTCTCTGTAAGGAATTCTCGGTTCAAGTATTTTGACGTCAAGTCCGAACTGGTTCTTGATTTTCTTTGCCAGAACTTCAAGGTGAAGTTCGCCGAGACCGTCGACGAAAAGCTGTTTGAGTTCGGGATCGTTGACCATTCTGAATGATGCGTCTTCGATCTGCATCTTTTTGATTGCAGCAGCGACTTTATCGGTATCTTCCTTCGAAGCACCTGCGAATGCGCCGCGGACGATCGCTTCAGGCCATTCGATAAGCGGGAACGGATAAACTTCAGCAGCTTTGTTGTCGGAGAACTGGTCGCCGGTTTTGCTGTTTTTAAGTTTAACGGTTACTGCAATCTGACCTGCAACAACGTTTTTAACCGGGAAACGGTCTTTTCCTCTTGTGTAGAAAAGCTGACCGAATTTTTCAGCCGATGCCGAAGACATGTTGTAAACGTCTGCGCCTTCGTAGAGACTGCCCTGAAGAAGTTTTAACGCGTAGACTTCGCCGAACTGCGGGATCGAGTTGACTTTGAAGATGATACCTTTCGTTACGGAATCGTCGTTCGTGTCGATTTCGCCTTCGCCGAACTGCATGATTTTTCCTTCCGGTGACGGGAAGAAGTCAACGACGGAGTCAAGAACTATGTCAACGCCGATGCCTTTGTTCGGTGCGCCGAAGAATACCGGATAGATCGTTCCGTTCGAGAAAGCTTTGTGGAGACCGGTGTTGATTTCTTCTTCCGAAAGCGAACCTTCGTCGAAGTATTTGGTCATAAGCTCTTCGTCGCTCTCTGCAACTGCTTCCATGAGCTTTTCCTTGAGTTCTGCGACTTTGTCTGCGAACTGAGCCGGGATATCGCTCTCAGATGCTCTTTTGCCGTTAGCGTATTTAACGAGTTTGCCTTTGAAAATGTCGATGATCGAATCAGCGTTCTGGCCGGTTGCAGCCGGATAGGTGATCGGAGCGAGCGAAATTTCGAGTTCTTTCGCGATGCTGTTGAAAGCCGATTCAAGGTTTATGTTGTCACGGTCTACTTCGTTGATGAAGAAAGCGATCGATTTTCCGAGTCTTTTCGCAAGTTTGAAAGCCTTTTCGGTACCAGCGTCGATGCCGGTCGAGCCTTCAACGGTAAGAAGAGCCGCTTCGCAGAAAGGCATTGAAGCTGCAAGTTCGCCGGCGAAATCGAAGTATCCGGGAGTATCGATGAAAGTGATCAGATTCTGCTTGTATTCCACAGCGTTGATCGATGCGGAGATCGAAATTCCTCTGTTCTTCTCCTCTTCGGTGAAGTCGGAAACGGTGTTGCCGTCAGCAACGGTTCCCTGTCTGTTGATAGCACCTGCATTGAAAAGCAGCGATTCGACGAGAGTCGTTTTTCCCGATGTGCCGTGTCCAGCGACACAGACGTTGCGTAAAGAGCTTTTGTTGAAATCAGCCATCTGTTCCTCCTATATTGGCTAAAAAAATAACAATTATCAGCTGTTAAGTCATTCCCGATGCCGGAAAACGCGAAGTCGGCATAGAAAGTCCGCTAAAAGCGCGAAATATTACTCTTTTTTTGATTTATTGCAATTATTTTTTTATTTTAAGGT
Organism: uncultured bacterium; assembly: GCA_905235605.1. Taxonomy (GTDB): domain Bacteria; phylum UBP6; class UBA1177; order UBA1177; family UBA1177; genus UBA1177. The sequence goes on from CAJOMF010000016.1 coordinate 9,856, forward strand.
GTAAAGAGAGATGTTTCGCTCGGCTCAACATGACGGCATCTGTCATTCTGAGCGTAGCGAAGAATCTACAAGTTTTTCAGTTTCAGTTTTTTGATTTTCTGAGTCAGAGTGTTGCGGTGGATGCTTAGAAAATCCGCAGTTTTCGAAATGGAGCCGCCGCAGTATTTCAGCGCCTCTTCGATGAAAACTCCTTCGACCGAATCAATGAAAAGCTGGTATATCCTGCCGGCGTTCGAATCTTTGCCGAGATCGTCGAAAAGGTTGCTGATCTTTGCTCTGAGGATCTCGGTAGCGCTGTAATTCGAGAGGATCTTTCCGATGTTTTCGTATGGGAGAAATTTGTAGCCGTTTTCCGTTCCGACGACCCGTTTGAGCTCCTGGATGTTGAACGGCCACCAGTAGGATGAAAGCAGGTGGAGCGCATCCTTTTCATACCAGCGCGTTGATTCGACGCCGCTTTCCTGGATGAAGTATTCGATCAGTTCAGTCAAGTCGGTTTTCCGTTCCCGAAGCGGCAGCAGCCAGAGTGAAGCGGTGAATTTTTCGGCACGCATATCGAAAAGAATGCGGTTTTCGGTTATGAAAACAAGGCCGTTTTTTCTGAAATCCTCGATTTTTTTGACGCGGATGATGTTTTTTTCGGCTTCGTCCTTACCGATTTTCGATGCGATAAGCCCTGCCAGAAAGCCTTTGCCTGTGCCCGGTTCGCCGCCGATGAGATAAGTTGCGCCTACTTCTGCATTGCGCAGCATTTTGCGCATTTCTTTTGCGGTTTCGCTTTGTCCAAGAATTTTCTTCACAGCTTTATTTTGAAAAAATCGTTAATAATTTCAATAACTTTTTTTATATCATTGTCGAGGTCGAAAATTGATTTCCTGAACTCGGCGCTTCCGTGGAATCCCGAAGAATACCACGAAGCGTGCCGTCTGATCATCGTGTGGGCGGTTTTCGTGTCGAGGTCGAGATAGTATCTGAAATGCTTTGCCATCATATTCTTTTTTTCTTCGTCGCTCACCGTTTCCCCTTTGAGTTCGCGGAAGATCCACGGCTTTCCGAGTGCGCCGCGCCCGACCATGACTCCGGCGATCTTTGTTCCACTGAACCGGTTCAGGTCGCTCTTCTCTCTGATGTCGCCTGAATGAAATACAGGGATCGGAAGTTTTTCGGCAAGTTTGATCGAAACATCGAAATCGCATGTCCCGACTGTGAACATATCGGTCCTGAGACGCGGATGGATGGTGAGAAAGTCGGCTCCGTTATCGACTGCTTCGGCTGCGCAGCGTTCGTAATTCGGAGTTTTAAACCCTTTTCTTATCTTGACTGAAAGCGGAAGATCGGTGACTTTTCTCAGAGTTTTCACGATCTTTCCGAGCCTTTCGGGATCATCCATGAGAGCCGAACCGGCGCGTGCCGCAACTACTTTTCTAACCGGACACCCTGCGTTTATGTCGATCCCGGCAGGTTTTACCAGTTCAAGAATTTTTTCGGCAGCCTCTTTCATGACCTCGGGATCACCGCCGAAAAACTGCAGAAAAGTCTTAAGTTCCGATTCATCGATTTCTGAAAGAGAGATCGTTTTTCTGTTGCGCAGAGTGACTGCTTTTGCAGAGATCATCTCGCTGAAACAGCCGTCCGCACAGCCTTCGTAGCACAAAAGTCTGAATTCCTTCGAAGTTATTTCCGCGAGAGGGGCAAGATATATTTCCAAAATGCACCGCCTTAAAGAGTTGCACAAAAAACTGTGCTTTATAGCATAAAATCGGATTGCTGCAAATCCGCGTGGATTTTCCCGAAAAAACAACTATAATACTCTGTTTTTTTGTTTTCGGAGTGCGAAATGTGGCTGAATATAAGAAAAAATTACGATAAAGAGCTGCTGGATAAATTCGACATCAGCAACGATGTCAACAACACAAAAATGGCGATGGGTATTCTGCTTGCCCTGATCATCATAAATATTCCGCTTCTAGTGCTTGATATATACCGTTATATTTACTTAAGGGAACTTTTTTCGCAGTTCGGATATTTGGAGATCACTGTGGTGCATATTGTTTCCTGCCTGATCTTTCCGCTGCTCTGGATCTTTGGGAGGAACAGAACTTCGAAGCGGGAACTGCCCTGTGAAAGCGGTTTTTACCGCTGTTTTTGGAGAGTCGTTGTTATTTTTGCCTATCTTTACGCTCTTGCGACAGGGGCGCCGTGTCTTGTTCTCTACAGAAACCTTACGACTTTATTTGTGTCAACGCTCGTTATTGCTTCGTCGATGCGGGTCAGACACATCGAATTCATCATCTCTGTAGTTCTTCTCTGTATAGCAGATCTTATTTCGATCAGAGTTTTTGTCCCCGGCATAGAGGAAATTTTTGCCGGAATAATTTCAGATGTGCTTTCTACGATCATTATTGCTGTTTTCGTAAATTATCTTGTCGGCGAAGAGGCTTTGAAATCTTTCATCAACAAACTCAACTTCGAGAAAGAGCAGGGTGAAAAAATCGTCGAGCGGGAGGCAAACAAGGCAAAATCGGAGTTCTTGGCAAATATGAGCCACGAGATCAGAACACCTATAAACGGAATCTACGGGATGATCACCATGCTTGAAGAAAGCGGGCTTTCGGCAGAACAGCGCGACTATCTGAAATATGCGAAATCGAGTTGTGAGGTTCTGCTCAATATCGTAAACGATCTCTTTGATATGACGCTGATAAATGCCAATAAAATAGTGCTGGAGAACAAACCATATTCTCCGGAAGAGCTTGTCCGCGCATCCGTTGCCAATTTTGCACCGCAGATGAAAATGAAAAATCTTAAACTGGAAATAAATATCGATGAAAATCTGCCGAAATTTGCTGTGGGGGACAAAAACAGGATCATCCAGATCCTCAACAACCTGCTTTCGAACGCATGGAAGTTCACTTCAATAGGAACCATATCGGTCGACTGCCGTAAAATAGTAGAGGAAAAGTGCAAATTTATCCGTTTTGAGGTCAAGGATACCGGTATAGGGATACCTGATGACAAAATGGATTTTGTTTTCGGTCAGTTCTATCAGCTTGATTCGACTCTGAAGAAGCAGTACCGCGGAGCTGGACTCGGACTTGCGATATGCAAAAGCCTGACTGACATTATGGGGGGAAGGATCGCTGTAAGGTCAAACAGGCCGGAACAGGGAACGACTTTCGCCTTTATGCTGCCGCTGGTTGAACCGGATAATAGCCTGGATAAAATCGAAACGCAGTACAATGCTCTTCCTAAAGACTTTCTCTCAGGAAAAAGTGTTCTCTGCGTTGAAGACAACGAGACAAACTTGAAATTCATAACGGCGATACTCGGCAAAAAAGGAGCAAAGCTGATGACATCGGCTGACGGCAGGGAGGCTCTCGACATAATGGAAAAGAACGATTTCGACATTGTTCTGCTTGATATCAGAATGCCGGTCATGGACGGGATCGAGACGATCAAAAATATTAGGGAAGCCGAAAAGGTCAAAGGAGACTATACGCCTGTAATTGCTGTGACAACCTACACTCTGAAGAAAAACAAGGATGTGATCATGTCCAACGGCTTTGACGGATATTTGTCAAAACCATTTTCAGAAGAGGACTTGATGCTTGAAATTTATAACAATATCAACAAAAAACGGAGCTGAGAATGAAAAAAACGATTCTTCTTCTTTTTATTCTTTTATCTTTTATGTTAACAGCCTGCGGTAGCGAAGACCATGAAGAGGCTGATTTAAACGACAGCGATAACACTGAGGAACCTGACGATGCTATCCCTGATGCGGCAGTTGTTGACAACGGTAGGGAAACGCCGGATGAAGACGGCGTTCAGGAGCCTGAATCTTTCTGCTATTCCGGAGGAGCTCTTCTTTACGAGGGAGGTACTCAGTTCAAAGTCTGTCCCGGTGACAATGAAAAATTTCAGAAGCAGATCTGTAAAAACGGAAAATGGGTCGATGACGGCGGCTGTGTTGCCGGAAGCGTCGAGATCCCGGCTGGATCATTCAAAATGGGGTGCAATAAAGATATGGAAGGAAGCTGTTCTGAAGACACTGTTCCGATCCACGATGTGAGCCTTTCTGTCTATGTTATGGATAAATTCGAAGTTCCGGTAGAACTTTTCGAGCTTTGCATCGCAGAGAACGTCTGCACGAACGACAATGCCGACGAACCGCACTACCGCACTTCGTCAGAATCCGACCGGTGCAATATCGGAAAGCCGGACAGAAAAAACCATCCTGCAAACTGCGTGACATGGCACGGTGCAAAGGCTTACTGTGAATGGCTCGGGAAACGTCTTCCGACCGAAGCAGAGTGGGAAAACGCCGCAAAATCGGGCAAAGTTCAGATATATCCTTGGGGAAATACCCCGGCTGCAAGCTGCGACAACACTGTAATGCTGGAAAACGCAGGAGGATGCGGTTCAAAAATAACATTGCCTATCGGTTCAAAGCCGTCAGGTGCTTCGGAACAAGGCATCTATGACCTCAGCGGAAATGTTGCCGAATACACGGGCGACTGGTACGAAAAAAAGTTCTATTCAACTGAAGAGGCGTCAAAAGCTGATACGCAGGGACCGGCTGAACCGGAAAAAGACAAATACAAAGTCATCCGCGGCGGTTCGTATATTTACGGCGAAAGCCACGCACGCTCATCTTACAGAGGTTCGGCAAAACTTGACGATCCCGCGATCGACTTCGGTTTCAGATGCGTGAAATGATCGGAGTAAAAAATGCAAAGTGAAAAATTCCCGCTGGTTTTCGCAGGTCATGTCGATCACGGAAAAAGCACGATAATCGGCAGACTTCTGAGTGAAACCGGAAGCCTTCCCGAAGGAAAACTCGAAACTATAAAAAATTACTGCAAACTCAATTCGCGTCCTTTCGAATACGCCTTTTTGATAGACGCGCTCAAAGACGAACAGTCGCAGGGGATCACGATCGATACGGCGCGTGTTTTTTTCAGCACGAAAAAGCGTGATTTCGTAATAATCGATGCCCCCGGACACATCGAATTCCTGAAAAACATGGTCACCGGAGCAAGCAGGGCGGAAGCGGCAATCCTGGTCATTGCGGCAGACGAGGGGGTCCGCGAAAATTCAAGACGTCACGGATACATGCTCTCGATCCTCGGGATCAGGCAGATCGTCGTTTTAGTCAACAAAATGGATCTCGTTGGATACTCCGAGGATGTTTTCAGCAAAATTAAGGAGGAATACACTAAATTCCTTTCCGAAATAGGGATATCTCCGCTCGGATTCGTTCCGGTAAGCGGGATAAACGGTGTCAACATCAGTTCCAAAAGCCCTGAAACGCCATGGTATGACGGAAAAACGCTCTATGAGTTCCTCGATGTTTTCAAGGCGAAGGAGCACAGCGCGAAACAGCCTTTCAGAATGTTCCTGCAGGATATTTACAGATTCACCGAAAGCGGCGACAACCGCAGGATCTATGCTGGAACGGTAAGCAGCGGCACGTTGAAACAAGGCGATGAAGTGGTTTTTTACCCGTCAGGCAAAAGAAGCCGGATAGCAAAAATAGAAACATTCCCTGAAAGTGACAAAACCTCGGTCGAAGCAGGGTTTACGGCAGGTTTTACACTGGAAGAGCAGATTTATGCGACACGCGGAGAACTCGTTGCAAAAGCCGGTGAGTCTGCTCCGATGAGTGCATCACGCTTCAGCGCAGCTGTATTCTGGCTTGGAAGCGAGCCTTTGAGGCGAAACCGCACATACTTCATCAAAATAGGAACCGCTCGGACGACACTCAGGCTTGTCGAAGTGACAAAACTTATCGACACCTCATCGCTTGAAAGCAAAACAGGTTCGGAAGTAGGGAAGTTCGAGGCTGCCGAGTGTATATTCGAAGCGGGTAAACCTATTGCTTTCGATCTCATCGGCGACAATCAGGAAACGGGAAGATTCGTAATCGTCGGAGACTACGAGATAAGAGGCGGCGGAATAATACTCAAACCCTTATCCGATGCACCTTTGGCGGCAAAAATCGACGAGTCTGAAAGAGAGCGCAGATTCGGTCACAAAGCGGCAGTTATAACTGTTGACAGCGGGAATTTTGCAATAGAACTTGAAAAAAATCTTTTCGCACTCGGTGCATTTGTCTGTTATTTCCCCGATCTGGACATGTCGCGAAACCTGCATGAACTGGAGCTTTTAGCTAAGTCAGGAATGCTCATTATCGTTAAATCTGACCGTAATGATCCTGAAAACCTCAAAAACGGCAAAAACCTAGTATTGATGCACCTTTCAGAGGATAAAAACAGCTCAGTCGAAGCTGCAGTAAACGAACTCAGGGCTTCGGGAATTCTTTATCTTTAGTTTCGGAGGTAAAAAAATGGCGAATCCAAAAAACATATTCATTTTTGAAGACACCGTGAACCTTGTGCATAACACGAAACGCCTGCAGGAAGCGGTTGCCGCAAGCCTGAAATCACAAAAATTCACCGCTGAGAACGATTCGGTGCCGGACGGACGTCTCATCCGTCGCTTTGAAGAGCCTGCCAAAATCATCGTGAGCAAAAAACGCACATTCGAGGCAGCTTCTGCTTACGCAGGAAAGGGCGGCAGGGTGTGCGTGCTCAATTTCGCTTCAGCAACGAATCCCGGCGGCGGAGTGGTGAACGGTTCCAGCGCACAGGAAGAGGCTTTGTGCCGGGTTTCCACGCTCTATTTCACGCTTGATACAGACGAAAACCGGGAGCGCTTCTACAGGCCGCACAGAATAAGCCGTGACCCGATCCACAACGACGACATTATCTATACGCCGGACATTGTCGTGTTCAAAACGGACTCTTCTGCTCCGGAGCGCATGCCGGAAAGCGACTGGTTCAACTGTGACGTGATCACCTGCGCCGCACCGAATCTGCGCGAAAATCCGGTTAACCGCTACAATTCCGGTGACGGAAGAGAAAGACTGCTGCTTTCTGATGATGAACTTGCCAGCGTTCACAGAAAACGCGACCGTAGGATTTTTGATGTCGCCGTGCAGAATAAAGTCGATGTGCTTGTTCTTGGTGCATTTGGCTGCGGAGCCTTCAGAAACAGTCCGGCCGTAGTCGCCGATGTTATGCTTTCGCTCGCAAAAGAATACGAACACGCCTTCAAAACGATCGAATTCGCGGTATACTGCCCGCCGTTCGACGACACGAATTACAGAATTTTTTCAAAATTGTCGTAACGGTGTCATGGTGTTTCGTCGTTAAGCCCATGTTTCCGTAGAATGAACGGACTCTTTCCATCGAGTTGTAGGAGTCGTCGAAGACTCAATTTTTATCCAAAAACCTTGCCATTTTTCGTCCTTTCTTTATTATACTTTGCGTTGATTTTATGCACTTTTCATTTCGAGGATTCCATGAAAAAAATTATTATTTCCGGACTTTTTTGTTTGTTTCTTATGATTCTTGGCTGCGGAGACAGCGGCAATTCAGGAAAAACTGCCGATAACGGCAACGATTCAGGCAACGAAAATACAGATACGATGTCAGGTGAAAACAATGACAATGTAGATACAAATGATTCTGTGGATTCTATTCCTGATGATAGTGATTCTGAACCAGACAACAGTAATTCTGAGCCTGATGATGGCAATCAATATCCATGTAATCCCAACCCGTGTAAAGATATTGATAATTCCACTGGTAACTGCAAAACAAACAGCCTAACTTCAAACTACTATGTTTGTGAATGTAAAAACGGGTATGTTTTTGATGGGGCTTCTTGCATAAAGAACTCTTCAGACTTGCCTCTTTGCAGTCCTGAAAGTAAGACACCGTGTATTGATGCCGAAACAGCACTGATCTGGTCTGGAAAAACAGCAGAAAAAATGGAATGGGCCGATGCGGTGGATTATTGTAATAATCTGAGTGAAGGCGGTTATAACGATTATCGTCTTCCAAGTACAAAAGTATTGCAGACTCTTTTATTGAATTGTGATTTCGTTGAAAATGAATGGCATTGCCATGGTGGCGCAAAAACTGATGGTTCTTACAGTAAATTTGGTGAAATTGCCTTTCTGTGGTCAACATATATATCCCAAGATTATGAAAAACATTATGGAATAGATTTTCTCGATGGATCACTAAAAAATAAAGATAGTGCCTATGCCCGTTGCGTAAGAAAAGATTTTCCGGACTCTCGTGAGGCAAAATGTAGCGGACTTCCAGAAAATACGACTTGGATTTCAGATACTGTTACGCAAACTTGGGATTGGGACGATATGTGGACTCCGACAACAGAGGGAAAATCTGGTGATGATAATGATAATGGAAATAAAAACGGATGCTTTTTTGAGTGTACTGATAAAAACTTTATTTTTTCTAACGGAACTTGTGTTCAAAGAAACATAAAAACAATCTGTAAATCAAATGTTGATTGTGAGAGAGCTTCTTACTGCGACATTGAAAACCCTGTTCAGGATGCTGAACTCGGAACAATATATTACTGCCGAAAGAGACAAGTATGTTCCAGCCAGGCAGATTGTCCGATAACTTGGAAATGCAAAGAAGATGAAGGTTTCTGCATAACAAACACAGAAGCAGATGGAATTTTGTGCGAATCGAGTGATGACTGTACAGATCCAGCATACCCGATATGCAATCTGGCTTCAGGTGAATGTGTTTCTTAGACTTATTTGTCTATTTGAGAAATCTTTATTGGTCTTGAAAGCAATCCGTAAAATAACTGCTTGTTGAAAATAAAAAATACATTTTGAAGCAGAGAATTTTTAGATTTTAATTGCTAAATTCTAAGAAAATAAACAACTCCTTGTAAAATTTCATGGTTCAGTCACATTTTATGTGGGATAATCAAAAAGCGTAAAGATTTCTGAAATAAAATGGCAAAAAGAGGATTCATCCTTTAAGTTTAATTGGCACAAAAACTATAAGGAGAATCCCGAGATGAGTTATAGCCAAAAGCAAAAAGAGAGTCAAGAAAGAGCCGTTCCCGTTGATTATTTGTATATTCCGTCAGGTCTTCAAGGGTTTCACAACGAAAGAACCATAATAAAAACAAGTGAAAACGGAGAATTGACTTATTGTTTTTACGGATATGTTGATGTTTCCGATTCAGACCGGGTCTGTAAATGCGGCGGAACAATGCATATCCATGATCAATATGTAACAAGGCTGAATCATTCGAATTTTGGCACAACTCCTACAGAGATAGTTCTGACAGTTCAGCGTTTTTTCTGTCCTAAATGCAGAAACACGCATATTCAGCACATAGCGTTCAAGGCAGCAACCCACTGGATTACCGTCCAGCTTCTGAGAGTTGTATGCGGTCTGCTTTCTTCGGGGACATATACACTCAGACAGATTTCCCGGATCACGGGTTTAGGCAAAAATGTCGTCAAGGCGATAGACAAGGAACGGCTGCTCGGGCTTCACACGACAGACAACGGAACAAGGCTCAAGAAACCGGAAAGACAGGCGAAATACCTTGCAATAGACGAGTTCAAGCTGCACAGAGGACATCAGTACGCCACACATATAATCGACCTCGAAACAGGGTATATCCTCTGGATTCAGAAAGGCAAAGGAAAGGATGTCGTCCACAATTTCATTGACCATGTCGGACTGAACTGGATGAAAGAGGTCGAGGCTGTAAGCTGTGATATGAACGCCGGTTTTCACGCCGCGTTTCTGAAAAGATGTCCGCACCTTCGGATCGTGTTTGACTACTTCCATGTCATCAAGAATTTCAACGAGAAAGTTGTAAACGAAGTGCGAAAGGACGAGATGGAACGCCTTTACAAAGAGGGAAACACCGAAGCCGCCTCGAAGCTCAAACACAGCAGATATATTCTGGTTTCGAGCCGCGAAACACTTCAGAAAAAGGATGAAAAAGCCGAAAAAGAACAGGCTGTTAAGCAGAAAGAATTCCTTTTTAAGAAGAAAAAAAAGAAACTCAAAGGCGGCAACGAGGAAAAGTACAACGCCCTTATAAAAGAAAATCAACTACTGCTCACAATCGACCTCATCAAGGAAAAACTGAAACTCGCCTACAAGCTGACTGATGAAACGGAAATGGAGGCTGAAATCACTGAAATCATTGATCTTTGCGAATCGGTTAAAAACAGACACTTTGACTGGTTTGCAAAGTTTTTAACCTCCCATTTCAAAGGCATCACAGCACACGCCGTTTACAACATCTCAAACGGCAAAATGGAGTGAATCAATCAGAAAATCAAGACATTACGACGACACGCCTACGGCTATAACGACGATGATTACTTTTTCTTAAAACTTATTGATATGAGCAGACTCTGAAATGATCAAATCCAATTATCCCACATAAAAAATGACAGAGCCAATTTCATTGAAAAGAAATGAGTCTCATTTTATAAAAATATTGACACAATAGAATTTTGCCGTATTTTTTTTACGGCACGAGATGTTCTGCTTAAAAATGTTGTTATTTAAGTTCTTATAAATAGGAGGTTTCGATGCTTTCGAAATTTACTGTAAAAAATTTCAAGAATTTTGAGAAATCTTTTTGCATTGATTTCTCGCAGACAAAATCTTATGAGTTTTCAAAGGATTGTGTCAAGAACGGGATCGTAAAAACGGGACTTATTTATGGTCCGAACAGCATCGGCAAGTCGAATTTGGGTAAGGCAATCTTTGATATTGTTGGAACACTGACCGATAATCAAAAAGTTTTGGCATTTTACAAAACCTATCAAAATGCGTTTAAACCGAATGAACCTGCGGAATTCTGTTATGAATTTTGTTTTGGGGATTCCAAACTGGTTTATAGCTATAAAAAAGCAGTTTATGTATATATTTTGAATGAGGAATTATCCATAGATGGCAAAATAGTTCTTTCACGTCAAGGGGACACTTTTGACACTTCGCTCGAAGGGCTTGAAACCTTGAACCGCACTATTAATCCTATGATATCGGCTTTACGCTATATTCGGAAAAATGGGATACTTTCAAATAATCCTCAAAATGCTGTAGTTCAGCAATTCTTTGATTTCGTAGATCGTATGCTGATGGTTCAAAATTTGAAAGAAAATTTATATCAAGGTTACTTTGTGGGAGAAAAACGAGTTGACGTAGAAATTTTACAGCAGAACAAATTGCTTGAACTTGAGGCTTTTTTAAATTCAGTTGAAGTTAGATGCAAACTCATTTCATTAGAGGTTAACGGAGAAAAGAGAATATGTTTTGATTTTAACGGAAACGTTATTGATTTTTGGGCCAATGCTTCTACCGGAACAAAATCGTTAGTTCATTTTTACTTTTGGTATCTTGAAGCATTAAAGAGTGATGCGACAGCTCCATCTTTTATGTATCTTGATGAATTCGATGCGTTTTATCATGAAAAAACATCTGAAACTGTAGTAAAAATGCTTCGCAAACTGGATTGTCAGGTCATTTTGACAACACATGACACTACTTTATTGTCAAACGACTGCATACGCCCTGATTGTGCATTTAACATGACCGAAGAATATCGGAATACCGAAGAAGACAAAACATATGTTCTTGGTCCCTTGTCTTCTGTTGTAAAAAAAGATTTGCGTGAAGCGCATAATATTCCAAAAATGTTCAGGGCTAAGGCGTTCGGCTAATGAATAGCAGCAAGATATTATTTATTATGGAAGGCAAAAAAGACGACCCGAAATTGTTGAGGAGTCTTCTTGACGCATACAAAATTGTTTTGGACTATGGCAGTGATTCAAGCAATGTCATAGTTTCTTACACGAGTAGTATTTATTCCCTTTATAATGAATTGAAAAAACTAGATAATGGTAAAGACGAATTGGCGGATTTGTTTCCTATTGTGCAAAAGAAAGACAAATCTCTTGATTGTTATTCTCGTGACGAATTTTCGGCAATATATCTCTTTTTTGATTTGGATATTCACAAACGGGATGAAAAAAAAGCCAGCATGCAATTGGGGAAAATGGTCGAAACTTTTAACAATGAAACTGAAAACGGAAAATTATTCATAAGTTATCCTATGGTCGAAACAGCAAAAATATGCGATAAAAAAGAAGGATTATTTAAGGAAGACAGAAAAATCTTTCCTCTGGAAAATTGCGAGAAAGGCGGCTTTAAACAATTTGCACACAATCACACAAGGTCTGCGGTAAAAACAGATTCTTTGAATGACTGGAATGTCATATGCAAGGAAAATTACCGTAAAGCAAACTGGATTCTGACTGGTTGTTGCTCCATTCCGGACATACCTTATTTGAAGAAAATGGAACAGGAAGACATTTTGGACAAAGAACTTGAATTTGTAAAGAATAGCAACAGTGTCGCCACATTGAGTGCTTACCCGATGTGGCTAAAAGACCAATTGGACACTGAAACAATTGAAGAACTTTTTTATAAGTAATTTTTCTCGCTTTTTATACCTCAAAATAGCGGAATTTAACTTTAACAATATCAATTCGGAAACAAGAATTTCAAAATAAATGCTTAAAGATATTCAAGAATTTGATCCTATGGTAACTTTTACGAATGAATTTTTTCAGAATCCTATTCCCCTCTCTGCCACTTGAGCACGGGTTTTCTTGCCGCGAGTGTTTCATCCGGGCGGCTGACTGCTGTGTTCAGCGGAGCGTTGAGGATGTTTTCAGGGTTGGTTTTAGCTGTTTCGGCGATGTCGATCATGGCTTCGATGAACTCGTCAAGGGTCTCTTTGCTTTCGCTTTCGGTCGGCTCGATCATGAGTGCGCCGTGAACGATGAGCGGGAAGTAGACTGTCGGCGGATGGTAGCCGCGGTCGATGAGTGCTTTCGCGATATCCATCGTGGTGATGTGGTTCGGCATTTCGGAATCGTCGAAAACGACTTCGTGGAGCGTGTCTGATTTGTATTTGAGGTGGTAGTAGTCACGAAGGCACGCTTTGATGTAGTTCGCGTTGAGAACTGCGTTTTTCGCGGTTTCGCCGAGGTGTTCCTTGCCGTATTCAAGGATATAGATGAACGCTTTGAGCGTTACGCCCATGTTTCCGTAGAATGAGCGGACTCTTCCCATCGAATTGTCGGAATCGTTGAAGGTATAAAGTCCGTCTTTGAGGACTACGAACGGATTCGGAAGGAATTCGACGAGTTTTTCGCATACGCCGACTGGGCCTGCTCCTGGGCCGCCGCCGCCGTGAGGAGTCGAGAAGGTCTTGTGCAGGTTGTAGTGGAGGACGTCGATTCCCATGTCTCCGGGTCTTGCAACACCGAGAAGTGCGTTCATGTTCGCGCCGTCGCCGTAAACAAGGCCGCCTGCATCGTGGACCATCTTCGTGATCGCGAGGATGTCGCTTTCGAAAACGCCGAGCGTGTTCGGGTTGGTGAGCATGATACCTGCAACTTCATCTGTGAGGAGCGATTTGAGCGTTTCAAGGTTGACCTTTCCGTGCTCGTCGCTCTGAAGGACTACGACTTCAAATCCGTTGAGAGCGCAGCTTGCGGGGTTCGTGCCGTGTGCGCTGTCGGGGATGATTATTTTTTTGCGTTTCTTGTCGCCGATTTTGTCGAAATAGCTTCTGATGATGCCGATTCCGGTGTATTCACCGTGAGCGCCTGCCGAAGGATTGAGCGTGCAGGCCGCGAATCCGCCGATTTCAGCGAGCATTCTCTGCATTTCGAACATAATCTTGAGAGTTCCCTGCGCGTAAGGTGCCGGAGTTTCGGGGTGAAGTTCCGTGAACTGCGGGTTGCGGACAAGTTTCTCGTTGATCTTCGGGTTATACTTCATCGTGCAGCTGCCGAGCGGATAGAAACCGTGGTCAAGGCTGTAGTTGTAAGTCGAAAGTCTCGTGTAGTGGCGGACGACATCGACTTCGCTGAGTTCCGGAAGGTCGAGATCAGTTCTGCGGAGCTCTGCCGGAAGTATGTTTTCAGCACCTTTGAGGTCTTCTTCGGGAAGCGAATATCCGCGTCTTCCTTCGCGGCTTCTTTCAAAAATGACCGATTCTTTAAGTTTGAGGTCTTTCATTCCGGGGTAACTCATTTTGCACCTCCTGTAACTTCTTTGAGTGCCGCAACGAACTTGTCAAGCTCTTCGTAGCTGTGGATCTCCGTCGTGTTGACGATGACCGCGTTTTCAAGTTCGGGGTAGTATTTTTTCGCGTGGATTCCGCCGAGGATCCCCTTTTCCGCAAGTGCTTTGAGTACGCAGCATGCGCATCCCGGTGTGAGTATCGTGAATTCGTTGTAGTTGCTTCCTTTGAAAGCGACTTTGCACGGAGTCTCCTTCTCGATCTTGTTCTTGAGGTAATCCGCACGTTTGAGGTTCATGAGAGCGACTTCCTTCATTCCTTCTTTTCCCATCGTAGCGAGGTAAATCGAAGCTGCCGTCGCCATAAGTCCCTGGTTGGAGCAGATGTTCGAGGTCGCCTTTTCGCGTTTGATGTGCTGTTCACGTGCCGAAAGGGTGAGAACGAAGCAGCGGTTGCCGTTCTTGTCGACCGTCTGGCCGATAAGTCTGCCGGGCATCTTTCTCATGTATTTTTCCTTGCAGGTGAAAAGACCTACGCCGGGACCGCCGAAGTTTACCGGAATGCCGAGTGCCTGACCGTCGCCGACAGCGATATCAGCGTCGATGTCGCCGGGTGCTGCAAGGATCCCGAGAGCCGTCGTTTCGGTGATTACCGGAATGAGCAGAGCGCCTTTTTCATGCGTTACTGCCGAGATCCTGCGGATGTTTTCGATCATGCCGAAGTAGTTCGGATACTGGAAAACTACGCAGATGGTGTCTTCATCGATCTTTTCGAGTTCTTTTTCTGCAACGCAGCCCGTAGCGGCATCCATTTCAAGAAGTTCGATCGAATCTACGACAAATCCTGTGTATGTCCTGACCGTCTGGATGTACTGCGGATTTACTGTTGAAGCGATGAGGACTTTGTGTCTTTTCGTCTGGATCTTGTGCGACATGAGGACTGCTTCAGCCGCAGCTGTTGCGCCGTCGTACATCGAAGCGTTCGCGACATCCATTTTGAAAAGGTTCGCGATCATCGTCTGGAATTCAAAGATCGCCTGCAGCGTTCCCTGGCTTACTTCGGGCTGATAGGGAGTGTAGGACGTGTAGAACTCGCTTCTCGAGATCATCTGGTCGACGAGAGCGGGGCAGTGGTGTTTGTAACAGCCGCCGCCGAGGAATGAAAGCATGTTCGCGCCCGAATTTTTCTTTCCGAGCTCGTCCATCATCTTTTCAAGTTCGGGTTCGCTTTTTGCAGAGGGGATGTTCAGCTCTTTTTTGAGGAGAACGTTCTGCGGAAGCGGTGAAAAGAGATCATCGACCGACTTTACGCCGATTTTATCGAGCATCTCTTTTCTCTCTTTATCCGTTATCGGAAGGTATCTCATTTTTTACCTCTCAAGTGTTTAATAAAAAAAGGGGAACGAAAAACGCTCCCCCGACATTCAAAAAGTCCTGAAACCCTTAGTCTTCCTGAGTTGCAAGGAATTCTTCGTATTCTTCAGCGGTCATAAGCGAGCTGAAATCTTCGTCGTTCTCAGCTTCTACTTCATAAAGCCAGCCGTCGCCGTAGCAGTCGCTGCTTACAGTTTCGGGGCTGTCTTCAAGCATGTCGTTTACTGCGGTGACTGTTCCGGTGATCTGGTTGCAGATGTCTTCGGAGCTTTTTACAGTCTCGATCGTGCAGTCAACGCCGTCTTTGTCGATAACGGTTTCGGTTTCCGGAAGTTCAACATAGGTGATGTCGCCGGCATGCTGTGCAGCGAAATCGGTGATACCGAGGCGGTATCTTTTGTTGCCGAGATCCATAACCCATTCGTGTGTTCTCGAATACCTGAGTTCGGAAGGAATGTTGTAGTTTGCCATGATTTTCTCCTCAAAAAAAGTTATTAAAAGTTATAACATTGAAGCCATTTTCTTTCTTGAAGTGCCCTTTACAAGCGGATTTGCCTTGACAAAAGCCTTGAAAGTCTTACCCTTTTCGTTCAGAAGCTCGATCTCTTCATCAATAGCAAGTTCCTTGTTGACTCTGATGAATCCTGCCGGGACCATTCCGAGCGAAACTG
Organism: uncultured bacterium; assembly: GCA_905235605.1. GTDB lineage: Bacteria > UBP6 > UBA1177 > UBA1177 > UBA1177 > UBA1177. Next base: position 25,868 of record CAJOMF010000016.1, read on the forward strand.
CCATGATTTCGGAGGTGAGAACGCCGATCTCTTCGCCTTTGTAGAGGACTTTCGAGTGGTCGCCCGGTTTTCTCTTTCCTTCGACTGTGACCGCATAAGCGAAGATCGTTCCTTTTGCAGCCATAAGCGGCTCTTTGCCGATGAAATCGTGCTCGTAGCTGATCGCGAATTCCCACGGAGTTCCCGCTGCAACTACGTCCGGACGTACTTCGTGACCCGAAAGCGGAAGACCTGCTTCAAGTCTGAGCGTGTCTCTTGCTCCGAGTCCTGCCGGCATGATCCCGTATTTTTCGCCTCTTGCAAGAAGAAGATCCCAAAGTTTTACGGTCTCTTTGATGTCGCAGTAGATCTCGAAACCGATCTCGCCCGTGTAGCCGGTTCTGCTGAGGAGGACTTTGATCCCGTCAAGGTCAACATTGTCAACGAAGCGGAAAAACTTGAGTCCTTCGATCGCCTCTCTTCCGGCGATGTCAGCGATAAGTTTCGGAGCGTTCGGGCCTTGAAGGTCAAGCTTGCATGTCTGCGCGCTGATATTTTCAAGTTTCATGTCGGGAAGCGCGTTCTTTTTGAGCCATTCGAAGTCACTGTCCTGAGTTCCGGCATTGACGACGAGCATCCATTTTTCTTCGTTGAAACGGTAAACGATGCAGTCATCGATAACGCATCCTTTCTCGTTGAGCATGAAGTTGTACTGAGCCTGACCGTCTTCGATCGCTCTGACGTCGTTCGTAAGGATCTTCTGCCAGAAAGCGAAGGAATCCTTTCCCGTGATGATGTATTCACCCATGTGACAGATGTCAAAAAGACCGCAGTTTTCACGAGTTGCCTTGTGTTCTGCAGTCTGACCTGTCTTATACCACAGCGGCATGTCCCAGCCGCCGAATTCAGCCATTGTAGCGCCCATTGCTACATGTCTTTCAAATAACGGAGTCTTGTTCATAACACCCTCTCTTATTAAATTAAGGAAACAACAAAATCGCTTGTTTATAGTAAAAAAAATATCCAATGCAAGGAAAATCTACAGCTTTTCGCCGAGTATTTTTCTTTTGCTTATTTTGCCGTCTGAACAAAGAATGACGGAATTTCGCGGTTTACGGTCGCTCTGATTTTTACGGCGTCTTCAGGAGTCAGTTTTTTGACGAAAACAGTGAGTACTGCTTCAAGCGATCCGTCTGAAAAAATGATGTTAAGCTCGTAATTTTCAGTTTTTGCAGTCACAGCCTCTTTTTTCTGCAACTCAGTGTAATTTAAGGATATTTTGTATGTACCGTGGTCACTTTCACTGTCTGTCAGATACTCGGTTTTCGGGATTCTGATCCCTTTCAGCCCTTTTCCCTTAAGTGAAACGCTGCTCGGGGCGAAAAAAGGTTCTTCAGTTTTGTCGGATTTGATGCCGATAAGTTCAAAGAGTTCTTTTTGCTCGTACGGGAGCTGGTTTTCAGTTATTATTCTGAGCTCGAAAGAGTCGTCTTTCCCGATACTAAGAGAAAAAAACTCACGCAGAGGGAAAACTTTTTCCCAGTTTCCGTTTGAGTAGACAAATTCGGGATGGATCACTTTTCCGAGGTGGTTCGTGAAGATCCCGTCTTCGCTTTTTGTCAGGATCTGACCGGTCGTGTCGCTGTTTTCCCCGAATTTTGCGGTCGAATCATAGAAAAGCATCGTTTCGGCAGTTTCGATGTGTTTCCAGTTTTCGGGAATCGAAACGGGCGCACTATTCTTTTTTGCGGTAAAAACTTTTTTTGAAGGATGAAAAGTGACCGAGCGCGAGCAGAGTTTTTTGTTTCTGAAAAAAAATTCTATGCCGTCAAGCGGGTTTGAGCAGTCAAGCTCCTCGACAATAACAATATTTCTTTCTTCAATGATTTTAATACTTTCTTCCGAAATGCAGTTGCCGTATTTTTTCAGATACTGCCTACGGACAGAAATATCGTCAGGATGAAGTACAATCGACTTATATAACTCTTCGGCTGTTTCGAATCTTGACTGGCAAACAGGATTTTCTGCTGAAACTGCGAGAAATAACGCGAATAAAAACGAAAACACTACCAGATGTTTTTCGGTTTGATTCTAGCTGCGTTGCCCTTACGAAGTCTCTGATAGTAAAGTTTGCTTCTGCGGACGAGACCTCTGTTTACGAGCTCTATCTTCTCGATCATCGGGGAGTGGAGCGGGAATATCTTCTCAACGCCGTAGCCGCCCGAGAACTTTCTGACTGTTATTGTGGTTCTGTTGTTGTCTCTGCCGTTTTTAATAGCGATGACATCGCCCTTGAAGATCTGGATACGAACTTTTTCACCTTCGATGATACGGGTGTGAACTTCGATTTTATCTCCCGGTTTTACATAGTAATGGTCAATTCTTTTCTGCTGATTTTCAAGTTTTTGAATAATGTTGGTTGTCATTTTTAACTCCTCCAAAAATAACGCGGCGGCATATTAGTCAGTTCTGCCCAGTCTGTCAATAAAAATCGACACCGCGCTTCTTACACTTAAGTGGTTATAGCCTGTTCCGAGGTCTATCGGCTCAAGCAAAAAATCCAATGAATTTAAAAAGTTATCTTCCATTCCGCCCGCTGTTCCGAATAGTATCAGAACGGGTTTGTTTTTTTCTTCTTTGAGCTCTTTTATCGTGATCGATTTTTCTTTTTTTCTAGCAGTCGTTCCGATCGTTACCGGTTTTGTTCCCCATTTTTCTTCGATCGCCTTTTTTGCTTCATCCAAACTCGGAACGATCTTCATTACCTGAAGCGCTTTGAAGCGGTCAGGATTGTAAGTTTTTCCTTCTCCCGAAGTCCAGTGCGATGCGAGCTGAGTTGCGATCGAGCGCATTTTTTCATCGGGATGGATCACGAAATATCCGCCGAGATCGTAAGTCGCGCAGACTCTCGCAATGTCGTGCAGGTCAAGGTTGGTGATCGATGAAGTTATTGCCGCGCCGTTTCTTAAGACGGGGCTGTGGATAAGTCCGATATAAAAATTTTTCATTTCATTTCTTCCCAGAATTCAGGTGGAATTTTTGAAAGCAGATCGGGTCTGTTTTCGGCAGTTTTTGCCAGAGCGTTACGCAGTCTCCACGCTTCGATTTTGGCGTGGTTGCCGCCGGTCAAAACTTTCGGGATCGCCAGACCTCTGAAAACACGCGGCATCGTGTACTGGTCGTGCTCAAGTAAAGGCAACGAAAAAGACTCGTTTTTGAACGATTCTTCGTTCCCCAGAACGCCCGGAATCAGCCGCGTTACCGCATCGATCACCGAAAGTGCCGCCGGTTCGCCGCCTGTAAGAACGTAATCTCCGACAGAAAGTTCTACAGCGCCGGAAATTTCGATGAAACGCTGGTCGATCCCCTCGTAGTGACCGCAGACGATGATCAGATGTTCGGCAGTTTCCGAAAATTCGACTGCTTTCTGCTGGTTGAAAAGTTTGCCTCTCGGTGACATAACGATCGTGATCGTTTTTTCGGTTTTCGGGAGTGCTTCCCACGCCGCGGTTATAACTTCAGGCTTCATTATGAGCCCGGCTCCGCCGCCGTAAGGTGAATCATCGACCTGACGTCTGTTTCCGAGCCCGAATTCGCGGATCTGGTGCAGATTGAGTTCGAGCGTGCCGTTCTCCAGTGCCCTTTTCATCATGCTGACAGAGAATGGTGACTCGAAAAATTCGGGAAAAAGTGTCAGAACATCAATTTTCAGGTGCTTCATTTTCACTCTCTTCAGGCTGCTTTCCTTCTTTAAGTTTTTCCTCGGCTTTGCGCTTCAGTTCCTCTTCGATTTCTTCTTTTGTCATGAAGGGTTCTTTTTTTCTGCCGATAAGTATCTCGCCGCTTCCTGTCATGCGGTTCAACTCGTCGAATTTTACTGTCTTACCCGAAAGGATTGAAGTGTAAGAAGTGTTTTTCAGAGTTTCGACGAAATTTCCCATATCGCTTTTCTGTGAAGCCGCGAGAGCCGTCGTAACCGTGTCGGTCACTTCTGCCGCAATTGTTTCGGCGAAGTAGAGAGCTCGGCTGTTATTATCTTTGAAAGCCTTGGATATTTTTGAATATTTTTCATTTTTTTCAGTAGTGTCAGGTCTCGGCGAAAAAATTATCATGCCGTCGATAAGTTTATCGAGTTCTTCAATATTTTTCGTGCTGTTCATTATTTCGGAAGGGCCTAAAACGAGGATCTGCTGAATATCCCAGTCGTAGCCGTCTTTTCTCAGTTCCTGCTTTTTGAGAGTGACGGCGCGGTTCAGGTATTTCTGGAAGTATGCGAATTCGACATTGAGGTAGGGGAATGCCGGAAGAAGGCTGGCGGTCTGTTTCGGATCGGTGAGAACGACCAGAACTTCAAAGTTGCACTTGCCGGGGATCCTTTTTATGAAATTGTCAACTGCTCTGTTCATAATGGCTGCTGTTGTGAATTTTTCTTTGTTGCGCCACTTGAATGCGCGGATCGCTTCGTCGTAGTTATCCTGCTTGCCGACAACTTTTTCGACATCGTCCTTGTATGCTCTGTCTGCCGGAGAAATGTCAATAATATCCGTGACTTGACCGCCTGCTTCCTCGATTTTCTTCCAGTATGTGTCGCGCAGCGCCCTGCCGTTTGCATCGTCAATATAGGCGATAGCGAATTTTGTTTTTTCCCTTTCGGAAACTGCGTATTTTACAAGGTTTTCGGCTTCCAGGTCTTTTGTCTGGCGCACATTGAAGAAGAGTGATCCCGGAACCGTGCCGAAAGGGATGTATGAAATGACGGGAATCGAATATTCAGCTGATTTTTCTATGAAACTTTCAGCAAATTCAGGCGCAAAAAACGGTCCTGTTATGGCAAAACAGTTGATTTCTTTGGCTTTTTTCATCAACTTGTCAACGGTCTCAGCACTTTCGTATTCAATAAATTCGGGTTTTATTCCGCTTTTGTCGAACTTGGTCAGATGCCAGTTTATATAGGTTTTTATGACTTCGTTGTATTTGCTCCACTTGTCGTTTGAAGAGAGCGCGACGCAGACTTTTTTCCAGTCGGGAACGTAGCTTCCGTCGAATGCGACAACTGCTACAGGCAGGCTTCCTTCAATATTTTCGCTGCTTTCAGGAGCGGTTTTGCTTTTTTCAGCTTCTGTTGTGATTTCTTCAATGCTTTCTGGCTGTTCTGCTTCGGCTGCCGGTTCTGAATTTCCGTTCAGCGCGTTGTTGAAACTGCGCCTGTTTTCCTCGCTCTCATTCAGCCATGCATCGAATTCCGGCTGAAGGTTTGCCTTTTTTGCATCGTCAAATTCGCTGTACCATCTTGCCGCAGCGTCGAACCTTTTTGAATAGAGATACGCAAAGAAAACGGTTTTTGAAGCTGCAAGTTTCGGCTCTTTTTCAAGTTTGAGATAAACCGAAAAAATCCATTTCAAGGCATCATTGTAATTTTTTTCGGCAAGCGCCGCATTTCCAGCCATGACGTGCGTTTTGTGAGTGAACGGAGCAACATCTTTGAGTTCTTCCAGCACTTTGAGCGCTTCGCCGTATTTTTTCTGGTTGTATAAAGCAGATGCGAGCATGAATTTTATCTGATTGGTCTGCCATTTCGCCCATTCAAAAGCGGAAAGCTCTTTTGAATAATTTTCCATCTCGGCAAAATCTTTCTCTGATTCCAAAGACTTATATTTTGCTTCGACTTCTTCCCATTCCGGATTCGCCGGAGTTGCGTTCGTCTCGATGGTTGAGCAGCTTATTTGAAATGAAGCCGAAAAAACTATTAAAACAAGTGCCAAAAATCTGATTTTCATAAGTCACCTCACTTAAAAACGCGGTATTTTACGAAAAAAACGCAAATAATCAAGGGATTTTAGTTATTGCGTCGGCGCAAAGCAGTGTTTATAATTTATTGGACGGAAAATTTTTTGAGGATCCATTTTGGCATCTCAAACAAACCTCAGACTTTTTAAAGTTTCCGGGACAAATAGTACTTTTGCATAAAAAATATCGGGGAAAAGTAGCAAACTCCATAAAAAAATAGCGGGGAAAGATAGAAAATCGATTTGTTTATTTGCATTTTCCCTTGATTTTATTATCTTTTCCATGTTTTTTAGTAAGGAGATCGTTATGGACTATGTTTTTGAGCGGAAAATCTACGGGCAGATTCTTCAATGGAAGCAGGAAAATAATGGCAAAAGTGCATTGCTCGTAGAGGGTGCAAGGCGAATAGGAAAATCCACTATTGTGGAGAGGTTCGCCAAGCGTGAGTACAAATCGTACATCCTGATTGATTTCAACAAAGCCTCCGAGCGTGTGCTGCACTTATTCGATGATTTGATGGATCTGGACTATATTTTTCTATTCCTGCAAAGCATCTATCATACAACTTTGTATCAGCGTGAGTCGCTTATAATCTTTGATGAGGTGCAGAAATGTCCTATGGCCCGTCAAGCCGTTAAATATCTGGTGCAGGACGGCAGATATGACTATATAGAAACAGGTTCTCTCATCAGTATTAAACAAAGCACGCAGGACATTACTATCCCAAGTGAGGAAGACAGAATAGAGATGTTCCCGATGGATTATGAAGAATTCCGCTGGGCTATGAATGACACCGCTACTATTCCGCTGTTACGCAAGCAGTTGGAAAAAGGTCAGTCTGTCGGGGAAGATCTCAACAGGCAGTATATGCGCGACCTGAGGCTGTATATGCTTGTCGGCGGTATGCCGCAGGCAGTAAGCGAGTACCTGAACACAAAGAACCTGCGGTCTGTGGATATGGTCAAGCGCAAGATATTGAAACTCTATTTCGACGATTTCCGCAAGATAGACAAAAACGGCAAGATCGGCAGATTGTATCAAGCCATCCCTACGATGCTTTCGCGAGGTGTCGGGCGTTTTTATCCGACTGCCGTCATTAAGGGAACTGGTGCGGACAAAATGGAGGATTTACTCATTGCTTTGGAGGACAGCAGGACAGTGAACATCGCCTGCCATACGACAGATCCCAATGTAGGCTTGCTGTTAAACGAGGACAGGAACCGTATGAAAATGTACATAGGCGATACCGGGCTGATGGTAACACTCGCTTTCTGGGATAAGAGTTTCACAGAAAATGTGCTGTACGATAAGCTGCTTGCCGACCGGTTGCCTGCCAATATGGGATATATTTATGAGAACCTTGCGGCACAGATGTTGCGGAGCAGCGGGAATAACCTGTATTTCTATACTTGGGCAAAGGATGAACGGCATAATTATGAGGTGGATTTCCTTTTGTCGCGCGGTGCAAAGATATGTCCGATAGAGGTCAAGTCTGCAAGTTACAAGTCGCATGTTTCTCTTGATGCTTTCTGCGAGAAGTTCTCCTTACGAATAGATAAAAGATATGTAGTTTGCACAAAAGATTTACGGCACGATGGTGAAACGACCATTTTACCGGTTTATATGTTAGGGCTGATATGAACAGCGAAAATACGGTTTTTGCGAAAGCTGAGCGACCCGCATGCAACGGCTTCTCGAAAACCTCTTGACAAATCAAGTTGTTGTTTTGCAGCTATTCACTTTTTAACTTTACATCTGGACACTTTTGACCATTTTTGTGTCCACTTTTTGAATAGCAAACAGGCTCACCAACCGGGAATCTGCGGGCGAGCCGCCCGCGCTCCGGCAGGATTAAACGCCTTTTCTGAGGATTCCCAGATAATCTTCGTAAGAATAAATTCTTGATTTTCCAGATTTTGAGGTCTGTTTCAGGATTCCTTTTTCGCAGAAAAGTGAGATGTAATTCGCCACGGTGTTGTAGGAATAGTTAAGGGCTGCGGCGGTTTTCTTTGTTTCGATGATCGGATTCTGCTCAAGATAACGCAGGAATTCGAGTGATTTTTTTGCAGAGCGCTGAGTTTCGGCGAGGATTTTTTCATTTTTCCGGTGAAGTTCCGTCAGAAGATCGATGGTTTCAGTCGCGTCAGAAGCCGTTTCTGACACACCGCGGAGAAAAAATTTGATCCACTGCTCGTAATTGCCCGATTTTCTGATTTCAGCCATTCTGTCGTAGTATTCGATCCTGTTTGATTTCAGATAGTATGAAAGATAGAGAAGCGGGGAGGAAATCGCCTGATTCTGCATGAGAAAAAGGGTGATGAGAAGTCTTCCGATCCTGCCGTTGCCGTCAAGAAACGGGTGGATAGTCTCAAACTGATAGTGCAGAAGCGCCGCTTTGACGAAAATATCTATGTCATCTTCTTTATTCATGAATTTTTCAAAATCGGACATACATTCTTTCATGTCGCTTGGATTCGGCGGAATGTATCTGGCATTTTTCAAAGTGCTTCCTGCTCCTCCGATCCAGTTCTGCGAAACACGGAATTCGCCGGGAGTTTTGTCGCATCCGCGGACACTTTTCATAAGCACTGCGTGAGTTTCGCGTATCAGCCTGTTGCAAAGCGGAAGTTCCGCTAATCTCAGGGTCGAAAAATTTATTGCTTTTACATAATTTACGACATCGGAAATATCTGCGTTAACAAATTCATCTGCTTCGGGATTGAGCAGGTCGTCAAGAGTGCACTGCGTTCCTTCGATCTGCGATGAAAGAATAGCCTCTTTTCTTACATACATTAAAATAAAAAGGTCTTTATTGGGAACTCTGTCGGAAACGCTGTTCAAAACTGCTGTTTTTTCGTGTGCATCGGTAATAAGTGAAAGCATTTCCAAATCGATTTCGATCGCCGGAACCGGCGGCATCGGCTGCGGATAAAAAGAAAAATAGGCGCTTTCGCCGCTGAAATTCTTAACTGTTTTTCCTGCCCGGTTTTCCATTTGAACTCCTCCCTGAGTTTTCCCGACGATTATATGTGAAAAATTTCAAAAATCAACGAAATTTTGAGTTTTCTAGGTAATTCTCGGATAGAAATTTCAAAAAATCGCAGAATTTTGAGTTTTCTTTTCGATTTTAGGCGACTCGACAAATTCTCATTCTTGCCAACCTTAAAATAAAAAATATACTCTGCCGGTGTTGTTTTGATGATTTCAGAGGTGGATCCATGAAAAAGGTGCTTTTTTTAATGTTTGTTTTCGTTTCGGCGTTCTTTTTTGCGGCTTGTACGGCATCCGACGAGGATGAAGAAGAGCTCGTTGTTCCTGACGGCGACAGCGGCGAAGCGGTTTCTGACGGAGACGGTTCCGAAGCGAACGATTCTGATAACGGAACGAGTTCAGATGCCGATAGTGTTGTTCCTGATGCTGATACAGATACCGACAGCGGCAACAGCCAGGAACAGCCGGATACTGACACGACGCCTGTTTCAACAAACTGTAATCCCGGAATGAAAGTTTGTGATGCGAGCGACCCGAACAGTGTTTTTCTGTGCAAGGATGACGGCTCGGGTGTGGAAACTCCGGCAGTTGAGAAGTGCGCTGAAGGTCTTGTATGTGCTTACGGAAAGTGCGAAACTCAGGCCTGTGCTTCGGCTGGAAGCAGCTATCTGGGGTGCGATTTCTACACGGCGAAACTCTACAACGGCAGAAAAACTGAAAAAATCACGAGCAAGGATTCTTTTTCGGTCGCTTTAGCAAATTCTCATCCGACGGAAACTGCAACTATTGAATTTTTCAAGACTCTGGATGACGGATCGGAGACGAAAATCGAGAGTTTCGAATACTGCTACAAAGTTACGAAATCTTCAATTTTCGGCGAATACGACGACATGGAGTGCAAAAACTACGATTCATCGTTTGTAATCACGGTAAATCCGCAGGAAACGATAGTCGTTACCCCGAAAAAAGAGGACAGGATGCTTGTCGGAACTGCTGCGAGTTTCCTGAGTTACCACATAAAATCGGATCTTCCGATAATCGTTTACCAGTTCAATCCGTTCTACAACCTTCATTCGAACGACGCTTCGCTTGTCCTTCCGTCGACAAAGCTCGGTGCGGACTACATAATCGCAAGTTATCCCGATGAGACAGGAGTCGGCGGCGACGGTCCGGGCTATTTCACGATAATCGGAGCCTACGAAATGCCGGTCGAGCTTGAGATCACGCCTACTGCGGATATCGCTGCAAGCGGTAAGATCCCGGGTACTTCGGCAGGTGTTCCGATGACAGTCGAAATTGCTCAGGGCGAAGTTCTGAATATCGTAACGACAAGTAACGGCGCCGACTTTACCGGAACAAAGATCGCGTGCAAAAACCAGTATTCAAAATGCGCTCCGGTCGCTGTTTTCGGCGGTCACGGATGCGCCGACATCCCGAAAGACAGAGGCTAC